>CAYZFN010000170.1:0-5147 GCA_964477695.1 uncultured Enterobacteriaceae bacterium | reverse complement strand
GATCACCACCGCGCCGGCGAGCGAGATGAAGGGCACCCCGGCGGCTTCGGCGAGCGGTACCGCGGCCATCGTCTCGCCGGTGGTCGAGCCGCCGACCAGCACGTCGACCTTGTCCTGCTCGATCAGGCGCTTCACGTAGCTGCGCGCCTTTTCGGCGTCGCCCGCCGAGTCGTAGGCGACGAGCTCGAGCCGGCGGCCGAGCACACCGCCCGAGGCGTTCAGCTTCTCGACGTAGAGCTCGAGCGTCTTCTGCTCCGGATCGCCGAGGAACGCCGCGGGGCCGGTGACCGAGAGGAAGGCGCCGATGCGGATCGGCGCCTGGGCATGCGAGGAAACGGCAAGGACGAGCCCTGCCGCGGCGAGCAGGATGCGAACCAGCATGACGGCCTCCTTCTTTAGGCTGTTCGTGCACCGTAGACTCGCGGCCAGGGGGGCGGTTTGATTCAGGTTAAGAAAATACGCCGTGCGCGAAAGGGCGATCTCGCCCAGGTGGTCGACATCGACGCGCGCATCACCGGGCTGCGCAAGGCGCGCTACTGGAGCGGGATCCTGCGCCGCTATGGCGGTCGGCACGCGCAGCGCTACTTCCTGGTGGCCGAGGCCGACGGACGGGTGCACGGCTACGTGGTCGGCGAGGTGCGCGACTGGGAGTTCGGCTCGCCGCCGTGCGGCTGGGTGTTCGGCCTCGGCGTGCGCCCGGATGCCCGGCTGCGCGGCACCGGGACGCGGCTGCTCGAGAGAATCTGCGCCGCGTTCCGCGCGCGCGGCGTGGACAAGGTGCGAACGCTGCTCGCGCGCGACGATTCGCTCGTGCTGGCTTTCTTCCGCAGCCAGGGCATGATGGCCGCGCCTTTCATAGCGCTGGAGCGCGACCTCTGAAGCTGCAGAAGAACACGCTGCTCGCGCTGCACAGCGTGCTCGAGTTCGCCGCGCAGCCGGAGCGGCAGTTCTCGACCGGCGAGATCGCGCACAAGTACGGCGCCTCGCCGCACCATCTCGCCAAGGTGCTCGCGCGGCTGCGCCGCGCCCGCCTGGTGAGCGCGGCGCGCGGCTCGGGCGGCGGCTACCGCTTCTGCGGCAACGCGAAACGGGTCACGCTGCTCGACGTGATCGCGCTCTTCGAGCGCATCGGCGCCTCGGGCGGCGCGGCGCCGAAAGAGCGCCGGCGCGACATCGAGCGCGCCCTCGAGCGCGTGCTGGCCGAGATCGACGAGACTGCCAAGGCGACCTTCGGCTCGATCACCCTCGAGACGCTGCTCAAGCTGGCGCGGAAAAAGGGGTCAGGAACCTTTTAAAGGGGCTAGCGCGCCAGCCGCTTCACGAAGGCGATCCGCTCCGAGGGCACGAAGCCTGCGTCGTGGAACAGCCCGAGCAGCGGCAGGTTGCCCGTGGGCACCACCGTCTCGGCGCGCTCGATGGCGACCTCGCGCAGGTCGACGAGCAGCCGCGAGAGCAGCGCGCGGCCAATGCCTTGCCCTGCGCGCTGCGGATCGACGCCGATGATGTCGATGATCGCCGCCGGCTCGGCGCGCCCGAAGTCGCCATAGTCGAGGCGCGCCATGAGGAAGCCGGCCACGGCGCCGCCGACGCGCGCGGCGAGCGATACGCGCAGCGCCGGATCGTCGACCGCCTCGCGCAACGCGCGACCGAGGAAAGCCTGCCGGTCGCGGCCGGTGTGACGCCGATCGATGCGCACGAGGCTTTCGAGGTCGGTTTCGCGCAGCACGCCGAGCTGTACGCTGCCCCGGCTCGTGTCGGCGCGGCGCGGCAAGGCGTCGTAGTCCGGCAGCGCCCGGGCGAGGACATGGCTCGGCGCCAGCCGGTAGCCGCAATGATCGAGGAAGCGCAGATGCTCGTGCTCGCTCCAGCGGGCGGCGGTGCGGATCTCGCCGATGCCCCGCCGCAGCACTTCGTCCTCGAAAGCCGCGGCGAGCGCCGAGCCGAGGCCATGCAGCTGCGCCGAAAGCTGCACGCCGATGGCTTCCAGGCGCACGGACGGCCGGTCGCGGCCGAACTCGCCCTCCAGCACACGGCCGAACGCGAACGCGGCGAGCGCGCCGTCCTCGTCTATGCCGATCTGCAGGTGGCGCTCCGGATCGGCCTGCGCCGCGTCCAGCCGCCGTGCGAAGTATTCGGTCCGGGTATGGCGCGAGAGCACGGCGTCGATCACCACCACCGGCGCGAGATCGCGCCGCGTGAGCACGCGCGACTTGAACGCAAGCTGAAGGAGGCTGGTCATGTCGACCGGGATCGCCGAGGTTAGGGGCCGGCTCCTCGGGCGGTCAATGCGTGCGGGACAGTATTTGCCGGAAATGTAGCATCGCAGCATGCCCGACTATCTCCTGGTAAAGGACATCCACGTCGCCTGCGTGATCCTGAGCCTCGGCGGCTTCGCGGTGCGCGGCGTCCTCATGCTCGCCGGGTCGCCGATCCTCCGGGCGCGCTTCGTACGCATCGCGCCGCATGTCGTCGACACGGCGCTGCTTGCGAGCGCGCTCTGGCTCTGCTGGCTGATTCGCCAATACCCATTCGCGGCGGGCTGGCTCACCGCGAAGGTGATCGGCCTCGTGGTCTACATCGTCCTTGGCGCGATAGCGCTGCGGCACGGCCGCAGCAGGCGGGTTCGCATCGCCGCGTTCATCGGCGCCGCCGCGACCGCGGCTTACATCGTTTCCGTCGCGCTGACTCACGACGCGAGGGGTGCCCTGCTTTGGCTGTTTCCTTAATCTGCTTAACGTGGCCCCTAAGCGCCCGTTAAGGACGCGCGCGTAGGTTTCGCGCCATGCGCAATGAGCGCTGCAGCAGCGAAGGAGCAAGCGAGGATGCAAGCCACCAAAGATTCCAGCCATGCCATCTACCGCGCCGCCGCCATGGTCGGCGTATTCGAGTCCACGCAGCGCGCCGAGAAAGCGATCGACAAGCTCGAGCAAGCGGGCTTCGAGCTCGCCAGGCTGTCGATCATCGGCAAGGAGTCGCCTACCGTACTGCATCAGATGGGCATCGCCGTCGCGGGAGCGCATGCCAGGGTGTGGGGCGAGCGCGGCGCGCTATGGAACCGCCTCGCCGACTCGCCGGCCGCGGTGGCGCTCACCTGGGTGCCTTTCACCGGCTATGTAGTAGCCGTCGGGGCGATCGCGTCCGTCCTGGTCGGCGGATACGCGCGGCCGCACGCCTGGGCGCTCGTCCGGATGCTTACGCTCGCCGGAATGTCCCCCGGCGAGGTCTCGACTTACGAGGCTGCCGTTCGGGGCGGACAAATCCTCATGCTCGTCCATGCCGGCGCCGCCGACGCGGCCCGCGCGCGCCATCTGCTGAAAGACATCGTCGACCTGCGCGGCCACTAAGCCTCATCAACACGGAGACAGGCAATGAAACGCATTCTGATGTTGTCCGCGAGCGCGCTCGCGCTCGCGTTACCGTTTTCCTCCTTCGCGGCGACGCTGCCGCAGCCCAAGACGGACCACGGCGTCACCTACCTTAGCGGCGGCATCGGCGAGGACGAGTCCTCGGCGATGAAAGCCGAGGCGAAGAACTATCCCCTCAGCGTCGTCCTGTCCGCCGGCAAGGACGGCGCGTATGTCGCCGAAGTGCCGATCGTCATCAAGGATGCCGCCGGCGAGCAGGTGCTCGACGTCAAGGGCGGGCCGATCGTGCTGGTGAAGCTGCTGCCCGGCCGCTACACGATCTCCGCGACGCGCAAGGGCGAAGTGGTGCATCGAACGGTGACGGTCAAGGCGAAGGGCGACACGCGCGCGAGCCTCCATTGGCCGAAGGCATGATCGCCTTCACTGCCGTCTACGTGAAGTCCCGCGAGGGGTACTTCGCCTTCGTCGAGGAGCTACCCGGGATCAACGCCTACGGACGATCGCTTGACGAGGCGCGCCGTGCGCTGCGGCAACTTGCGAAGGTGGCGTTCGACGAGGAGCGGCGCGCCTCGGAGGAGCTCATCGAGGGCAGGGAGGTGGTGCGCGAGGGCTTCTTGCTGCCGGCGCGCGAAAGCTGAGCTACTCGAGCGGTATCTTCGCGTCCCTTATTACCTTCGCCCACTTCTGCATGTCGGCGGCGATGAAGCGGTCGAAGTCTTCGGGCGTCGAGCCGACCGGCGTGTTGCCGAGCTCGTCGATGCGCTTGCGCAGGTCGGGCATGGCGAGCGCCTTGGCCGACGCGCCCTGGATCGCCTTGACGACGGCGTCCGGCGTCGCCTTCGGCACGACGAAGCCGAGGTAGGCGAGGACGTCGAAGCCGGGATACGTCTCGGCGATGGTCGGGAATTGCTCGAAGCCCGGCACGCGCTTCTCGGTGGTGACCGCCAGCACTTTCAGCTTTCCCGCGCGCACGAACGGCATGGCCGAGAAGAGCGGATCGCTCATGAGCGGCACGCGGCCGGCGATCACGTCGACCTGTCCCGGCGAGCTGCCCTTGTACGGGACATGCACCATGTCGATGCCGGCGATGCTCTTCAGGAGCTCGACCGCGAGGTGCGTGGTGCCGCCGACCCCCGGGGTCGCGAAGGAGAGCTTGCCCGGATGCTGCTTCGCGTACGCCACCATGCCCTTGATGTCGTCGAAGGGCGCGCCGGGATTGGCGACCAGCGCGATGGCGAAGGTGGTGAGCATCGAGACGCCGCGCAAATCCTTGAGCGTGTCGTAAGGCATCTCGCGCCGGAGCACCGGATTGATGGTGTAGCTCGAGACGACGATGCCGATCGTCTGTCCGTCGGCGGGCGATTGCGCAACGTGCGCGACGCCGACCACGGTGCCGGCGCCGGGCTTGTAGTCGACCACGACCGGCTGCGACCAGAGCGCTTCCAGCTTCTGGCTCATCAGGCGCGCGATCGTGTCGGTCGGCCCGCCCGGCGTGAACGGGACGATGAGGCGCACCGGCCCCTTGGGATAGTCCTGCGCGTTTGCCGTTCCGCCGAAAGCGAGCAGGCAGGCGAAGACAATTCGCCAGATGAGAAAAATAGGGTCTGTCCCTATTTTTATCGCCATTTGTCGATCGAGACGGATTTCATGTAGCGCCCGCCGTACATGCGCCAGGCGCCCTGCGTCTCGCCGCCCGCCACGGCGATGCTGATCTCCTCGGGCTCGAAGAGGCGGATCAGCTGCTCGGGCTGCGCCTTCCACTTGCTCGCGTAGGGCTCGACG
>CAYZFN010000169.1:0-34633 GCA_964477695.1 uncultured Enterobacteriaceae bacterium | reverse complement strand
GAGCGTCTGCGCCCGCACGCCGAGCATCTCCTCCTTGGCGGTGTTCGAATAAGTGACGAAGCCGCGCTCGAACCACGCGGACGACCCGGCGATCGCCGTGACCGCTTCCGCAGCCCAGCCGCCGGTGCAGGATTCGGCGGTGACCAACCAGGCGTTGCGCGCCTTCAGCGCCCGGCCGAGCGATTCGGCGAGGCCCTTCACGCGAGAACGCGCTTCAGGAGCGCAAGCGCGGCAAGCGCATACGCCGCCGCGAGCAGGTCATCGAACATGACCCCGAGGCCGCCATGCCAGCGCCGCTCGAAGGCGCGGATCGGCGGTGGCTTGGCGATGTCGAAGACGCGAAACAGCACGAACGCCGCGGCCTGCCAGACGGGCTCGGCCGGCACGAGCGCGAGCACCAGCAGGAAGGCGACTATCTCGTCCCATACCATGGCACCGTGGTCGGGCACGCCGAGATGGCGGCCGGTCACGCCGCACGCCCAGATGCCGAGGAGAAAAAGCGCCGGCGTGCAGGCAAGCAGCAAGATCGGCGGCGCATACGCCAGCACCAGCCAGCCAATCGCCCAGGCGGCAAGCGTCCCGGCGGTGCCCGGCCCGCGCGGCGCAAGGCCGGCGCCGAATCCGAGGGCGATGGCGTGCGCCGGATGAGCGAAGGTGAAGTTGGCGCTCGGCCGCAGGACGGCGCTCACGCGAAGTGATCGAACGCGCCGCGATAGGCGAGCGGCCGGCTCTCCGCGTCGAGCACCTCGAGCTTCGGCTCGCCCGCCACCATGGTGCCGATCCGCGTGAGCGGCAGGGCGAGCTCCTCGGCCAGCGCCGCGATCGCGCCGCGTTGCGCCGAAGCAGCCGTGAAGACTAGCTCGTAGTCCTCGCCGCCCGACAGCACGCAATCGCGCTCGAGCAGCGCGTCGCCGAGCGAGCCGAAAGCGCGCGCGCGCGGGATGCGCTCGTAGTGCACGACCGCGCCAAGCCGCGAGCGCTCGACGATGTGGCCGAGGTCGCCCACCAGCCCGTCGGATACGTCGATCGCCGAATGTGCCAGGCCGCGCAGGCGCTCGCCGAGCTCGACGCGCGGCTCGGGCTCGTGAAGGCGGCGCTCGGCTTCCGCTATGCCCGGGCGCTGCAGCGCGAGCGCAGCGCCGCCGAGCTCGCCCGAGACCCAGATGTCGTCCTGGGCGCGCGCGCCCGAGCGGTAGAGCGCCACGCCGGCGGGCACCTCACCCAGCGCGACGATGTTGATCACGCACGCCTCGGCGCGCGTCGTATCGCCGCCGACCAGCTCGACGCCGAAGCGCTCTGCCAGGGCGAACAGGCCTGCGGAGAACGCCGCCAGCCAGCGCTCGTCGGCCGACGGCAGCCCGATCGAGAGCAACGCCCAGCGCGGCGCGGCGCCCATCGCTGCGAGATCGGACAGGTTCACGGCTAGCGCCTTGTGGCCGAGCTTGCGTGGGTCCGCGCCCTTTGCGAAGTGTCGGCCCTCCACGAGCAGGTCGGTGGTGAGCGCGAGCTCGAGCCCGGCGTTCGGGCGCAGCAGCGCGCAATCGTCGCCGACGCCGTTCAGCGCGGTGCGCAGCGGCCGCTCGAAGTAGCGGCGGATGAGCTCGAACTCGTTCAGGCGGTCTTGCGCGCGCGCGCCACTTCTTCGGGGCGAAGCTGCGCCGCGACTTTCTCGAGCACACCGTTCACGAAGCGATGGCCTTCGGCGCCGCCGAAGCTCTTGCCGAGCTCGATCGCCTCGTTCAGCACGACCTTGAACGGCGTCTCGGGATGCGCCGCGAGCTCGAGCGCGCCGATGTACAGGATCGAGCGCTCCACCGGCGAGAGCCGCGCCAGATCGCGATCGAGGTGCGGGCCGATCAGCTTGTCGAGCTCGGCGACGCGGTCGCGCACTCCGCGCACCAGCGCCTCCACGAAGCCGTGGTCGACCCGGCCGGCGTCGGCAAGGCCGAGCGCCGCTTCGAGCGGGTCGGCGCCCGAGAGTTGCCAGGCGTAAAGCGCCTGCAGGGCGTTCTCGCGCGCCTGGCGCCTAGCGCTTTTCATGAAGCGAATCCCGCAGCCGCGCCATCTCGACGGCGACGCGCACGGCCTCGGCGCCTTTGTCGAGGCGCGCCTCGGCCTGCGCCTCGTCCTCGGTCGTGAGGATGCCGTTGGCGATCGGCAGCCCGAAATCGAGCGCCACGTCCATCAGGCCGCGCGCCGATTCGTTGGCCACCACCTCGAAGTGATAGGTCTCGCCGCGGATGACGGCGCCGAGCGCGACCAGCGCGTCGAAGCGGCCGCTCTGCGCCAGCCATTGCAGTGCGAGCGGTATCTCGAGCGCACCCGGCACGCTCAATACCGACATCTCCGCGCCGAGCCGCTCCGCCTCGCGGCGCGCGCGCTCGAGGAGGCGCGCGGCGAGGCCTTCGTTGAACCGGCTGGCGACGATGCCCAGGCGCACCGCTCGCCTACCGCGTCAGGTAGCCGGTAACTTCGAGCCCGAATCCCGCCATGCTCGGCATCTTGCGCGGCGCGGCCATCAGCTTCATGCGCCCGACACCCAGGTCGCGCAGGATCTGCGCGCCAATGCCGTACAGGCGCAGGTCGGCGACGCGGCCCTGCGGCCTGGCATCGACCAGCCGGGCGCTCAGCGCCTCCGCGCTCTGCGTGCAGTTGAGCAGCACGAGCACGCCCGTGCCGGCGCCACGGATCGCGGCGAGCGCCTCGCCGACGCCCCACGAATGCGTGCCCGGTCCGGCATCCAGCAGGTCGACCACCGAGAGCGGCTCGTGCACGCGCACCAGCACCTCTTCTTCGGGCGACGGGCGGCCGAGCACCAGCGCGAGGTGCACGGCGCCGAGCGCGAGGTCGCGATAGGCGAACAGCCGGAAGGCACCCCATGCGGTTTCGATTTCCCGCTCCAGCGTGCGCTGCACGAGCGACTCGTGTCGGCTGCGATGCTCGATCAGATCGGCGATCGTGCCGATCTTGAGGCCGTGCCGTGCGGCAAACTCGATCAGATCCGGCAGGCGCGCCATGGCGCCGTCATCGCGCATGATCTCGCACAGCACGGCGGCTGGCATCAGGCCGGCCAGCCGCGCGAGGTCGCAGCACGCCTCGGTATGGCCCGCGCGCACGAGCACGCCGCCCGGCTGCGCAATCAAGGGGAACACGTGCCCGGGCTGCACGAGGTCTTCGGGCCGCGCCTGCGGCGCGGCGGCGACCTTGACCGTCAGCGCACGATCGTGCGCCGAGATACCGGTCGCGATGCCCTCGGCGGCCTCGATTGAGACGGTGAAGTTGGTGCCGTGGCGCGAGCGGTTCTGCGCGACCATCGGCCTCAGGCCGAGACGCTCGGCGTGCGCTTCGGTGATCGGCATGCAGATCAGGCCGCGGCCGTGCTTGGCGAGGAAGTTGATTTTCTCGGGCGAGACGAATTCCGCCGCGAACACCAGGTCGCCCTCGTTCTCGCGGTCCTCGTCGTCGACCAGGATGACGATCTCGCCGGCCCGCACCCCGGCGATGATCTCGGTGATCGGGCTGATGGCGGCGGCTTCGCGGCGCATGGCCCGATTTTACGCTTGGATTATTCTTCCGCCTCGCCGTCGCCGATGCGCTCGCCGCCTTCGCCGACCTTCTCGCGAATGCGCGCCGACTTGCCCGAGCGGCCGCGCAGGTAGTAGAGCTTGGCGCGCCGCACCTCGCCCTTGCGCTTCACCTCGATCGAGGCGATGAGCGGCGAGTAGGTCTGGAAGGTGCGCTCCACGCCCTCGCCCGAGGAGATCTTGCGCACGATGAACGAGGAGTTGAGGCCGCGGTTGCGCTTGGCGATCACCATGCCCTCGAAGGCCTGGACGCGCTTGCGCTCGCCCTCGACCACGTTCACGTTGACCAGCACGGTGTCGCCCGGCGAAAAGTCGGGAATGTTCTTCGCCAGCCGCTTGATCTCTTCCTGCTCCAGCGTCTTGATCAGGTCCATCGTCAGCTCCCGCTCGTTTCCCTATGTTCGTTCTGAAACTGCGCCAGCAAGCCCTTTTCCTCTTCGCTCATTCCGCGCGCCTGCAGCAGCTCGGGCCTTCTCAGCCAGGTGCGGCCGAGCGCCTGCTTCAGCCGCCAGCGCCGGATCTCGGCGTGGTGTCCCGAGAGCAGCACCGCCGGCACGCGCGCGCCCCGATACAGCTCGGGACGCGTGTACTGCGGGCAGTCGAGCAAGCCGTCGGCGAACGACTCCTCCAGCGCCGAGCGCTCGTCGCCGAGCGCCCCCGGCAGCTGGCGCACGCACGCGTCGACGAGCGCCATCGCCGCGAGCTCGCCGCCCGAGAGCACGAAGTCGCCGAGCGACAGCTCTTCGTCGACCCGCCGCTCGAGCAGCCGCTCGTCGACGCCCTCGTAGCGGCCGCACAGCAAGACGAGCGCCGCTTCCTGCGACAGCGCCATCACCTTGCGCTGCTCCAGCCTCCTGCCCTGCGGCGAAAGGTAGATTACCCTTCCGCCGCCCGCGGCGCGTGCCGCGTCCAGTGCCTTCTCGAGCGGCTCGGCGAGCATCACCATGCCCGGCCCGCCGCCGTATGGACGGTCATCGACCGTCCGGTAATGGTCCGACGTGAAATCGCGTGGATTCCACGTCTCGAGCCGCCACAGCCCGACCTGCTGCGCACGAGCGGTGATGCCATTCTGCGTGATGGCGGTGAACATCTGCGGGAACAGGGTGATCACATCGAAGCGGATCACCAGTCTGCTCCCCACTGCACGGTGATCCGGCCACGCGCCAGATCCACCTCCTTCACCACCGAGGGCACCCAAGGCATCAAGTACGTGCGCTCGCCCGCCACTTCCATCACGTCCTGCGCGCCGTTCGAAAAAAGCCGCTTCACGACGCCGAGCCGCGCGCCCTGCTCGTTCACCACCTCGAGGCCGACCAGATCGGCGAGGTAATAGTGCCCCTCGCCGGGCTGCGGCAGGGTCGCGCGCCGCACGCACACTTCCTCGCCTCTGAGGCTCTCGGCCTGCTCGCGGCTTTCCAGCCCTGCCAGCTTTGCGATGACCGCCGCGCCGTGCACCTTCGCTTCGCCGACCGCGTACACACGCCCGCCGATCCACCATTCCGGCGCGCCGGCCAGGGTCTCCCGCACGCCACCGCCCGGCGCCACCTTCAGCCAGCCGCGTACGCCATAGGCCCCGGCGACGCGGCCCATCCCGATCAGCCGATCAGGCTGCCTTCTTTGCAAACTGCTTGACCAGGCGTTCGGCCGTCGGCGAGAGCTGCGCGCCGCGGCCTGCCCAGTGCTTCACGCGCTCCAGATTCACGCGCAGCGCCTCGCGTCCCTGCGGCGCCTTTGGATCGTAGAAGCCCACGCGCTCGAGAAACTTGCCGGAAGCCGCGCGCCGCGAGTCCGCCACCACCAAGTGGTAGAACGGGCGCTTGTTGGCGCCGCCGCGCTGCAGTCGAATCACCACCATGATGAAGTGCCCCGCAACTGCGAAAAGGCGCGGATTATACCTCTATCCGAGCGACTCGCACACGGCGGTCCAGACACCGTCGATGCACTCGATGTCCTGCGCGAGACGGGCGCCGTATTGCAGGAGCTCCTTGACCCTGACCTCCACCGCTTCGCGCGTCGGCCCGGTGACCACGCTCTTCAGCCCGAGCTTCTCGACGTTGACGCGCATCGCCGCGCGGCGGTTCTCGCAGGTGGCGATCCAGCGCGAGCCGACCTGCGCCGGCTGTGCCAGCACCTTCGCGCCCTCGTCGGCGAGGCGCCCAAGCACGGCGGCCACGCTTTCGCGCGTCGTGCCCGAAATGATGAAATGCGTGCCGGCGTCGGAGACGCGCGCCGGCTCGTCGCGCGGCGGCGCGGCCTTCGGTCGCTGCGCGCGCAGCCGCGCGTGCGTCTCGGCGACGCGGCGCGCGACGCGCACCGCCGGATTCACGGCGAACACCTCGTGGGTGCGCGCGTGCTTGTCGGTGCGGCCGCCGACCGGCTGGAACATCGTCGCGTACTCCGCCGAGAGCAGCAGCACCACGTCGTAGAAGGAGCGCGACACGAAGAGCTGCCCCTCAGCGGCGAAGGACATGATGCGCTGGGCGACGTTGATGCCGTCGCCGATGACGTTTTCCTGACCGTTGATGTCGCGGCTCACGTGCGCCGGGCCGAGGTTGATGCCCATGCGCACCGGCAGCTCGCCCACGTTGTCGAACACGGCGAGCGCCGCGAACAGCGCGCGCTCCGGATCGCCGAGGAAGGCGACGGCTGCGCCATCGCCCGTGTCGATCAAGACCCGCTCGCGCGGCTCGGTGTCCTGCAGCGCCGCGGACAGCACCTCGTTGAAGCGCTGCTTGAGCTGAATCTGCTGCGTGACGCCGAGGCGCGAGTAGCCGGCGATGTCGAGGAAGAGCACGCTGCAGACCAGCGTGCGGTTGGCATCCGCTGCGGCGTCGGGCTCGCTCATCGCATTCCGGGGAGCAGCCCCTTCATGTTGCGCATCATGCGCTGCAGGTTGCCGCCCTTCATCATCTTCATCATCTTTTGCATCTGCTCGAACTGATTGAGCAGCTGGTTCACCGCCTGCACGGGAACGCCGGCGCCCGCGGCGATGCGCCGCTTGCGCGAAGCCTTGATGAGCTCGGGCTTGGTCCGCTCCTGCGGCGTCATGGAGTTGATGATGCCCTCGATGCGCCTGAGCTGCTTGTCGTCCTGCAGCTTGGCCGGATCGACGCTGCCCACGAGCTGCGCCGGCAGCTTGTCGATGAGCGAGGCGACGCCGCCCATCTTCTTCATCTGCGCGATCTGCTGGCGGAAGTCCTCGAGATCGAAACCCTTGCCCTTCTTCACCTTCTCGGCGACGCGCTTCGCCTCCTCGAGGTCGATCTTGGCGTGCGCCTCCTCGACCAGCGACAGGATGTCGCCCATGCCGAGGATGCGCGCGGCCATGCGCTCCGGGTGGAAGGGCTCCAGTCCGGAAAGCTTCTCGCCGACGCCAGCGAACTTGATCGGCTTTCCGGTGACGTGGCGCACCGAGAGCGCCGCGCCGCCGCGCGCATCGCCGTCGAGCTTGGTGAGGATGACTCCGCTGAGCGGCAGGCGCTCGTTGAAAGCGCGCGCGACATTGATGGCGTCCTGGCCCTGCATGGCGTCGACGACGAACAGCGTCTCCGCCGGCCGCAGCACTGCGTGCAGCGCCGCGATTTCGCGCATCATCTCCTCGTCGATGGCGAGACGGCCTGCTGTGTCGACGATCAGCACATCAAGGTAATGCGTGCGGGCATACTCGAGCGCGCGGCTCGCGATGTCGACCGGCTTGTCCGATGCCGCGGAAGGAATGAAAGTCGCGCCGACCTGCGCGGCGACGGTCTTCAGCTGCTCGATCGCCGCGGGGCGATAGACGTCGGCCGACACCAGGCCGACCTTCTTTTTCTCGCCTTTCAGGAACAAGGCGAGTTTGCCGCTGGTCGTGGTCTTGCCCGAGCCCTGCAGGCCGGCCATGAGGACGACCGCCGGCGGCTGCACGGCGAGTTCGAGCGGCACGTTCGCCTCGCCCATCAGCGTGGCGAGCTCGCGATGCACGACGCCGACCAGCGCTTGTCCTGGCGTCAGGCTGCCGACCACCTCCGCGCCGAGCGCCTTGGCACGCACCGCCTCCACGAAATGCTTGACGACCGGCAGAGCAACGTCGGCTTCGAGCAGCGCAACGCGCACCTCGCGCAGCGCCTCCTGGATGTTCGATTCGGTGAGGCGCGCTTCGCCGCGTACTTGCTTCACGATGCGCGCAAGCCGCGCGGTCAGGGTATCCAGCATGGGGTGTAAACTGAGGAAGTGCCCGACATTGTAATTCACGCGATCGCGTCCGCCGGGTACGCGATCCTGGCGTGGCACCTGTGGCGCTCGCGCTGGCGGCACGATGCGCAAGCCGCGCAAGCCGCGCGCCCGGAGCTGAACCTCGGCGAGCGCCTCGCCATCCTCGCGCCGCTTGGCCTGCACGCCTGGCTGCTCGGGCAGGGCATCTTCGGGGGGCCGGAGCTGCGCTTCGGTTTTGCTTACGCGCTCTCGGCGATGCTGTGGCTCGCGGTGCTTATCTACTGGGTGGAGAGCCTGTTCTTCAGCCTGATCGGCATGCAGCCGCTCGTGCTCGGCGCGGCGGCGGTCGGCGGGCTGCTACCCGTGTGGTTTCCAGGCCGTCTCATGCCGGGGGCGGCGGCGACCGACTTCAAGGTGCACCTCGCGCTCGCCATCGTCGCCTACAGCGTGTTCACCATCGCGCTGCTGCACGCCGTGCTGATGGCGCTGGCCGACCGACTGCTCCATCGCAAGGGCGCGGCGAACGAGCCGCTGCGTGCTCACCCGCTGCACGGGCCGGCGGCGAGCTTGCCGCCGCTGCTCACCATCGAGCGCATGTTCTTCCGGCTGGTCGGCGCGGCGTTCGTGCTGCTGACGCTCACGCTCGCGACCGGCATGACGCTCTCCGAATCGATGTTCGGCCGCGCGATGCGCTTCAACCACGAAACCGTGTTCGCCGTCATGGCATGGCTCACGTTCGCGGTGCTGCTGTGGGGCCGGCTCGCACGCGGCTGGCGCGGCAGAACCGCGCTGCGCTGGACGGTGGCGGGCTTCGTGATGGTCCTGCTGGCCAATATCGGCACGGCGTTCGTCCTCGAAGTCCTGCTGCGGCGCGGCTGATGGTGGAGATCCCGCTCGCGTGGATGCTGGCCGCCCTCGCCGTGCTGCTCGCGCTGTCGGCGTTCTTCTCGATCGCCGAGACGGCGATGATGGCGTTCAACCGTTATCGACTGAAGCACCTCGTGTCGCGCGGCCACACCGGCGCCGCCATGGTCGCGAGGCTGCTGACGCGCACCGACCGCCTGCTCGGCGGCATCCTGATCGGCAATACGGTCGTAGTCGCCGCCTCGAGCACGCTGTCGAGCCTCGTGGCGGTGCGCTTCCTCGGCGACGACAAGCTCGCGTACGCTGCTGGCACGCTGATCGTCTCCTTCCTCATCATCGTGTTCTCCGAGATCACGCCCAAGGTGATCGGCGCCACGTATCCCGAGCACACCGCGCTGCTGCTCGTCTACGTCCTCAAGCCGGTGATGTGGCTCCTCAACCCGATCACGTGGTTCGTGAACCTCTTCGTGCGGCCGCTGCTCCTCGTACTTGGCATCCGGCCGGGCAAGCCGACCGAGGAGCCGAAGCTTTCGCCGGAGGAAATCCGCACCCTGGTACTGGAATCGTCCAGCTTCATGCCGAAGAAGCACTTGGCGATCCTGGTGAACCTGTTCGACGTGGGCGCGATCACGGTGCAGGACATCATGGTGCCGCGCTCGCGCATCGAGTCGGTCTGCCTCGAAGACGGCATGGAGACCGTGTCACGCCAGCTCGCGACGAGCTACCACATGCGCCTGCCCGTGTTCCGCAACCACGAAGGCGAGCTCGCGGGCATCGTGCATCTGCGCAAGATTCTTCCCGCGCTGCGCGCCGCGGCGCTCGACGAGGCGGCGCTGACCGCGGTGCTCGACGACCCCTACTTCGTGCCCGCCAGCACCTCGGTGCTCTCGCAGATGCAGTACTTTCAGGAGAACCGCGAGCGCATCGCGCTGGTAGTGGACGAATACGGCGAGCTGATGGGGCTCGTCACCCTCGAGGACATCATCGAGGAGATCATCGGCAAGTTCACAACTTCGCTGCCGAGCGCCGTGCCGCTCGCGTGGGACGCAAGCGGCACGGCGACCGCTGAAGGGGCCATGCCGGTGCGCGAGGTGAACCGCGCCCTCGGACTGTCGCTTCCGACCGACGGCCCGAAGACGTTGAACGGGCTCATCGTCGAGCATCTGCAGGAAATTCCCGAGGCCGACGTCTCGATCAAGATCGGCGGGGTGCCCATGGAGATCGTCCATGCGCAGGGGCGGACGATCAAAACGGTGCGCATTTTTCGACCTTCCGCCGATGTAGAAAATACAGAGGTGTCAGAGGCTTAGAGAGGGAACTTCAGCCTTTACAAAACCCCCACCCGCGGGCATCATGCAGGCCGGGTAAGTGGGGCAGCGTTCCCGCCTGGGAGGGAGTTCGTCAATGGCAACCGCAGCAGCGGCCCATATCAAGGGGCCGAAAGAATTCATCTTCGCCTGGGAAGGCAAGGACAAGGCCGGCAAGATCATCCGCGGCGAACTGCGCGCGGCGAGCGAGACCGCAGTGAACGTCACGCTGCGTCGTCAGGGCATCCTGGTGCAGAAGGTCAAGAAGCAGCGCCGGCGCGGCGGCGGCAAGGTGAGGGAGAAGGACATCTCTCTCTTCACGCGCCAGCTCGCGACGATGATGAAGGCCGGCGTGCCGCTTCTGCAATCGTTCGACATCGTCGGCAAGGGCGCAAGCAACCCGGCGGTGCAGAAGCTGCTTATGGAAATCAAGGCCGACGTGGAGACGGGCTCGGCGCTCGCCTCGGCGTTCCGCAAATACCCGCTCTACTTCGATGCGCTCTTCTGCAACCTGGTGCAGGCCGGCGAGCAGGCGGGCATTCTCGAGACGCTGCTCGACCGCCTGGCGACCTACAAGGAGAAGATCCTCGCCATCAAGTCGAAGATCAAGAGCGCGATGTTCTATCCTATCGCGATCATCGCGGTGGCATTCATCATCACCGCGGTGATCATGATTTTCGTCATCCCGGCGTTCAAGGAGGTGTTCACCAATTTTGGCGCCGACCTCCCGGCGCCGACGCTGATTGTAATCGGCATTTCCAACTGGTTCGTCGCCTACTGGTACATCATCTTTCCGGTGATCGGCGCGTCGATCTACGGCTTCTTGGAAGCGTGGAAGCGCTCGCTGGCGGTACAGATGTTCATGGACCGGACGATGCTCAAGCTGCCGGTGTTCGGCGACCTGGTGCGCAAATCGGCCATCGCGCGCTGGACGCGCACGCTGTCGACGATGTTTGCCGCCGGCGTGCCGCTCGTCGAGGCACTCGACTCGGTCGGCGGCGCCGCCGGCAACTACGTGTACGCCAGCGCCACCAAGCAGATCCAGGGTGAGGTGTCCACCGGTACCTCGCTCACCGTGGCGATGCAAAACGCCAGCGTTTTTCCGCCCATGGTGCTGCAGATGTGCTCGATCGGCGAGGAGACCGGTGCGCTCGACAGCATGCTGAGCAAGGTGGCCGACTTCTACGAGCAGGAGGTCGATGACGCGGTCGACGCACTCTCCTCGCTCATGGAACCGATGATCATGGTCGTCCTCGGCACTCTGATCGGCGGCATGGTGATCGCGATGTACCTGCCGATTTTCAAGATAGGCCAGGCCGTTTAAGGCGTCTCGCATAAGCCAATGACCGATTTCGGCTGGCTAGCTCAGCCAGCCGTGCTTCCCTGGCTGGCGCTCGTGTTCGGGCTGTGCATCGGCTCATTCCTCAACGTGGTGATCCACCGGCTGCCCAAGATGCTGGAGCGCGAGTGGCGCGCCGAGTGCGCCGCACTCGCCGGAGCGCCGGCGCCGCAGGAGCCGCCGCTCAACCTCGTCACGCCGCGCTCGCGCTGTCCGAGCTGCGGCCATGGCATCCGGGCGCACGAGAACATCCCGCTCGTGAGCTGGGCGCTGCTGCGCGGCAAGTGCTCGGGCTGTGGTGCGCCGATCGCGGCGAAGTATCCGCTGGTCGAGCTGCTGGCCGGCATCGGCGGCGCCTACTCGGTCTGGCACTTCGGCGCTTCGCTCGCGGCGCTGGGGGCGGCGCTCTTCGTGTGGTTCACCATCGCGCTCGCGTTCATCGACCAGGAAACCGGACTCCTTCCCGACGACCTTACGCTGCCGCTCGTGTGGACCGGCTTGTTGCTCAACCTGCCGCATGCCTTCGTCGGCCTTCCCGACGCCGTGATCGGCGCAATCGCCGGCTACTTGTCGCTGTGGCTGGTGTATTGGGTATTCAAGCTCGCCACGGGCAAGGAAGGCATGGGCTACGGCGACTTCAAGATGAACGCGGCCGTCGGCGCATTCCTCGGGTGGAAGATGTTGCCGCTCGTCATCCTGCTCTCCTCGGTCGTCGGGCTGGTTTTCGGGGCGCTGCAGATGTTCGCCGCACGCGGCAAGTGGGACGCGGGTTTTCGCTTCCATTTCGGGCCGTATATCGCAATCGCGGGCATCGTGGCGCTGTATTGGGGCGAACCGATCGTGCGCTGGTATGTACAACGGTTGTGACGCGCGCCAGCGTGTCTTCGCTCCGTAGGCATCGCTGGGTGCTAGGCCTCACCGGCGGCATCGGCAGCGGCAAGAGCGCTGCAGCCGGGGAGTTCGCCCGCCTCGGCGCAGCAGTGGTCGATACCGACGAGATCGCCCGCCACCTTACCGAGCCCTCGGGAGCGGCGATGCCGCACATCAAGAGCCTGTTCGGCGAGGCATTCGTAGCGGCGTCCGGCGCGCTGGATCGCGAGGCCATGCGCCGGCGCGTGTTCTCGGACCCGGCGGCGAAGCAGGCGCTCGAGCAGCTGCTGCATCCGATGATCCGCGCGGAATCGGAACGCCTGATCGGCGAGGCGAATGCACCGTACGTGGTGCACGTCGTGCCGCTGCTCGTCGAATCGGCCGACTACCGGACCCGCGTCGACCGGGTGCTCGTGGTCGACGCGCCTGAGGAGATTCGGATAGCGCGCGTGCGTGCGCGCAGCCGGCTCGGCGCGGAGGAAGTGCGCGCCATCATCCGCAACCAGGCATCGCGCGCCGAGCGGCTCGCCGCGGCGGACGACGTGATCGACAATGGCGGCGCCTTGCAGGCGCTGCGCGAGCAGGTGGCTGCGCTGCACGACAAATACCTGCGCCTGGCGAAAAGCGCGCGAGCGTGAGTTGTACGGCGCGGGCAAAATGACTGAGAATCGCCGCTGCGATCGATCGGTGAGGACCGGTCGCGGCAAATCGTGGCCGCCTTGATCACGTACGAATATCCGCTCAACGAGCGCATCCGGACGCTGCTGCGCCTGGAGGACTTGTTCGAGCGTTCGCGGCATTTTGTCGCGCGCACCGACCCGCACGACCATCACATGGCGCTGCTCACCTTGTTTGAGATCCTCGAGGTGGCGAGCCGCGCCGACCTGAAATCGGACCTGCTGCAGGAGCTGGAACGCCAGAAGCAGGTGCTGCTCTCATTCAAGAACAACCCCGACATCGCCGAGGACGCGCTCTCCAGCGTGCTGCGCGACATCGAGCAGGCCGCGGCGGCGCTCTTTTCGATGACCGGCAAGATCGGCCAGTACTTGCGCGAGAACGACTGGCTGATGTCGATCAAGCAGCGCACCGGCATCCCCGGCGGCGCATGCGAGTTCGATCTGCCTTCGTACCATTACTGGCTGCACCGCCCCGCGGAAGAGAGAACCGGCCAGCTCGCCGCCTGGACGAGCCCGCTGTATCCGCTGCGCGACGGCTCGGCGATCATCCTGCGCATCCTGCGCGAATCGGGCCGGCCCCAAGGGGTGAACGCACCGCAGGGGATGTACCAGCAAATGCTCGGCGGCAAGACGGCGCAGATGCTTCGCCTGCGCCTGGATCCGGGCATGCCGTGCGTACCGGAAATCAGCGCCAACAAGTACGTCCTCAACATCCGCTTCATCTCGCAGCAGCCCGAGGACTCGCGGACACGCACCGCCGACTGGGACGTGCCGTTCGAGCTCACGTTCTGTAACCTGTAAGGGTGCAAACCTCGCGCAAGGTCGCCTGCCCGCGTTGCGGCGAGGCGACGCCTTTTTCCCCGGACAACCCGTGGCGCCCGTTCTGCAGCGAGCGCTGCAAGATGATCGACCTCGGCGCCTGGGCTTCCGAGACCTACCGCGTGCCGGACGAGGCGGGGCAGCCGGAAGACGACGCGCCCGAGACGCCCTAGGCCCAGGCGCCGCGAATCATGGCAAGGCCGTGCGCGCCATGGCGCCGCGCGGCTTCGAGGTCTCGGCGCTGCAGGCCGCCGATCGCATAGACCGGAATGCTCGATCCGCTTGCGAGCGCGGCGAACCGCTCCCAGCCGAGCGGCGCGACGCCAGCCTTTTCGCGAACAGGACCGAGCACCGCGAAGTCAAGCTCGAGCGCCATCGCGCGCTCAAGCTCCTCGCGCGTGTGGCAGGAGGCGGCGGCAAGGCCGGTCGCGGGACGCACCGCGAGCTTGCCGAGCTCCAGCGCGGTGAAATGGCGGCCGTCCGCCCCGGGAAAGGGTGCCTTCGTCAGCACCCGGCAGTCGTAGCGATGCGCGAGGCCGATGGCCTGCGTTGTGAAGAGCTCACGCGCGTCCGGCGCAAGCCCCGGCTCGCGAATCTGCAGCAGCTTGAGGCCATCCTCGAGTCGGCGTTCGAGACGCTCGAGCATCTGCGGCACGCCGAGCCG
Source organism: uncultured Enterobacteriaceae bacterium (assembly GCA_964477695.1). Taxonomy (GTDB): domain Bacteria; phylum Pseudomonadota; class Gammaproteobacteria; order Burkholderiales; family SG8-39; genus SCGC-AG-212-J23. The sequence goes on along the minus strand of CAYZFN010000169.1, from coordinate 20,318 downwards.
CGCCGCATCGCTGACGGCGTACTCGAATGGCAGTTGCAGCGCGGCGAGGATCGGCGCATTGGCGGGGAGCATGGGGACAACGCTCGCCGCGCCGCGCCGTTGCCAGACGATCGCCTGATCCTCGCGCGGATGGGGCACGCCGCGCCATGCGGTGACACGGAAGAAGTTGAGCCGTACCGTGCCATGCGGATAGGTGTAGACCCTCACGATCCACGGATAGGCGCGCTCGACCTCGATGCCGAGCTCCTCGTGCAGTTCGCGCGCGAGGGCGCGCGCCGGCTCTTCGCCCGGCTCGACCTTGCCGCCGGGGAACTCCCAGTAACCTGCGTAGACCTTGCCGGGCGGGCGTTGCGCGAGCAGAAACTCTCCCTCGGCGCGCTCCAGCACCGCCGCCGCGACCTCGATCACCTTACTTCTTTTTGGTATGGCGCCCGGCCCAGTCCCTTGCGAACTGGTAGGCGACGCGCCCGCTGCGCGAGCCGCGCTGCAGCGACCATTGCAGCGCCTCCTCGCGCGCCGCCTCGGTCTCCTTGACACCGAGGGTTTTCAGCCAGTGGCCGACGATCACGAGGTATTCGTCCTGGTCGAACGGATAGAAGGTCACCCAAAGGCCGAAGCGCTCGGAAAGCGAGATCTTCTCCTCGACCGTCTCGCCGGGATGGATCTCGTCGCCGACATAGCGCGTCTCGAGGTTCTCGGCCATGTACTCGGGCATCAGGTGACGGCGGTTCGAGGTGGCATAGATCAGCATGTTCTCCGAGGTGGTCGACACCGAGCCGTCGAGCGCCACCTTGAGCGCGATGTAGCCCTCCTCCGCGCCCTGGAAGCTCAGGTCGTCGCAGAACACGAGGAAGCGCTCCGGCCGGCCGGCCACCTGATCGACGATGTTCGGCAGATCGATCAGGTCGTTCTTCTCGACCTCGATCAGCCGCAGGCCCTGGCGCGCGTACTTGTTGAGCAGCCCCTTCACGATCGACGACTTGCCCGTGCCGCGCGCGCCGGTCAGCAGAACGTTGTTGGCCGGACGCCCTTCGAGGAACTGCCGCGTGTTCTCCTCGACACGCTCGATCTGCCGGTCGATGCCGCGCAGGTCGGCGAGGCGGATTCGATGCACCTGGCGTACGGGCTGCGGCCACCCCTGGATTCCGGGCCGGCCGCTCGCGCGCCAGCGAAAGGCGATGCTCGACGACCAGTCGGTCGCCGGCGCCGGCGGCGGCAGAAGCTGCTCGAGCCGCTTCAGGATCCGTTCGAGTTCTTCGCTCAAGTGCGGTATTCGGCGTTGATTTTCACGTAGTCGAAAGAAAGGTCGCAAGTCCACACGACAGCCGCGGCCTTGCCGCGGTTCAGCACGGCGCGCACCGTGAATTCGGGCTTCTGCATCGCCGCCACGGCCGCCTCTTCGCGGTATTGCGGATCGCGTCCGCCGCCGCGGGCCACGCGAATTGCGTCGATATAAAGATCGACGCGGTTCGCATCCAGCCCGGCGACCCCGGAATTGCCGATCGCCGCCAGGATGCGGCCGAGGTTCGGATCGGAGGCGAAGAACGCCGTCTTGACCAGGGGCGAATGAGCGATGGCATAAGCGACCTGCCGGCATTCCTCGACGCTGCGGCCGAGAGCCACTTCGACGGTGACGAACTTGGTCGCACCCTCGGCATCGCGCACGATGGCCTGCGCCAGGTGACGCGCCGCGTCGGTGAGCCCGGCCTCCAGGCGCAGCAGGTCGCGACGCCCAGACGCCGCAGGTCCGCGTCCGGTGGCGACCAGCACCAGCGCGTCGTTCGTCGACGTGTCGCCATCGACCGTAATGCAGTTGAAGGTGCGGTCGGCGACGCGTTGCGCCATGCGTCGCAGCGTCGCAGGCGCGACACGCGCGTCCGTGCCGATGAATCCGAGCATCGTCGCCATGTCGGGGCGGATCATGCCGGCGCCCTTTGCGATACCCGTCACCGCCGCCGTGCCGCTGGAAAAGCGCAGATGCCGCGAGTACGCCTTGGGCACGGTATCGGTCGTCATGATGGTCTCCGCGGCCGAGAGCCAGTCGTCGTGGCTCAGCAGCGCCCGCGGCAGGGCGGTAAGGATGCGCTCCACCGGGAGCGGCTCCATGATCACGCCGGTAGAGAAGGGCAGGATCTGCCGCGCGTCGCACCCGAGATGCCCAGCGAGCGCTTCGCACACCGCCATGGCACGCTCGATGCCATTTGCGCCGGTGCCTGCGTTGGCGTTTCCCGTATTCACCACGAGTGCCCGCACCGCGTTGCGAACGTGCTTGCGCGCCACCGTCACTGGCGCGGCGCAAAAGCGGTTGCGCGTGAAGATGGCGGCCACTGCCGTGCCGGGCGCGAGCCGCATGACCAGCAGGTCCTTGCGATTCGCCTTGCGGATCGCCGCCATCGCCACACCGAGCTCGATTCCCGGAACGGGCAGCAGCGCGGCCGGATCCGGCGGCGCAAGGTTGACTGCCATTAAGTCAGCTTGCCGTGGCAGTGCTTGTACTTCTTCCCGGACCCGCACGGGCAGGGATCGTTGCGCCCCACCTTCTGCGTCGGGCGCACGATGGGCCGCGCCTTCTTCTTCGTCGCCGCCTCGGCGAGGGCCACGTCGCCGTTGCCAGCGTAATCACGCGCTGCCTCCTCGCCACCTGCCCCCCCGGGATGCAGAGGCGTCACATTCTCGACGTGCGACTGATCGTCGGGCCGGATGTCGTCCTGGGTGCGGATCTCGACCGCGGTGAGCGTCTTCACGACCTCGAGCTTCACCGATTCGAGCAGCGCGCCGAACAGCTCGAACGCCTCGCGCTTGTACTCCTGCTTCGGATTCTTCTGCGCATAGCCGCGCAGGTGGATCCCCTGGCGCAGGTGATCGAGCGCGGCAAGGTGCTCGCGCCAGTGCGCATCGAGGATCTGCAGCATCACGTAGCGCTCGTACTGGCGGAACGAGGCCTCGGCACCGGCCGGGACTTTCGCGTCGTAGGCCGCCTGCGCGCGCTCGACTATGCGCTCGAGCATGCTTTCGTCCTGCAGCTCGGGCTCGGCTTCGAGCCAGCGCTTGAGCGGGACCTCGAGGTTGAATTCCGCCTTGAGCGCCGCCTCCAGCCCGGCGATGTCCCATTGCTCCTCGACGCTCTCCGCGGGCACGTAAGTGCGGAACAGATCGCCCAGCACGCCGGCGCGCAGGTCGGCGATGCGCGCCGACACGTCGCTCGACTCGAGCAGCTCATTGCGCAACGCATAGATGGTCTTGCGCTGATCGTTGGCGACGTCGTCGTACTCGAGCAGCTGCTTGCGGATGTCGAAGTTGCGCGCTTCCACCTTGCGCTGCGCGCTCTCGATAGAGCGCGTGACCATGGGATGCTCGATCGCCTCGCCCTCGGGCATCTTCAGCATCACCATGATGCGATTGATGCGCTCGCCGGCGAAGATGCGCAGCAGCGGGTCCTCGAGCGACATATAGAAGCGCGAGCTGCCCGGGTCGCCTTGGCGCCCCGAGCGCCCGCGCAGCTGATTGTCGATGCGGCGCGACTCGTGACGCTCGGTGCCGATGATGTGCAGGCCGCCCGCCTTCACCACCTGGTCGTGCAGCGCCTGCCATTCGCCGCGCAGCTTCTCGACGCGCACGTGCTTCTCTTCGGTCGACAGCTTCTCGTCGGCCTCGACGAAGTCGCACTGCTTGTCGACGTTGCCGCCGAGGACGATGTCGGTACCGCGGCCGGCCATGTTGGTGGCGATGGTGATCATCTTCGGCCGGCCGGCCTGGGCGACGATCTGCGCTTCACGCTCGTGCTGCTTGGCGTTCAGCACCTGGTGCGCCAGCTTCTCCTTGTTGAGCAGTCCGGACAGCAGCTCCGAATTCTCGATCGACGTCGTGCCGACCAGCACCGGCTGGCCGAGCGAGAAGCAGTCGCGAATATCGTTGATCACCGCCTGATATTTTTCCTTGCCGGTGCGATAGACCTGGTCCTGCCGGTCGGCACGGATCATCGGTTTGTGCGTCGGCACGACGACCGTCTCCAGCCCGTAGATCTGCTGGAACTCGTAAGCCTCGGTATCGGCCGTGCCGGTCATGCCGGCGAGCTTGCCGTACATGCGGAAGTAGTTCTGGAAGGTGATCGAGGCGAGCGTCTGGTTCTCGTTCTGGATCTGTGCTTTCTCCTTGGCCTCGACCGCCTGGTGCAGGCCATCCGACCAGCGCCGGCCGATCATCAGCCGGCCGGTGAACTCGTCGACGATGATCACCTCGCCGTTCTGCACGACGTAGTGCTGATCGCGATGGAACAGGTGATGCGCTCGCAGCGCGGCGTACAGCTGATGCACCAGGTTGATGTAAGCCGGCTCGTACAGGCTCGCGCCTTCGGGCAGCAGGCCGATGCGGGCAAGGATCTGCTCCGCCTTCTCATGGCCGGCCTCGGAGAGGATGATCTGATGGTTCTTCTCGTCGACGTAGAAGTCGCCCGGCGGATCGGGCTGGTCCGGCTTCTTCTCCTCCTTCTGCCGGGTGAGGAGGGGCGGAACCTCGTTCATTTTCAAGTAGAGGTCGGTGCGGTCCTCGGCCTGACCGGAGATGATGAGCGGGGTGCGCGCTTCATCGATGAGGATCGAGTCCACTTCGTCGACGATGGCGTAGTGCAGGCCGCGCTGGAAGCGCTCCTCGACGTGCATCGCCATGTTGTCGCGCAGGTAGTCGAAGCCGAATTCGTTGTTCGTCCCGTACGTTATGTCAGCTGCATACGCGCTGCGCTTGTCCTCGGGATCCATGTGCGGCAGGTTCACGCCGACCGACAGGTCAAGAAACTGGAAGATCTTTCCCATCCACTCGGCATCGCGACGGGCAAGGTAGTCGTTCACCGTGACGATGTGCACGCCCTTGCCGGTGAGCGCGTTCAGGTACGCGGGCAAGGTGGCGACCAGCGTCTTGCCCTCGCCCGTCTTCATCTCCGCGATCTTGCCGTGGTGCAGGACCATGCCGCCGAGCAGCTGCACGTCGAAATGGCGCATCCGCAATGTGCGCTTGGCGGCCTCGCGCACGATGGCGAAAGCCTCCGGCAGAAGCTCATCGATCGTCGCGCCGTCGGCGTGACGCTTCTTCAGCTCGCTGGTCTTCGCGCGCAGCTGCTCGTCGGTGAGCGTGGCGATCGCCGCCTCGAGGCCGTTGATCGCATCGACCAAGTGTGCGTACTGCTTGAGAAGCCGCTCGTTGCGGCTACCGAATACCCGCGTCGGCAGCCGCCAGAGCACTTCAGCGACCGTGCGAAGCGACTGGAGAGTTTTGACCATCTTCGGGCGGGCGAAGCGGGCCCTGAGCCCGTCCAAGCCCCTGCAAAGCGACGGATTTTATCCGGAAACGGGAGCTACTTGGCGCTTGCCGTGAGGTGGGGCGCCGGCTTCGTGATCTGCAGGAACTTTGTAGGATTCTGCGCAACGCCGCGGAAGCGCACCTCGAAGTGCAGATGCGGGCCGGTCGAGCGGCCGGTGCTGCCGGAGAGCGCGATGCGGCGGCCGCGCTGGACGACGTCTCCTTCCTTCACGAACAGCTTCGAAAGGTGCGCGTAGCGCGTGACCAGGTCGTTACCATGGTCGATGTCGATCATGTAGCCGTACTGCGGATGAAAGCCGGCGAACTGCACGACGCCCGCCGCCGCGGCGCTGACGTCGGAACCGAGCTCGGCGAGGAAGTCGATGCCTTCATGCATGGCCATCTGCCCGGTAAAGGGGTCGATGCGCCGGCCGAACGCTGACGCGTTGTACGGCGCCGAGACCGGCATCATGGTGGGCAGCATCTTCTTGCGCAGCGCCTGCTCGAAAAGCTGCGCTTCCAGCACGCTCAGCATGTCGTTGCGGTTCTCGAGCTGGCGGGAAAGCGTCAGGAGCTTCTCGTTGAACTCGCCGAGCGACAGATTCTGCGGCGGCATCGTGGTCGTCGCGGCGCCACCGAGGCCGGGAGCCGCGGAAAACTTGATGTCGCGCACGCCCGCTACGGAGGTAAGGCGCTCGCCGAGCGCATCGAGCCGGGTGAGCTGCGCCTGCATTTCGCCCAGCTTGACCGCCATGGCGTCGAGGTTCTGCTGCACGAACGTACGGTTGCGCTCGGCCTCCGCCTCGTGCGCTGCGAGCACCAGCTTCTGGAATGCCGGCAGGGGTAGCTCGACGGCGTAGCGCAACGTGAGCCAGTACATCCCCGCTGCTCCGGCCAGCATGGCAAGGATTGCAAGCAGCCCGCTCGCCACCAGGTGGCGCGCTGCGAGTGTGACTGACCTCGCCCTCGCCAGCCGGTCGGAGATCAGGATAATCTGCACAATCCCTCCCAAAATACATCGCTACATGCGTCCTCAGAGCCTCAGCCGCATTCTTTCCGCCGAAGGAGAGCTGCAACCGCTGCTCACCAAGGCGCACGAGCTGCGCACTCTGTCCGGACTGGTTCACCGCTTCTTGTCCGCGGATCTCGCCTGCGAGGTCCGCGTTGTCAACTACAAGGATTCGCAGCTGGCGCTTTTCGCGACAAATTCCGCGGCGGCTGCGAAGCTGAAGCTGCTCGCTCCAGCCCTCGGCCGCTTTCTTTCCGAGCGGCGCTGGCAGGTTAGTTCAGTTTTCCTGAGGGTGCAACCGAACGCGTCACGCGCGGCGCCGGCAACCCGTAAAGACGTGCAATTCTCCACATTCGCGCTCGACGCCCTGCGTAAATTGCACGCTGCCATGCAGCCCTGCCCGGCACGCGAGGCGCTCGGACGGCTGCTGCAACGCCGCGGCGCGCTACGGCGCGGCTAACCGTACTGGGTGGCGAGGCGGGCGATGCCCGCCGGCGTCTCCTCGGCACGCTCGAAGCTCACCGTCTCCAGCGCTCCGCGCTCTGCAAGCAGCGCCCGCAAGAGTCGGTTATTCAACGCGTGACCCGACTTGTGCGCCGAGAACGCGGCGAGGAGCGGTTTGCCGAGAAGGTACAGATCGCCGATCGCGTCGAGGAGCTTGTGGCGGATGAACTCGTCGGCGAAGCGAAGCCCGTCCGCATTGAGCACGCGATATTCATCGAGCACCACGGCGTTGTCGAGACCACCGCCCAGCGCAAGTCCGCTCTCGCGCAGGTTTTCCACCTCGTGCATGAAACCGAAGGTGCGCGCGCGCGCAATTTCCTTGAGGTAAGAAGTCTCGGCGAAGTCTACGGCGACCGACTGCGTAGAGCGCTCGATCACCGGATGCTTGAATTCAATGGAAAACGAGAGTTTGTATCCTTGGTAGGGATCGAGCCGCGCCCATTTGTCGCCTTCCTTCACCTCCACGGCGCGCGTGACGCGTAAAAAGCGCTTGGCCGCGGGCTGCTCCACGATCCCGGCCTGCTGGATGAGAAGGACGAACGGCGAAGCGCTGCCGTCCATGATCGGCACTTCGGCGGCATCGAGGTCGATGTAGGCGTTGTCGATGCCGAGCCCGCCAAGGGCCGACATCAGGTGCTCGACCGTGTGAATCTTCGCGCCCTCCCGCAACAGGCACGACGCAAGGCGTGTATCGCCGACCAGGTCCGCGCGCGCCGGGATGTCGATCGGCGGCACCATGTCGACGCGCCGGAACACGATGCCGGTGTCGGGCGGCGCCGGGCGCAGGCTGATGCGCGCCTTCTGCCCCGTGTGCAGGCCGACGCCGGAAGCGGAGACGAGGGATTTAAGAGTGCGTTGCCGGAGCATCTTGGCTTTTGCTGCGCCGCACAGTCTAGCAGGATACGCCGCGGGACGCCTCCGGCAAGGGAGAGGCGCCCCGCTGCGGCCTGGGGCTAGTCCGCCTGCTTGCGCAGGAAAGCGGGAATATCGTACTTATCGACCCCGCTCTGCTGCAGTGCTTCTACCGTGGACGCGCGGTTGCGCCGGATAACTGCCGGCACCGAGTCGAGCTCGTTGTAATTGACCGGGCCAGGCAGATTGTCGGTGCCGGTCTTCTGCGCGCTCACGTTGTTAAGCACGAGCTGTGGCTTTGGTTGCCGGACCGCGCTCGCCGCGCCGAGACCCGTCGCGACCACTGTCACGCGCAGGTTGTCCGCGAGCGCGTCGTCGTACACCCCGCCATAGATGATCGTGGCGTCCTCCGCCGCGAAAGTGCGCACGATGTTCATCACCTCCTTGGTCTCGCGCAGCTTGAGGCTCGCCTTCGATGCGGTGATGTTAACCAGCACGCCGCGCGCGCCGGCAAGGTTGACGCCCTCGAGGAGCGGGCAGGCAATCGCCTGCTCGGCGGCGATGCGCGCGCGGTCGATGCCGCTCGCCAAGGCCGAACCCATCATCGCCGTGCCTTGCTCGGACATGACCGTGCGCACGTCCTGGAAGTCGACGTTGACGAGGCCCGGGTTGTTGATGATTTCGGCGATACCCGCCACGGCGTTGTTCAGCACGTCGTCGGCGGCCTTGAAGGCGTCCTCCTGCGTCACGTCCTCGCCCAGCACCTCCTCGAGCTTGTCGTTCAGGATCACGATCAGCGAGTCGACGTGCGGCGCGAGCGCCTCCAGGCCGGCTTCGGCAACCTTCATGCGCTTGGAGCCTTCGAAGCCGAATGGCTTGGTGACCACCGCAACCGTCAGAATGCCGAGCGCTCGCGCCACCTCGGCGATCACCGGTCCGGCGCCGGTGCCCGTGCCGCCGCCCATTCCCGCAGTGATGAACACCATGTGCGCACCGGCAATCGCTTCCTCGATGCGGTCGCGTTCCGCGACGGCGACCGCGCGCGCTTCCTCGGGCTTGGCGCCGGCGCCGAGGCCGCTCGTACCGAGCTGGATTTGGTTGCCAGCGCGGTTGCGCGACAGCACCTGCGCGTCGGTGTTGACGGCGATGAACTCGACGCCCTGTACGCCCTGCTCGATCATGTGGTTTACGGCGTTGCCACCCGCGCCGCCTACGCCGATCACCTTGATGATCGGCCCGTTCGCGTGGTTTTCTACGATTTCGAACATGTTGTTCTCTCCTTGCCTTTGTTTTGACCTCAGAAGTTTCTCTGGAACCACTCGCGCATTCGCCCGAGCACGGCCCGCACCGAGCCGCTCTGGCGCGAAAGCTTTCCCTGCTGCAGTTGCGCCCGCCCTTCGAGGAGCAGCCCGACCGCCGTCGCGTAACGGGGCGTGCGCACCACCTCGGCGAGCCCGCCGGCGTAGCGCGGCACGCCCACCCGTACCGGCATGTGAAAGATCTCCTCGCCGAGCTCGACCATGCCCTGCATGACCGAGGAGCCGCCCGTGAGCACGACACCGCTCGACAGCAGCTCCTCGAACCCCGAGTCGCGCAGCACCTGCTGCACGAGCGAGTAGAGCTCTTCGACGCGCGGCTCGATGACCTCGGCCAGCGTCTGGCGAGACATCGTGCGCGCGCCGCGCTCGCCGATGCCCGGCACCTCGATCAGCTGGTTCGGGTCGGCGAGCTGGCGCAGCGCCACGCCGTGGCGAATCTTGATCGCCTCGGCGTCCGAGGTCGGCGTACGCAGCGCCATCGCGATGTCGTTGGTGATCTGATCGCCGGCCACGGGAATGACGGCGGTGTGGCGGATGGCGCCGTGCGTAAAGACCGCGATGTCGGTCGTGCCGCCGCCGATGTCGAGCAGGCACACCCCGAGATCCTTCTCGTCCTCGGCGAGCACGGCGCGCGACGAAGCGAGCGGCTGCAGAATGAGGTCGCTCACCTCGATGCCGCAGCGGCGCACGCACTTGATGATGTTCTGCGCCGCGGAGACCGCACCCGTGACGATATGCACCTTGACCTCGAGGCGAACGCCGGACATGCCGATCGGCTCGCGCACGTCCTCCTGGCCATCGATGATGAACTCCTGGCGCAGTACGTGCAGGATCTGCTGATCGGTGGGAATGTTGACGGCGCGCGCGGTGTCGATGGCGCGCTCGACGTCGAGCGGCGTCACTTCGCGGTCCTTCACTGCCACCATGCCGGTCGAGTTGAAGCTGCGAATGTGACTGCCGGCGATGCCGACGAAAGCCGAGCCGATCTTGCAATCCGCCATAAGTTCGGCTTCCTCAAGCGCGCGCTGGATGGCCGACACCGTCGCCTCGATGTTGACCACCACGCCCTTCTTCAGGCCCTTGGACTCGTGGCTGCCCATCCCGAGCACCTCCAGGCGCCCGTCCGCGCCGAGCTCGGCGACGAGGCACGCGACCTTCGAGGTACCGATATCGAGGCCGACCACCAGGTTCTTGGTTTCCTTGGCCATCAGCCTTTCACCCGCACGGCAAAGCCGTTGGCGTAGCGCAGGTCGACGTACGCGTGCGGGCCGGACATGCGCCCGAGCGTCTGGTCGTAGAGGTCGACGAAGCGCTGCAGGCGCTGCTCCGCAACGTCGCCGTTGCGGCCGAGCATGAGTTCGAGGCCGTTCGCCAGGCGCAGCTGCCAGGCGTAGCGCGGCGTGAGCACGACGCGCTCAAGCGCTGTGCCGAGCGGCCGGACGATGCGCGCGAAGCGCTGGTAGCGGACGGCGACCTCGGCCTCGCTGCCCGGCGGGCCGATGAACAGCGGCAACCCCTCGCCGCCGCTGCCGGCGAAGCGCTCGCCGTAGGTATCGACGAGACCGCTCGCGCCCCAACGGGCGAGCGCCGCGTGCTCCTCGATGGCGACCTCGAGGCGGTCCGGCCAGATCCGGCGCACCGCTACCGAGCGCACCCACGGCACCTGCTCGAGCGCGCGGCGCAACTCGTCGAGATGGGCGCCGAAAAAATTGCCATCGACCTCTTGGCGCACGGCGCGCTCCACGGCCTCGCGGGGCGCCTGCTTGAGCGGCGTGATGATGTCGACCGAGCGCACGGCGAACAGCGGCGAGCGAAGCGCGAGCTTCCCGCCGGCAAGAGCGAAAGCGAGCAGCGACAGCCCGACGAGAAACCCGGCCGCGGCATTCAGCTGGCGCGGGTTATCCCACATGGGCGCCTTCGAGAATGCGCAGGCACAGATCTTCGTACGACAGGCCCACGGCACGCGCCGCCATCGGCACGAGTGAGTGATCGGTCATGCCGGGCGACGTATTGACTTCCAGCAGGTAGGGCCGGCCGGCGCGGTCGAGCATCAGGTCGACGCGTCCCCAGCCCGAGCAGCCGAGGGTGCGAAACGCCTTCATGCACAGTTCCTGCAGCGCTTGCTCTTTCTTTTCCGGCAGGCCGCAGGGGATGATGTAGCGCGTGTCATCGGCGATGTACTTCGCCTGATAGTCGTAGAAGTCGCGCGGCGTCTCGAGCTTGATGATGGGCAGCACGCGCTCGCCGAGGATGCCGACCGTCAGCTCGGTGCCCTGGATGAACTTCTCGGCGATGACCACGCGGTCGTAATTCGCGGCCAGCGCATACGCCTCGTCGAGCGCCGCGGCGCTCTTCACCTTCGACATACCGATGGACGAGCCCTCGCTCGCCGGCTTGACCATCAGCGGCAGGCGCAGTTTCTTCGCCAGCGCCGCGAGATCCGTGGCCTTGTCGAGTACGGCGTAGGGCGGCGTTGGCAGCTTTTCCGCCTGCCAGATGCGCTTCGTGCGCACCTTGTCCATGGCGAGCGCCGAGGCGAGCACGCCGCTTCCGGTGTACGGAATGCCCAGCCACTCGAGCACGCCTTGCACCGTGCCGTCCTCGCCGAAGCGACCGTGCAGCGCGATGAAGACGCGGGCAAACTTCTCCCGCGCCAGCAGCTCCAGGCCGCGCTCGGCCGGATCGAACGGATGCGCGTCGACGCCGCGCGTCCTCAGCGCCTTGAGGACCATCGAGCCGCTCTTCAGTGATACCTCGCGCTCCGCGGACTTGCCCCCCAGCAGCACGGCGACCTTTCCGAAGTTCATGCCGGCTCTCCGACGATGCGCACCTCGGTTTGCAGCACCACGCCCTTCATCTGGTACACGATGCGCTGGATGTGCTGGATCAGCCATTCGATATCGGCAGCGCGCGCCATGCCGCCCGGGTTGACGATGAAGTTGGCGTGCTTTTCCGAGACGCGCGCGCCGCCGCGCTCGAAGCCCTTCAGCCCGCACGACTCGATGAGGCGCGCGGCGTGGTCGCGCTGCGGATTGCGAAACACGCTGCCCGCGTTGGGCAGCGATAGCGGCTGCGTGGCGATGCGCCGGGCGAGCAGTTCCTTTATCACGCCGCGGGACGTCTCGCCGTCGCCCGGCTCGAGACGGAACCAGGCCGCGGCGAACCACTCTTCGCCGCGCGCTTTCGGCGTGCATTGACGATAGGCGATCTCGAAATCGTCCCTCGCTCGCTCGCGCAGATTGCCGGCACGGTCGATGGTGAGGACACGCTCGACCAGGTCCCAGGTCTCGCCGCCGTAGCACCCGGCGTTCATGGCCAGCGCGCCGCCCACGCAGCCCGGCACGCCGGCGAGGAATTCGGCGCCTTCGAGATCGTGCAGCGCGGCGAAGCGCGCTACCTTAGGGCTCGCCACGCCGGCTTCCGCGTAGACCAGGCCGGCGTCCATGAGCGGCCGGCGCTTCGCGCTGTGCGTCATCACCACCGTGCCGCGCCAGCCGCCGTCGCGCACGAGCAGATTCGAGCCGAGACCCACGAAAAGCAGCGGTTCCTCGCCGGGCAACTGGCGCAGGAATGCAGCAAGATCTTCCAGGTCGGCCGGTACGTAGAAGCGCTGGGCGAGGCCGCCGGCGCGCCAGCTGACATGGCGCGCCATCGGTTCGTTGTTGCGCAGTTCGCCACGGAGTCCCTGCAGTCGATGCGCTTCGCTCATATTCATGTCAGCTGCGCGGGAACGTTGCCGATCGAGCCGGCGCCCATCGTGAGGACGACGTCGCCGGGATGAGCGACGCGCCGGATCGCCGCGGGCATGTCGCCGATGTCTTCAACGAACACCGGCTCCACTTGGCCGGCGACCCGCACGGCGCGCGCAAGCGAGCGGCCGTCGGCAGCGACGATCGCCGCCTCGCCGGCGGCGTAGACCTCGGCGAGCAGCAGCACGTCGGCCGTCGAGAGCACCTTGACGAAATCCTCGAAGAGATCGCGCGTGCGCGTATAGCGATGCGGCTGGAAAGCCAGCACCAGGCGGCGTCCGCCGAAGGCGCCGCGCGCCGCCGCCAGCGTGGCGGCCATCTCGGCGGGATGGTGCCCGTAGTCGTCGATGAGCGTGAAATGCCCGCCGGTCTCGAGCGCGATGTCGCCGTAGCTCTGGAAGCGGCGGCCGACGCCGCGGAACTCCGCCAGCGCGCGCAAGATCGGGGCATCGCCGATGCCAAGCTCGCCGGCCACCGCGATCGCCGCGAGAGCATTGAGCACGTTGTGCCGGCCGGGCAGGTTCAGTACCACGTCGAGCGGCGCGGCCGCCGGGCGATGCGCTCGGAAGCGCATGCGCGGGCCGTCGTGCTCGATCGCCTCGGCGCGAATGCGGCAATCGTTGCCCGTGCCGTAGGTCAGCACCGGCTTGGACACGAGCGGCAGGATCTCGCGCACATGCGGGTCGTCGCCGCACAGGATCGCCGCGCCGTAGAAGGGCAGGTTCTGCAGGAACTGGACGAATGCCTGCTTCAGGCGGCCGAAATCCTGGCCGTAGGTGTCCATGTGATCGGCGTCGATGTTCGTCACGACCGCGATCACCGGCTGCAGATGCAGAAAGGAGGCATCGGACTCATCGGCCTCGGCGACGATGAACTCGCCGCTACCGAGCCGCGCATTGGACCCCGCAGCGGTCAGCCGCCCGCCGATGACGAAGGTCGGATCCATCCCGCCTTCCGCGAGCACGCTCGCCACGAGGCTGGTAGTGGTCGTCTTGCCATGCGTGCCGGCGATCGCGACGCCCTGCTTGAGGCGCATCAGCTCGGCGAGCATGAGCGCGCGCGGCACGACCGGTATCCGGCGCTCGCGCGCCGCCACGACCTCGGGGTTGTCGGGCGGCACCGCGGTCGAGACCACGACCGCGTCCGCCCCGTCGACGTTGCCGGCCTGGTGGCCGCTGCGGATCGTCACACCCAGCCTGGCCAGGCGGCGGGTCGCGGCATTGGCCGACACGTCGGAGCCGCTCACCTGGTAGCCGAGATTGGCGAGCACCTCCGCGATGCCGCTCATGCCGGAGCCGCCGATGCCGACGAAGTGGATGCGCCGCACCTTGTGCTTCATCGCGCCCTCGCTTCGGCGAGCTCGATGCACCTCGCGGCGACGGTGCGGGCCGCGTCCGGCTTGCCGAGCGCGCGCGCCTTTTGCGCCATGTCGAGCAGCGTCTTGCGGTCGAGCGCAGCGATGAGCTGCGCGAGGCGCTGCGCCGTGAGCTCGTCTTGCGGCAGGAGGATTGCGGCGCCGCGCGCGGCGAGAAAGCGCGCGTTTGCCGTCTGATGATCGTCGACGGCATATGGAAAGGGCACGAGGATGCTCGCCGTACCCGCCGCGGAAAGCTCGGCGATGGTCACCGCGCCGGCGCGGCAGATCACGAGGTCGGCCTCTGCGTAGCGACGCGCCATGTCGTCGATGAATGCGACGAGCTCGCCCTCGACCTGCGCAGCGGCGTAATGCGCGCGCAGCGCTTCCAGGTGCTTCTCGCCCGACTGATGAACGACGCTCGGCCGGTCCTTGAGCAGCGCCAGCGCGCGCGGGACCGCCTCGTTGAGCGCCTGGGCGCCGAGGCTGCCGCCGACCACGAGCAGACGAAGCGCCCCGGAACGTCCGGCGAAGCGTTCTTCCGGCGCGGTGATGCGCGCGATGGCGCCGCGCACCGGGTTGCCGGTCCATTCGGCAGCCTTGATGGCGTCCGGGAAGGCGACCATGACCTTGTCCGACACGCCGGCCAAGACGCGGTTGGCCAGGCCGGCGATGGCGTTCTGCTCGTGCACGGCGAGCGGCCGCCCGAGTAGCGAGGCCATCATGCCGCCCGGGAAGGCGACGTAGCCGCCCAGGCCGAGCACGACGTCGGGGCGCACGCTGCGGATGTGGCGCGCGCTGTCCCAGAACGAATAGAGCAGATTGACGGGAAGCAGCAGCTTCTGCAGCAGCCCCTTGCCGCGCGCGGCGCGCGCGCGGATCCATGCTGCGGGAATGCCGTGGCGCGGCACCAGCCGTTCTTCCATGCCGCCGCGCGCGCCCATCCATACCACGTGCCAGCCCGCGGCGCGCGCCTCCTCGGCGACGGCGAGGCCGGGAAAGATGTGGCCTCCCGTACCGCCCGCCATGATCATCAGCGTGCGGCTCATGCGTTCAAGCCCCTCGCGAGCTGCCGGTTTTCCCAGTCGACGCGCAACAGGATCGCGAGCGCAACGAAATTGGCCACCAGGCCCGAGCCGCCGTAGCTCATGAGCGGCAGCGTGAGGCCCTTGGTCGGCAGGAGGCCCATGTTGACGCCCATGTTGATGAAGGCCTGAAAGCCGATCCAGATGGCAATGCCCTGCGCCGCGAGCGCGGCGAAGTGGCGCTCGTGCTGCGCGGCCTGCCGGGCGATGGCAAAGGCACGCGCGACGATCCAAGCGAAAAGCACGATCACGAGCAGCACGCCGGCAAAGCCGAGCTCCTCGGCCGTCACCGCGAGCAGGAAGTCGGTGTGCGCCTCGGGCAGGTAGTGCAGCTTTTCGACGCTCGCCCCGAGCCCCACGCCGAGCCATTCGCCGCGGCCGAACGCGATCAGCGCATGCGACAGCTGGTAGCCGCGACCGAACGGATCGGACCAGGGATCCATGTAGCCGAAGATGCGCTGCATGCGGTAGGGCGACGAAGCGACGAGCAGCACGAACCCTGCGCCGAGCATGCCGAGCAGGGCGAGAAAATGCCGGCCGTTCATGCCGCCGAGGAACAGGATGCCGAAAGCAGTGACCGCGATGACCACCAACGCGCCGAAGTCCGGCTCACGCAGCAGCAGCCAAGAGACGAGCAGCATAACGGCGAGCATCGGCAGCAGCCCGCGCCTGAAGCTCTTCAGCACGGCGTGCTTTCGCACCGTGTAGTCGGCGGCATAGAGAACTACGCCGAGCTTCATCAGCTCCGATGGCTGCAGCGTAAAGATCGGCAGAGCGAGCCAGCGGCGCGCACCGTTCACCTCGCGTCCGACGCCCGGCACGAGCACCGCGACAAGCAGCGCCACGGCGATCAGGAACAGCCACGGCGCAACCTGCTGCCAGTAACGCGCCGGCAGCAGGAACACCGCGAGCGCCGCGCCGAGCGCGGTGGCGAGGAACACGGCGTGGCGCACCAGGAACCACGACGGGTTGTTCCCCGTGTAGCGGCTCGACTCGGCCGTGGCGATCGATGCGGAGTACACCATCACCAGGCCGAGCGCGGCGAGTATCAGTGCCGCCCAGGCGAGCGAGCGATCGTATTCGGCGCTCGGCGCGTTGCGCGCGAAGACGTAGGTCTGGCTCATCGCAGGGCGCGCACCGCGGCGGCGAAGATCTCGCCGCGGTGCTTGTAATCGCGGAACATGTCGAAGCTCGCGCAAGCGGGCGAGAGCAGCACCGCCTCGCCAGGCCGGGCAAGCTGTGCCGCGCGTGCGACGGCGCTCTCCAATGTCGGGCAGCGTTCCGTTGCGATCCCGGCAAGCGCGCGCTCGATCAGCGCCGCATCCCGACCGATGAGCAGCACATGGCTGGCGTGCCGGCGCACCGGCTCGGCGAGCGGGGCGAAATCCTGGCCCTTGCCCTCTCCGCCGAGGATGAGCACCGCCGGGCGGCCCAGCCCACGCAGCGCGGCGACCGTCGCGCCGACGTTCGTGCCCTTGGAGTCGTCGTACCACTCGACGCCGCCGCGCAGCGCGATGCGCTCGAGCCGGTGCGCCAGCCCGCGAAAGCTGCGCAAGCCGCGAGCCAGATCCGCGAGCGGCATGTCCAAGCAGGACACCAATGCGCAGGCCGCGAGCGCATTGGCCGCGTTGTGCAGGCCATGGATCGGAAGCTGCGAGAGCTCGAGGATCGTTTCACTGCCGCGCGCCAACGCGCCGTTCGCCACGCCGAAGTGGTCGGGCCCGCGCGGTGCATCGAGGCCGAAGGTCACCACCCGGCGCCCCGGCAGCGCCATCGCCAGCGAGCGCCTGTCGTCGCGATTGAGGACCTGAACGCCAGCGCCGAGAAAAATCCGTGCCTTCGCCGCGCCGTACTCGTCGAGGCCGGCATAGCGGTCGAGGTGATCATCGGACAGGTTGAGCATCGCTGCGGCACGCGGGTCGAGCGACCACGTGGTCTCGAGCTGATAGCTCGAAAGCTCGAGCGCCCAGCCGGCGGGCGGCGAGGCGCGCTGCAGCAAAGCCTCGAGGACCGGCGGCGCGATGTTGCCCGCGGCTTCGGCATCCCTGCCGGCACTGCGCAGAAGATGCGCAGCGAGGGCGGTCACCGTGCTCTTGCCGTTTGTCCCGGTGACCGCGAGCACCGGAGCGCGGTTGTGCCATGCGAAAAGCTCGACGTCGCCGACCACCGGCAAGCGCCGCGCGAGCGCCGAACGCACGATCGCGCTGTCGAGCGGCAAGCCGGGACTGATGCACACGAGGTCCACGGCCTCGAGCAGCGCATCGCTGAACGCCCCGGCGTGGAACTCGCCGACGAAATCGCGGCGGCGCGGCGGGTCGGTCCGCGTGTCGGCGACGCGCACGCCGGCGCCTTCGCGCGCGGCGAAGCGCGCCACCGAGAGGCCGGTGTCGCCCAGGCCGAGCACGAGCAGCCGCTTGCCGCGCAGCGGCATCGGCGCGGGCCTCGGCAGGAGCGAAAAGGCCGGCTCGCGCATCATCTGAGCTTCAGGGTCGACAGGCCGAACAGCACGAGCATCATGGTGATGATCCAGAAGCGCACCACGACCTGGCTTTCCTTCCAGCCCTCGAGCTCGTAATGGTGATGCAGCGGCGCCATGCGGAAGATCCGCTTGCCGCCGCTCCACTTGAAGTACAGCACCTGGATCATCACCGAGAGGGTCTCGGCGACGAACACGCCGCCCATGATGAACAGCACGATCTCCTGGCGGATGATCACCGCCACCGTGCCGAGCGCCGCACCGAGCGCGAGCGCGCCGACGTCGCCCATGAACACTTCGGCCGGGTAGGCATTGAACCAGAGGAAGCCCAGGCCCGCTCCGGCGAGCGCGCCGCAAATCACCGCCAGTTCGCCCGCGCCGGCGATATACGGCAGACCCAGGTACTTGGAGAACACGGCGTGCCCGGCGACATACGAGAAGATGCCGAGCGCGCTGCCCACCATCACGGTCGGCATGATCGCCAGCCCATCCAGCCCGTCGGTGAGGTTAACGGCGTTCGACGTACCGACGATCACGAAGAAGGTCAGCGCGATGAAACCGAAGATGCCCAGCGGATAGGCGACATGCTTGAAGAACGGCACGATCAGCTGATTCATCGCCGGGGTGCTCTGCGCCAGCCATGCGAGATAACCGGCGGCCGCGAGGCCGATCAGCGATTGCCAGAAGAACTTGGCCTTCGCCGGCAGTCCTTTCGGATTGCGGTGCACGACCTTGCGGTAATCGTCGATCCAACCGACCGTACCGAAAGCGAGCGTAACGAGCAGCACGACCCACATCAGCTTGTTTCTCAGGTCGCCCCAAAGCAGCGTCGTCAGGCAGATGGACACCAGGATCAGCGCACCGCCCATGGTCGGCGTGCCGGCCTTGGTAAGGTGCGAGCGCGGCCCGTCGTCGCGCACGGCCTGGCCGATCTTGTAAGCCGTCAGCTTGCGGATCATCACCGGGCCGAGCACAAGCGATACGGCGAGGGCGGTGAGGCAGGCGAGCACTGCACGCAGCGTGATGTAGTTGAAGACGTTGAACACGCGCACATCGCGCGCGAGCCACTGCGCGAGCTCGAGCAGCATTCAATGGTCTCCTTGCGCCGGCGCGCCGGTCAGGGCGGCGACGACGCGCTCCATCCTCATGAAGCGCGAGCCCTTGACCAGCACCGTTTTTGCCTCGAGCGCCGCGACGAGATCGTCGAGCGCGGCAAAATGTCGTGCTCCGCCACCAAAGGCTGCCACCGCGTGCGGCGTTGCCTCGCCGAGCGCGAGCAACCGGTTCACGCCCTTGGCGCGCGCGTACTCGCCGACTTCACGGTGGAATTGCGGGCCCTGCGGCCCGACTTCAGCCATGTCGCCGAGCACGAGCGCGGTCGGGCCCGGACACGCGGCGAGCACATCGATCGCGGCGCGCACCGAATCCGGGTTGGCGTTGTAGGTGTCGTCGATGATCGTCAGCCCGCCGACACCTTGTTTCACCTGCAGGCGGCCGGTGTACGGCCGGAACGCGCTCAATCCGCTGCCGATGCTCGGCGCCGGCACCCCGGCCGCCAGCGCGCACGCCGCCGCGGCGAGCGCGTTGCGCACGTTGTGCAACCCGGGAATGGCGAGCGTGGCATCGGTCTCGCCCTGCGGCGTGCGGATACGCATCTCGCTCGATAGCTGCTTTAGCTGATAGCGTCCCGTCACGGTCGCGCCGTGCAGGCCGAAATCGACGACGCGGCGCGGTTCGGCACGCTTCCTGAAATAGCCGGCCTGCGCATCATCGGCATTGATTACCGCAACGCCCTGGGCCGGGAGCGCCTCGTAGACGCTCGAGTTCTCGGCCGCCACGTCTTGCACCGAGTTCATGAACTCGAGGTGCTCGCGCTGCGCGTTGTTGACGAGCGCGACGGTGGGTGCCGCAATGGCGGCGAGACGGGCGATCTCGCCGCGATGGTTCATGCCAAGCTCTAGCGCGCACCAGCGGTGCTCATCACGCAGGCGCAGCAAAGTGAGCGGCACGCCGATGTCGTTGTTCAGATTTCCGGCTGTCGCCAGCACCGCGCGCTCGCCCGCATGCGCACGCAGTATCGCCGCGAGCATTTCCTTTACGGTGGTCTTGCCGTTCGATCCGGTCACTGCGATGAGCGCCGGCGAAAAACGCGCGCGCCAGTGGCGCGCAAGATCGCCCAGCGCGCGGCGCGTGTCCTCGACGACGACGACCGGTAGCGGCGGCGGACCGGCATGGCCGCGATCGACGAGGGCGGCGGCGGCGCCGCGCGCTGCCGCGGCGCGCAGGAAATCATGCCCGTCGAAGCGTTCGCCGCGCAGGGCGACGAACAGCTCGCCGGCCTCGAGCGAGCGACTGTCGGTGCTGACGCCGCGGAACCGCACGGCCGCATGGCTCGTCCTGCCCGCCAGGACTGCGGCCGTCTCTCCGAGCGTCATCATGGCGTACGCCTCGCCGCTAGCGCGCTGCGCGCTGCCGCCTCGTCGGAAAACGGCAGGCGGGTGCCGCGGATTTCCTGATAGCTCTCGTGCCCCTTACCCGCGATCAGCACCACATCCTGCGGCGCGGCAGCGCCGATCGCGGTATCGATCGCACGGCCGCGGTCAGGCTCGATCGTGCAGGCGCGCGCTACGCCAGCGGCGATGGCGGCGATGATGGCCGCCGGATCTTCGCTGCGCGGA
>CAYZFN010000168.1:0-14668 GCA_964477695.1 uncultured Enterobacteriaceae bacterium | reverse complement strand
TCCGAAGC
This sequence comes from uncultured Enterobacteriaceae bacterium, assembly GCA_964477695.1. Classification (GTDB taxonomy): domain Bacteria; phylum Pseudomonadota; class Gammaproteobacteria; order Burkholderiales; family SG8-39; genus SCGC-AG-212-J23. The sequence continues at coordinate 14,660 of CAYZFN010000168.1, read as the reverse complement.
GCTTCGCGCTCTTCACCGGGCGCGACCAGATGCAGGCGCTCACGGGACTGTTCGCGCGCCAGTTCGGCACGCCCAACTACGCGGCGCACGGCGGCTTCTGCTCGGTGAACATGGCCGCGGGCATGATCTACACCATCGGCGGCTCGTTCTGGGAATTCGGCGGCCCCGACCTCGAGCGCGCGAAGCTGTTCGTCATGCTCGGAACTGCGGAAGACCATCATTCCAATCCGCTGAAGATCGCCCTCGCGAAATTCAAGCGCGACGGCGGGCGGTTCATCTCCATCAACCCGGTGCGCACCGGGTACTCCGCGATCGCCGACGAATGGCTGCCGATCCGTCCGGGAACCGACGGCGCGCTGCTGCTCGCGCTCGCGAACGAGCTCATCGCGCAGGGGCTGTACGACCGCGAGTTCGTCGCGCGCTACACGAACGGCGGGCAGCTCGTGATCGCCGACCCCGCCTCGTCGCGCCATGGGCTGTTTGCCCTCGACGAAGAGCCGCTCTGGTGGGATCGCCACTCCAACCGGGCGGTGCCGACGCACACGCCGCAGGCGGATCCGCGGCTGTTCGGCGACTTCACGCTGACCGACGGCACGCGGGTGCGTCCGGCGTTCCAGCTTCTCGCCGACCGCCTCGCACCGCACACGGCGGAATGGGCCGAGCGAATCACCGGCATCCCGGCCGCCACGATCCGGCGCCTCGCGCACGAGATGGGCATCACGGCGCGCGACGAGAAAATCGAGCTGCCGATCGCCTGGACCGACTGCTGGGGCAACGAGCACCAGAAGGTCACCGGCAACCCGGTCGCCTTCCACGCCATGCGCGGGCTCGCCGCACACTCGAACGGCTTTCACACCGTGCGCACGCTCGCCATCCTGATGAGCCTGCTCGGCACCATCGATCGTCCGGGCGGGTTTCGCCACAAGGCGCCGTTCCCGCGCGCCATTCCGCCCTCGGCGAAGACGCCGACCGGCCCCGAAGGCGTGCAGCCGGGCAAGCCGCTCGCCGGCCTCGCGCTCGGCTGGCCGGGCTCGCCCGAGGATCTGTTCGTGGACGAGGACGGCGAGCCGGTGCGCATCGACAAGGCGTTCTCCTGGGAATACCCGCTCTCGGTGCACGGCCTCATGCACAACGTGATCGGCAACGCCTGGCGCGGCGATCCCTATCCGATCGACACGCTGCTGATCTTCATGGCCAACATGGCGTGGAACTCGAGCATGAACACGCTCGAGGTGCGGCGCATGCTGAACGACCGCGGCGCGGATGGCGAATACAAGATCCCGTTCCTCGTCGTGTGCGACGCGTTCCAGTCGGAGACCACGGCTTTCGCCGACCTCGTGCTGCCCGACACGACGTACCTCGAGCGGCACGACGTGATGTCGATGCTCGACCGGCCGATCTCGGAGTTCGACGGGCCGGTGGACTCGGTGCGCGTGCCGGTCGTGCCGCCCAAGGGCGAGTGCAAGCCTTTCCAGGAAGTGCTGATCGAGCTCGCCAGCCGGCTGGGTTTACCTGCATTCACCAACCCGGACGGTTCGAGACGATATAAAAACTATCCGGATTTCATCGTCCGCCACGAGACCGAGCCCGGCTCGGGCATCGGCTTCCTCGCCGGCTGGCGCGGCGCGAACGGCGAGAAGTCGCTGCGCGGCGAGCCCAATCCGGACCAGTGGCAGAAGTACGCGCAGAACAACTGCGTGTTCCACTACGAGCTGCCGCCCTCGTACCAGTACATGCGCAACTGGAACCGCGGCTACATGGAGTGGGCGCAGCGCATGCGCCTGCGCCGCTGGGGCGAGCCGATTCTGATTCATCTCTATTCCGAGGTGCTGCAGCGCTTCCGGCTCGCCGGCCAGGGCAAGTGGCCGGGCCGCCAGCCGCCCGAGCGCCATGCGAAGCGCGTCGAGAAGTACTTCGATCCGCTGCCTTTCTATTCTTCACCCCTGGAGCATCAAGCCACGGACCTCGAGCGCTACCCGTTGAGCGCCATAACGCAGCGTCCGATGGCGATGTACCACTCGTGGGACTCGCAGAACGCCTGGCTGCGGCAGATCCACGCGCACAACTATCTCTTCCTTAACCCGCTGACGGCCAAGGCGCGGCGAATAGAGGATGGCGCGTGGCTCTGGGTCGAGTCGCAATGGGGAAAGGTGCGCTGCATGGGCCGCTACAGCGAGGCCGTCGAGCCGGGCACGGTATGGACCTGGAACGCGATCGGCAAGCATCCCGGCGCCTGGGCGCTCGCGCCGGATGCGAACGAGTTCCGCAAGGGGTTCATCCTGAACCACCTCATTGCGGACGCGTTGCCGGGAGGCGCCTCCAATTCGGATCCCGTCACGGGGCAGGCAGGCTGGTACGACGTTCGCGTGAGGATCTCCCCCGCATGAGCGCGAAGCAGCTTGCGCTGGTCATCGACTTGAACGTGTGCGTCGGCTGCCATGCGTGCGTCACGAGCTGCAAGGAATGGAACACGCAGGGCGCGGCCGGCCCGCTCACCGACCAGAATCCCTATGGCGCCGACCCGACCGGCACGTTCTTCAATCGCGTGCAGACCTTCGAGGTCGGCGAGTTTCCGAAGACCGAGACCGTGCATTTCCCGAAGTCGTGCCTGCACTGCGAGGATCCGCCCTGCGTGCCGGTGTGCCCGACCGGCGCGAGCTACAAGCGCGCCGAGGACGGGATCGTGCTCGTCGACTACGACAAGTGCATCGGCTGCAAGTACTGCTCGTGGGCGTGTCCGTACGGCGCGCGCGAGCTCGACGAGCATCAGAAGGTGATGAAAAAGTGCACGCTGTGCGTGGATCGCATTTACGACGCCGCGCTGCCGCAGAACGAGCGCAAGCCGGCCTGCGTCATCGCCTGCCCGACCAGCGCGCGGCTGTTCGGCGACATCCACGATCCGGATTCGGAAGCTTCGCGCGCGATCCGCGAGCAAGGCGGCTATGCCTTGATGCCCGAGTGGGGCACGCAACCGGCAAACCACTACCTGCCGCGTCGCAAGACCGGCAAGCGCATCCACCCCGACGAGCTCGAGCGCCAGGACAACCCGCTCAAGGTCGACGGCAAGCTGCCGCGCCCGGCCACCAGCGAGCCTTCGCTCGACGACGTCACGAGCTGGTAGGCGATGCGCCCGGCCTGGTCGGTGCTGTTCCTGACCACCCTCATCGGGGCGGGGCAGGGACTGTTCCTCGCCCTTGCCGCTGCAGATCTGCTGTCGCGTTCCGACCGGACATTCCTGGTCGCGGGCGCGGCGCTCGCGCTCGCGCTGCTCGCCGGCGGGCTTGGCGCGTCGTTCCTGCATCTCGGCCACCCCGAGCGCGCCTGGCGCTCCGCGGCCATGTGGCGCACGTCCTGGCTGTCGCGCGAGGTGATCGTGCTGCCGGCGTTCATGGCGGTCGTTTTCTTCTGGGGCGTCGCGCACTGGCTCGACAGAGGGACGTTCGGGTGGGCGGTGGCGGGCGTGCTGCTGGCCGTGGCGCTTTTCATCTGCACCGGCATGATCTACGCCTGCCTGCGCTTCCTCCAGGAGTGGCACAGCGCGCTTACGCCGGTCAACTACACTGCGCTCGGCTGCGCCTCCGGGCTCGCCGCGGCAGCGGCGCTCGCCGCCTGGCTGCATCCGCCGCTCGCGCGGCCGTACGCGGCCGCGGCGCTCGCCGTCGGCCTGCTCGCGTATCTCCTGCGCATCGCCTCGCTCGTGCGTAACGCGCGGCTGCGGCCGAAGTCGACGCTCGCGACCGCGATCGGCGTGAAGCACCCGCGCATCGCGCAGATCGCGCAGGGCGCGATGGGCGGCTCTTTCAACACGCGCGAGTTCTTCCACGGCCGGCCGCGCGAGGTGGTGCGCGCCGTGCGCTGGACCTTCCTGGCGCTCATTTTCCCGGTCCCCGCGCTGCTGATCCTCTTTGGAGAAGCATCGATTGCAGCGCTGGGCGCGGCCTTCGCCGTCCAGTACGCGGGGCTGCTCGCCGAGCGCTGGTACTTCTTCGCCGAAGCACGGCACCCGCAGAACCTCTACTACCAGGCCATCGCCTGAGCTACGAACCGAGCAGCCGGTCCGTCGCCTCGTCCAGGGTCGCGACGACGCCGTCGCAGTCCAGCGCGCGAACGTCGCGGCCCTCGCTGTAGCCGTACGAAACGAGCATCACCCGGCAGCCCGCGGCGCGCGCGCCTTCGGCATCGTTCGCCGAGTCGCCGATCACGACGCTTTCCTTGGGCAGGGTGCCGAGGACGCGGCACGCGCACAGGAACGGCTCCGGGTCGGGCTTGCGGCGACCGACCTGGTCGGCGGTGACGATCGCGTCGAGAAGCTGCGCGAGCCCGGAGTTCCGCAGCAGCGGAACGGTGAAGGCGGACGCCTTGTTGGTTACGCAGGCGAGGCGAAGCTTCGCCGCGCGCATGCGCCCGAGCGCGCTCAGCACGCCGGGAAAGGGCGCCGCTGCGTTCCCGTTCAGCCGCTCGTAGTGGCGGGTGAAGCTCTGCAGTCGCTCAGGATTGAGCTTCGTGCCGGTCGCGTGCAGGCAGCGCTCGACGAGCTTCGCAATGCCGCTGCCGATGAAATCGCGCACGGTGCTCGCCGGCAGCGGCGGCAGCCCCTGCTCGGCGAGCATGGCGTTCGCCGCGGCGGCGATGTCGGGCGCGGTGTCGAGCAGCGTGCCGTCGAGGTCGAGCAGGACGGCTTTCACCATCCTCCTAGTATGCGGCGAGCGGCCGGGGAGGGATGCGCGCCGCGTGCCCCGCGCAGCCGAACTGCTCGAAGCGCTCCTTGCATAGCGCGCGCGCGGCGAGCATGGCTTCCTTGAAGAACTTGCGCGGATCGAACTCGCCGGGGGCTTTCGCCATCGCGCGGCGCATCGCGCCGGTCATGGCGAGGCGGATGTCGGTGTCGATGTTCACCTTGCGCACGCCGTTGCGGATGCCGTCCTGAATCGCCTCGACCGGCACGCCGTAGGTCTCCGAGATCGCGCCGCCGTGCGCACGGATGATCTCCAGCCACTCCTGCGGCACGCTCGAGGAGCCGTGCATGACGAGGTGCGTGTCGGGGATGCGCTCGTGGATCGCGCGGATGCGCTCGAGCGCCAGCACCTCGCCGGTGGGCTTCTTCCTGAACTTGTAGGCGCCGTGCGAGGTGCCGATCGCGACCGCGAGCGCATCGACGCCGGTGGCGCGCACGAAGTCGGCCGCCTGCTCGGGATCGGTCAGCAGCTGCTCGCGCGAGAGCCGCCCTTCGGCGCCCACGCCGTCCTCCCTGCCAGCGGTGCCGGTCTCGAGCGAGCCGAGGCAGCCGAGCTCGCCCTCGACCGACACGCCGACCGCGTGCGCCAGCTCGACGACGCGCCGCGTCACCGCAACGTTGTAGTCGTAGCTCGCCGGCGTCTTCATGTCTTCCTTCAGCGAGCCGTCCATCATGACGCTGGTGAACCCGGAGCGGATCGACGCCTGGCAGACGGCGGGGCTTGCGCCGTGGTCCTGGTGCAGGCACACCGGGATCTGCGGATACGACTCCACCGCCGCCTGGACCATGTGCCGCAGGAACGGCTCGCCGGCATAGCTGCGCGCCCCGGCCGAGGCCTGCAGGATCACCGGGCTCGACGTGGCCTCGGCCGCCTGCATGATCGCCTGGATCTGCTCGAGGTTGTTGATGTTGAACGCCGGCACGCCGTAGCCGTGCTCGGCGGCGTGGTCGAGGAGCTGCCTTAGCGCGACGAGCGCCATGCGCGCTAGCCTTTCTCGAGCGCCTGCCGGCGCCGCTCCATCAGGCGCCAGATCATCGGCGTGAAGATGAGCTGCATCGCGAGATCCATCTTGCCGCCCGGGCAGACGATGGTGTTCGGGCGCGACATGAACGAGTCGTGCAGCATGGAGAGCAGATAGGGAAAGTCGATGCCGCGCGGGTTGGCGAAGCGGATCACGAGCATCGACTCGTCGGGCGCCGGCACGTGGCGCGCGATGAAGGGATTCGAGGTATCGACCACCGGCACCCGCTGGAAGTTGATATGCGTGCGCGCGAACTGCGGGGTGATGTAGTGCACGTAGTCGGGCATGCGCCGCAGGATGGTGTCGGTGACCGCCTCGGTCGAGTAGCCGCGCGCGGCCTTGTCGCGGTGCAGCTTCTGGATCCACTCCAGGTTGATCACCGGCACGACGCCGATCAGGAGGTCGACGTGCTGCGCGAGGTTCACCCGCTCCGTCACCACCGCGCCGTGCAGTCCCTCGTAGAACAAGAGATCGGTGTCGCGCGGCAGGTCGGCCCAGGCAGTGAAGGTGCCGGGCTTCTGGGCGAACGGCGCGGCCTCGGCCTCGTCGTGAAGATATTTTCTCGTCTGCCCGCGGCCGCTTTCCGCATACGTGCGAAAAAGCGTCTCGAGCTCTTCGAACAGGTTGTTCTCCGGGCCGAAGTGGCTGAAGTGCTCGTTGCCGCGCGCTGTCTCCTCGGCCATCTTTTCGCGCATCGTGAGGCGGTCGTAGCGGTGGAAGGCGTCGCCCTCGACGAACGCGGCTTTCACGTCCTCGCGCCGGAAGATCTGCTCGAACGTCTTCGACACCGAGGTCGTTCCGGCGCCGGAGGAGCCGGTGATCGCGATGATGGGATGGCGGGCGGACATGGCTAGGAGAACTCCGAAAAGGCGCCGGGCTGTCGTTCCCGCGAAGGCGGGAACCTATTTTTGAAAAGAAAACTGGGCCCCCGCCTTCGCGGGGGCGACGGATGCAGGCCTTCCCTAAACACGATGCAGGCCTTCCCTAAACATGAATGCTGGCGCGGAACAGGCCGCGTGCGCCGAAGAGCGGCGCGTCGTACTCGCGCTTGTTGAAGTCGCGGTGATAGCGCTCGAGGCGCTCGACCTCGTGCTTCGAGCCGAACATGAGGCCGACGCGCTCGTGCAGGGCGTGCGGCTGCACGTCCAGCACGCGCTGGTCGCCGGTGCTCGCGCGCCCGTCCGCTTGCTCGATCACCATGGCGATCGGGTTCGCCTCGTAGAGCAGGCGCAGGCGGCCGTTGCGCGTCGCGTCGCGCTCGTCGCGCGGATAGAGGAACACGCCGCCGCGCATCAGGATGCGGTGCGCCTCGGCGACCAGCGAAGCGATCCAGCGCATGTTGAAGTCGCGTCCACGCGGGCCGCTTTTCCCGGCCAGGCACTCGTCGACGTAGCGCTTCACCGCCGGCTCCCAGAACCGCGCATTCGAGGTGTTGATCGCGAACTCGCTCGTCTCCTCGGGAATGCGCAGGTCCGCGTGGGTGAGGATGAACTCGCCGATCTCCCGGTCGAGCGTGAAGCCGTGCGTCCCGTTCCCGAGCGTCACCACGAGCATCGTGGTCGGGCCGTAGATCGCATAGCCCGCGCACACCTGCTGCGCGCCCGGCTGCAGGAACTCCTGGTCGGCGACCCGAAGCACGGAAAAGATCGAGCCCACGGGCGCGTTCGCCTCGAGATTGGAGGAACCGTCGAGCGGGTCGTAGGCGAGGAGATAGCGGCCCTTCGGGTACTGCGGCGGAATCGGGTAGGGCGCCTCGCCCTCCTCGGAGAGCATCGCGGCGAGCGTGCCGCCCCACTCGTTGGTGCTGCGGAAGATCCGGTCGGCGTGCACGTCGAGCGTCATCTGCGCCTCGCCCTGGCTGTTCCGCGTGCCGGCCTCGCCGCGCAGCCCGGCGAGCGCGCCTTTGCCGACGAGGTAGGAGATCTTCTTGCAGGCGAGGCGCACGTCGTTCACGAGCGCGGTGAAGCCGCCCGTCGCCTGCGGGTTCTTGCGCTGCTCGGCGATGAGATATTCGGTGAGGGTCGCTTCCATGGTCAGGCGGCCGCGCGGCCGGCCTCGCCGCGCGCGGCATGGTGGATGCGCCGCACCTCCTCGAGCGTCATGCGGCCGAGGTCCGGGACGAGCGCGTTGGGACGGACGAAATCCTGTGCCATGGTCCAGCGCGACGGCGTGACGATGGTCGCGAGGCCGGCGGCGCGTGCGGCGCGCAGGCCGTTCGCCGAGTCCTCGAAGGCGATGCAGGCGGCGGCGGGCTTGCGCAGCAAGGCGAGCGCACGCTGGTAGATGTCCGGCGCCGGCTTCCTGCGCGCGACCTCGTCGGCGGCGACGAGAAGCGCGATCTCGCCCTGGAAATGGTTGTCGAGCACGGCGCGCGCGTTCGCCGTCGCCGAGGTCGATACGACGGCCACCTGCAGGCCCTGGTCGCGCGCCTCGCCGACCAGCCGCTTCACCCCGGGACGCAGAATCGGCTTCCAGCTGCGCAGCAAGTCCAGGTAGATCTCCGACTTCGTGAAGTGGATCACCGGCACGATGGCGTGCAGCCGCGCCTTCTCCGCCGCATCGACGCTGAGCGAGTCGACGTAGCGGTGCAGGCGCTCGACGCCGCTCGACACCTCGAGCAGCTCGGCGTAGCGCAGCGGCCCCCAGTCCCACCACAGCTCGAGCTTGATGAACGCGGCATTGAACGCCTGGCGGTGCACCTCCTCGGTGTCCGCCATCGTGCCGTCGAGGTCGAAGATGAGTGCTTCCAGTGTCATGGCGTGCTCCCCTGAGTGGCGAATACCCGGCTCGCCCGGATGTCGTCCGCAGCTATCGTGACCAGCTTGTCCACCGTCGGCGGATCGGATTCGTCGAAGATCCGGCTGGCATGCCGCAGCCTCGCCCGGTCGAGGGCGTTGCGGATCGAGCGTGCGTTGGCGAAGTTCGGCTGCGCCTTGCGCCGCGCGATGTATTCCCGCAGCGCGCCCACCGCATCCGCGCTCAGCCGGTACTGCAGGCGCTCGAGCATCCGCTCGGCGATCGCGAACAGCTCCTCTTCGCTGTAGTCGGGGAAGTCGATGTGGTGCGCGATGCGCGAGGCCATCCCGGGGTTCGAGGCGAAGAACGTCCTCATCCTTTCCTGGTAGCCGGCGAGGATGACGACCAGGTCGTCGCGCTGGTTCTCCATGACCTGCAGCAGGATCTCGATCGCCTCCTGGCCGTAGTCGCGCTCGTTCTCCGGCCGGTAGAGGTAGTAGGCCTCGTCGATGAACAGCACGCCGCCCATGGCGCGCTTCAGCACTTCGCGCGTCTTCGGCGCGGTATGGCCGATGTATTGGCCGACCAGGTCGTCGCGCGTCACGGCGACGAGATGGCCTTTGCGCAGGTATCCCAGGCCGTGCAGGATCGACGCCATGCGCAGCGCCACGGTGGTCTTGCCGGTGCCCGGGTTGCCGGTGAAGCTCATGTGCAGCGGCGGCGGCTCGGCCTGCAGCCCGGCCTCGCGGCGCAGCTTCTCGACGGCGAGCAGCGCGGCGATCTCGCGCACGCGCTGCTTTACCGGCGCGAGGCCGATCAGCTCGCGCTCGAGCGCCTGCAGCTCGGGCAGGGTCGTGCTCAGGTGCGCACCGTGTAGCGGATGGCGCGGCCCGCGCCTTCCTGGCGCTCGAGGCGCAGCCGCGGCTCCGCTTTTGGCCGGTTGACGATGAACGCCATGCGCGGGGTTTCCCAGCCGCGCGTCGAGTCGAAGGCGAGGACGCGCACGTAGTGCTCGGGGAAGGTGCGCCGGCACTCGTTGATCTCGGCGAGGATGCCGGCCGCGTCCTTCAGATCGAACATCGGCATGCCGTGCATCTCCCAATAGGTGTTGCGCGGATGCGGGTCGTCGGTGTGCTCGACGCTCACCGCCCAGCTTCTGGCGAGCGCGTACTCGATCTGCGCGGCGATCTGCTGGTCGGTCAAAGGCGGAAGAAACGAGAACTGTCCCTGCGTGATCATGGTCAGGCGCTCGCGGTGGCGGTAGGCACGAAGTCGGCCGTGTCGGTCGACTGGTAGTCGAAGGTGACGTCTTTCCAGGTGTCGAGCGCGGCGCGCAGCGGCGCGCACCAGCGCGCGGCGGCTTCGAGGATCTGCGGGCCTTCGTTCCAGATGTCGCGGCCTTCGTTGCGCGCGAGGATCATCGCCTCGAGCGCGACGCGGTTCGCCGTGGCGCCGGCCTGGATGCCCATCGGATGGCCGATCGTGCCGCCGCCGAACTGCAGCACGACGTCCTCGCCGAGGTAGTGGATGAGCTGGTGCATCTGCCCGGCGTGGATGCCGCCCGAGGCGACCGGCATGACGCGGTTGAGCGATGCCCAGTCCTGGTCGAAGAACAGGCCGTTCTCCAGGCTCATCGGCGTGTGGCGCTCGCGCAGCGTGTCGTAGTAGCCCTTGATCATGTGCGGATCGCCTTCGAGCTTCCCGACCACGGTGCCCGCGTGCAGGTGGTCGACGCCCGCCATGCGCATCCACTTGCAGATCACGCGGAAGCTCATGCCATGGTTCTTCTGCCGCGCGTAGGTCGAATTGCCGGCGCGGTGCAGATGCAGGATCACGTCGTTCCTGCGCGCCCACTTGGCCATCGACTGGATCGCGGTGTAGCCGATCACGAGGTCGATCATCACGATCACCGAGCCGAGCTCCTTCGCAAACTCGGCGCGCTCGTACATGTCCTCCATCGTCGCGGCGGTGACGTTGAGGTAATGCCCCTTCACCTCGCCGGTCGCCGCGGAGGCCTTGTTGACCGCCTCCATGCAATAGAGGAAGCGGTCGCGCCAATGCATGAAGGGCTGCGAGTTGATGTTCTCGTCGTCCTTGACGAAGTCGAGGCCGCCCTTCAGAGCCTCGTACACCACGCGCCCGTAGTTGCGCGCCGAGAGGCCGAGCTTCGGCTTGGTGGTCGCGCCGAGCAGCGGCCGGCCGAACTTGTCCAGCCGCTCGCGCTCGACGACGATGCCGGTGGCCGGTCCCTGGAAAGTCTTGAGGTAGGCGACCGGGATGCGCATGTCCTCCAGCCGCAGCGCCTTGATCGCCTTGAAGCCGAACACGTTGCCGATGATCGAGGCGGTGAGGTTGGCGATCGATCCCGGCTCGAAGAGGTCGAGGTCGTAGGCGATGTAGGCGAAGTACTGCTGCTCCGTCCTCGTCCCGGGGCCGGTGTTCGGCACCGGATCGACCCGGTAGGCCTTGGCGCGGTAGAGCTCGCACGCGGTCAACCGATCGGTCCAAACGACGGTCCACGTGGCAGTGGACGATTCCCCCGCCACGGCGGCGGCCGCTTCCTCGGGGTCGACGCCCTCCTGCGGCGTGATGCGGAATAGCGCGATGACGTCCGTGTCTTTCGGAAGGTAGTCGGGCTGCCAGTAGCCCATCTTCTTGTACGGGATGACGCCGGCTTGATATCGGTCCATGCCCGCGAGTATTGAAAGAATCCGAGATAAGGTACAGTCAAAAAAACTTAGCCTCGCATTCAGGGATCCTTATGAGAGCGGTCACGCTGCGGCAGTTGGCCGTGTTCGCCTCGGTCGCCAGGCACTCGAGCTTCGCGCGTGCCGCCGAGGAGCTGCATCTCACGCAGCCGGCGATTTCCATGCAGATCAAGGAGCTCGAAGCGGCTGTAGAGCTGCCGCTCTTCGAGCGCAGCGGCCGGGCGGTGCGCCTCACCATGCCGGGGGAATACCTGCTGGTCTACGCGCGGCGCATGCTCGCCACGCTCAAGGAGGCCGGCGACGCCATGGCGAAGCTGCGCAAGGTCCAGGGCGGCCGCATCACGATCGGCATGCTGAGCACCGCCGAGTACTTCCTGCCGCGGCTGATCGCGCGTTTCCGCGCCCAGCATCCGGCGGTCGAGATGCGCCTTGCGGTCGGCAACCGGGAGGAGCTCTCGCGCATGCTGCACGACAACGAGGTCGATCTGGCGGTCATGGGCAGCCCGCCGCGCGAGCTCGACACGCGCGCCGAGCCGTTCGCCGCGCATCCGCTCGGCGTCATCGCCTCGCCCGAGCATCCGCTCGCGCGGCGCCGCGAGATCCCGCCGAAGGCGCTCGACGGCGAGCCGTTCATCCTGCGCGAGCCCGGCTCCGGGACGCGCGCGGCGATGGAGCGCTTCTTCCGCGAGCACCACGTCGCGCCGGCGCCGATCATGGAGATGACGAGCAACGAGACCATCAAGCAGGCGGTGATCGCCAACATGGGCCTCGCCTTCGTGTCGCTGCACACCGTGGCGCTCGAGCTCTCGGTCGGGCAGCTCGTGTCGCTCGACGTCGCCGGCCTGCCGCTCGTGCGCCGCTGGCACATCCTGCACGTGCGCGCCAAGGCGCTTTCGCCCGCCGCCGAGGCGTTCCGCTACTTCGTGCTCGACGAGGGCGAGCGGCTGCTCGCCGAGCAGTACGGCAAGTCGATTCCGCTTACGGCCTGATGTAAGCCCAGCCCTCGCGCTCGCGCTTCATGATGTGCACGACGCCGGCGTCGACGTAGCCGATGCCGCTGTACATCTGCTCCTTGGTGACCTTGGCGTTGCGCATCGTGTTCTCGCACGCGAGGAGCGCGATCGAGTTGTCGAGCGCGTCGGCGAGGCGGTTGGCCACCTTGGAATCGCCCTTCAGCATGGCGAGCCCCGGGCCGTAGGCCACGATCTCGATCTCCACGTTGCCGTTGCCGAGGTCGTGCTGGATATTGTGCGCGTTGTTGAGCGCGAGGTTCCACTTCGCCGGGTCGGCGTCGCTCACCTGCAGCACGACCTTGTAGCGCTCGCCGGCCTTGTGCTGCGCGTCGGCGACGAGCGGCGCGAGCGCCGCGGCCGCGCTGATGACGAGAGCGATGATCGCTTGTCGCATGCTTCCTCCTACGATGGGGAGCGCATTGTCGATGCGATCCCCATCGCGCGCAAGCTTAGAAGCGCATTCCCCAGCCGATGCCGAGCGAGTCCTCGCTCATGCGCAGGTTCGCCTCGCCGCCGCCGAGAGCGGCGGGAATGGAGCCCGAGCCGTTCACCTTGTTCTCCATCGCATGCATGTACGCGACGGTGACCTCGCTCTTGTTCGGCAGCGTCCACGTGCCGCCGAGGGTAAGGTGCTGCTCCACGACGCCCGGGGCGAGGATGTTGATGAACGTCTGGCTCTGCGGGATCGGCTGCTTCAGGGTGGCGTAGCCGCCGCGCAGCGTGAGGCTCTGGCTCATCTCGTAGCTCACGCCCAGCTTGTACACGGTGGTGTTCTGCCAGCCGAAGCCCGCGCCGTTGTTCGCGCCGAGCTGGCAGGCGCCCGCGAACAGGCAGTCGATCGTGTTGCCTACCGAGGCGACGTCACCGTAGTTGATGCGCTGGATGTCGGCGGCCAGCGTGAGAGCCGGCATCGCCTTCCACGCCACGCCGACGCCGTAGTTCTCCGGAATGTCGAAACCGCCCTGCTCGGCGAACAGGCCCTTGTACTTGTCGAGCTTGCCCATCTTCGTTTTCGTCTGGTAGGTCGCGCCCAGCGTGAGGGTCGGCAGCACCTGCCCGGTCCAGCCGAAGCGCACTCCCCAGCCGGTCGAGCTGTCGTAGCCGTTGTTCGTGACGTTGCCCGGGCTCGAGGAGAAGAACGGATTGTCGAAGGGCTGCAGGCCCTCGGCCTTGAAGCGCTGATAAGCGAGGTTGAGCGACAAGCCGAAGGCGTGGGCGCCCATCTTGTAGGCGACCGTCGGCGCGATGAACAGCTGCATCAGGTCGACGCCGGCCGGGCTCGCTCCGCCGAGCGCCGTGAACGGGCTGGTCTTGTAGTCGGTGTTCATGCCGCCGTTGCCGAACACCGAGACGCCGAGCGAAAGGTCCGGCCGCAGCATGTGGTTGTAGCCGAACTCGGGGATCAGGAAGTCCTGCGTGCCGTTGCCGTCGTAGCTGCCATTGAGCCCGGGCACCGGGCTGCCGGTGATCTCGGCACCGCGGTCGGGCCTGAACCAGTCGAGACCGATGTCGAAGCGGTTGCCGACCAGCGCCATGCCCGCCGGGTTGGTCGCCGCGGCGAGCGAGTCCTGCGGCAGCGCGATGCCGACGCCGCCCATGCCCTTCGCCTTCATGCCGTAGCCGTGCGCGAAATAGCCGGTCGTGGCGAATGCCGCCGCCGGCGAGAAGGCCGCGATGACCGCCGCGGCCGCGAGTGCCTTCCTCATTTTGCTTGCGCCCCCTTGCCCCTGGTTGAACTGCTAGATGAACAGGCTGACGTCGGCGTCCCTCGCCATCGGCAGGAACGTCGCCGCGCCGCAGTACTCCTTCACTTGCGGAATGAAATCGTCGTGCGTGAAGCCGAACAGGTCGACCGTCATCTGGCAGCCGATCAGGTTCACGCCGCCTTCGAGGCAGGCCTCGCGCAGCTCCTGCACGCCCGCGACGCCCTTGTCCTTGATCGTCTTCTTCATGAGCGTGGTGGCAAGCGTCTCGAAGCCGGGCACCACGCCCTGCACCGCGTTCGGAATGTTCCAGTTGATGTGCTTGAACCACTCGGGGCCGAACGGCATCTTCATCGGCATGCCCGGGTTGCCGAGCGGGCTCACCTTGAGATCGCCCAGGTCCTTCTTCAGCAGGTTCAGGCCGTAGAAGGTGAAGAACACCGACACGTTCCAGCCGAGCGCCGAGGCGGTCGAAGCGAGTATGAACGGCGGATACGCCCAGTCGAGGGTGCCCTTGGTGGCGATGATGGTCATCGAGGGCGTCTGCTGCTCGCGAAGCTGGGCCAGCTTCTTCGGCAGCAGCGCCTCCAGGCGTTCGTCGATCAGGCGGTCGAGCGCGGCGGTGTCAATCTGGGCGGACATGGGAAAACCTCCGGGTGACTTTAATACTATGCGGGAGTATGCGGGATCAGATTCCTCTATGCGCGCATGCGCTTCTTTTGATGAAGCGCCCGGCTTGTTGC
>CAYZFN010000167.1:0-19541 GCA_964477695.1 uncultured Enterobacteriaceae bacterium | reverse complement strand
AACGACCGTTAGCCCACGCGGCAGCTTGCTTGCATCGTAAAACGCAGCGGCCCAGTGCGGTGGAAGGGTCTCCCACTCGGTTGATCCCGGAGCTTGTACTTTCACACCGACAGCCCAAATCAGTGCAACCACGGGCCGCATGTCCGGGGCTTGCGTAAACATCTGGTTCAGCGCTTGCTTTGCGCGCGGTGACAGTTGAAGTTTGGGTGGTCCGAAACGCAATGTAAGGCCGAACTACTTAACCGATGGATGGTCTGCTTCGGGTCCGGGGCGGACATGAGTTTAGGTCTGGTTTCGTGACAAGGGCTTGTCGCACCGAGGACACTTGCGGAGAAACAAAGCATCTGCGACGTACCATTCTGGGCTTATCAATACGGCCCACAAAGCCAGCAGCCAAAGACCTGGCCGAGCACCACAGTGCTGGCATCGAAGCAGAACCGCTTGTGCGACTACGAGGGTGAACAGAATAGCCAGAGTTATCGCCGCTTCGGGCCACCGGCCTGCGGTTGCAAATGCAACGACGCCGACAAGAGCTGCCAGCACCAGCACACTGAAGGTTCGGTAAGTCGCAAGCCCGATGCTCATCAGGAGGTCTACGTCCGCTTCGGGTGGTGGGTTCAACCGCTCAACGCAACACCTCTTATGTTGCCAGATGAGGAGGTTTGCGTATGGGGGAGGTCGCGAGAATCCGGTTCACGCCGAAGCAGAAGGCTGAACTGTGGGATCGCTGGAAGAGCGGTCAATGCGTCGCTGACATAGCCAGGGCGCTTGAGCGAAGAAATAAAAGTGGTGTTTACAGGCTGCTGGCCCTCACTGGAGGGATCGCTCCGGCGCCACGGCGAAGAGCGCCTTTAGCGCTGAGCCTTGGAGAACGCGAAGAGATCTCGCGTGGCGTGGCAGCGGGGGACTCGATACGGCAGATCGCGAGGCGACTTGGGCGCTGCGCTTCGACCGTGAGTCGCGAGCTCAGGCGTAACGGTGGCAGCGATGCATACCGAGCAAGCGAAGCAGACCAAAGCGCTTGGGAGCGAGCACACAGGCCGAAGCTCTGCCGCCTCGCCTCGCATCCGGAGCTACGATGGCGCGTCGCCGAGAAGCTGGCGCTCCAATGGTCGCCCGAGCAGATCTCGGGGTGGCTCAAAGAGCAGTTTGGCTCTGACGAGCAGATGCAGATCTCACACGAAACGATCTACAAGAGCCTCTTCGTCCAAGCGCGAGGCGTGCTGAAGAAGCAGCTCATGGTGCACCTACGCAGGCGTAGGCAGCTACGCCAAGCGAGGCGCGGCACAACGAAGCAGGGACTCGGTTCGATCGTGGACGCGATCTCGATCCGCGAGCGCCCAGCGGAGGCCGAGGACCGGGCGGTGCCGGGCCACTGGGAAGGCGATCTGCTCTCTGGAGCGCGAAACTCGCACATTGCCACGCTGGTTGAGCGGCACACGCGCTTCGTAATGCTCACCAAGCTCGAGGGCAAGGATACGAGCTCAGTCGTCGAAGCACTCGCACGCCAGGTTCGAAAGCTGCCCCGAGAACTACGTCGCTCGCTCACCTGGGACCGCGGCAAGGAGATGGCCGATCACAAACGCTTCACCCTCGCGACCGACGTGAAGGTCTACTTCTGTGATCCACGCAGCCCTTGGCAGCGTGGCAGCAATGAGAACACGAACGGCTTACTGCGTCAGTACTTCCCGAAGGGAACGGATCTCTCGGCCTTCTCCCAGGCGTATCTCAACCGAATCGCTCAACGTCTCAATGAGCGTCCGAGGAAGACCTTGGGATTTAAATGCCCCGCAGATAGACTACATGCAGTGTTGCAATGAGCGGTTGAACCCACCGTCGGGAGCGGTCATTGTGCCGCAACCGGCGTGCTCAGCCAGTTGCCCAATTCGTGCGCGCAGTTATAGTACCGGAGGGAAAACGAAGAATGACCCTTGCGGTACTCTTATCCGTCGCCCTCGCGATCGCATTAGGGGTCGGTCTCGGGCTTGCCTTTCACCGACAAATCGAGCTGCAGACGGCTGCGATGCGGCGAGAACCCGGAGCGAGTCTGTTTGAGGCTCTGACCATGGCAGGGCTCAGCATCGCGCTCATTGCGGTAGCGGTGTTGGCGGCAAAGAAAGCAACGGACCTCGGAAACGAAGTTTTCCTCCTGATCTTCTGGATCGCGGCGCCGGCGTGTTTCTTCGTGCGCCGTGCGGTCAAGAAGCCGGCGAATTGAATTTCTGAAGAGTTCGGGCTCCGTCCCCGAATTACTCGAAGAGTTCGGGCTCCGTCCCCGAATTATTCGCCGAGCGCGGCGTTGACGCGCGGCATGACCTCGTCGGCCATGAGCTCCATGGAGCGGCGCGAGAGCGCGATGTCGGCCCAATCGTGGCCGCAATAGAGAAGCGTGCCGAAAGGCCCGGCCTGCTCGCGCAAGCGCAGGATCTCGTCAACGACGCGGCTCACGCTGCCGCGCATCACCATCGTGTCGAGCAGGTAGTCGTCGGTCACGGCGGCGTCGGGCAGGGCCGGATCGTGCTTGAAGGAGGCCATGTTGCCGCCCGAGCGCCGCTTGGTGAGCAGGTTCCAGTAATAGAAGCGATAGGCGTCGTTGGCCTCGCGCACGTAGCGCTCGGCCGTTGCGTCGTCGTCCGCGACGAAGATGCTGCGGGCGACTCGCCATTGCCCGAGATCGGGGATCGCGGCGCGGTGGGTCGAGACGAGGTTCGCCTGGAGGAAATTGGCCGAGATCGGCCACCAGCCGCGCTCACACGCGGCGGCGAGGCCCTTCGAGCCGGGCATGATCGCGGTGACGACGATCGGCGGATGCGGCTGCTGGTAGGGCTTGAGGAAGACGCCCTGCCCGACCTCCGCGATGAGCGTGCGCCGCGTCGAGATGCTCCAGAAGCGGCCCGCGATGTCGTAAGGCGGCTCGCCTGCCCAGAGCGCGAGGATGTGGTTGATCGACTCGACGAACATGGCGGTACGGTCTGCGTCGAGGTTGCCCATCACCTCCATGTCGGAGCGCAGCCCGCCCGGGCCGATGCCGAAGAGAAAGCGCCCCTCGAGCAGGTGGTCGATCATCGCGACGTGCGCGGCGACCTCGGCGGGATGGCGGTTCGGCAGGTTAACGGTGCCGCTGCCGAGCCGGATCGAGCGCGTGTCGTGCGCGAGGCTGGCGATGAACGACAGGCACGACGGGATGGTCTCGCAGCGGTCGGAGATGTGCTCGCCGATGTACGCCTCGGCGTACCCCAGCCGGTCGGCGAGCAGGATCGCCTCGCGGTCCTCCTTCAGCGTGCGCGTGTAGTCCCGCCCGGGCGGGTGCATCGGCATGGTGAAGTAGCCGAGCTTCAGGCGGCGAGCCCGATCTCGGACGCCTTGATCTGCAGCGCGAGGTACTTCGAGTAGATGCGGCACTGCGCGAAGCTGCCGGCGATGAACCAGAGGCCGGGCTGCGGCGTGCGCGTGAACATGTTGCGCAGCTCCTGGTTCTCGCCGAAGCCCCAGACGGGCCCGACGCGCGCAGCTAGTTCCGAGCCGAAGAGCTTCTCGACGAGCGCTTCCTGCCCCTTGTAGCCGGTGGCGAGCACCACGAGATCGGTCTGCGGCAAAAGGCGCTCGAGCTCGGAGCATTGCGCGAGGCCGATCTCGCCCTGCACGATCAGATCGGAGCAGCCGACGTTGAAGTAGTAGCCGCCGCCGCGCGTCAGGTACATGAACTGCCAGCCAGTGCCGTCCTCGCCGTCGGTGAGCCTGAAGCCCCGGCGCTCGAGGTCCTCCAGCAGTGGCCGATCGAGCGACTTGGCATGCGCGGTCGCGAGCTGGTGCGCCTTGCGCGCCACGGGCAGCGGCACCGAGGCGGTGATGAGGTCGCAATCCTCGAGCGGCGGGCCTTCGCTGTAGAGGCCGTACACGAGCTGCGCGCTCGGATCGCACTGGATGACGAGCGTCGGGCTGCGCTGCACGATCGTGACCCGCGCGCCGGCCAAGTGCAGGTCCTGCGCGATGTCGTGTCCGCTCGTTCCCGTGCCGATGACCACCACGCGCCGGCCCTTCCACGCGTCGCCCTTCTGGTACTCGCTCGAATGGATCACCTGGCCGTGGAAGCCCTCGAGCTCCGGGATACGCGGGATGTTGGGAATGCCGCTGACGCCGGTTGCAAGCACGACATGGCGCGGCTGCATTTCACGTGTCGAGCCGTCGGCACGGCGCACGGTGACCGACCAGCCCTTCGTGCTCTCGTCGTACGTGCCGCCTTCGAACTCGGTGCCCGTCCAGTAGTTGAGCTCCATCGCCTCCGCGTAGGACTCGAACCAGTTGGCAAGCTTGTCCTTCGGGATATAGACCGGCCAGTTGGGCGGGAAAGGCATGTACGGCAGGTGGTTGACGTGCACCTGGTTGTGCAGCGTCAGGGCGTCGTAGCGGCGGCGCCAGTTGTCGCCCACGCGCGGCCAGCGATCGACGATGAGCGTGTCCACGCCGAGGTGCGTCAGCCGCGCGCCGATCGAGAGCCCCGCCTGCCCGCCGCCGACGACCAGTACGGTGGGTTCCCTGTCGTTGAATTGTCTTGGAAGACTCTGCTTGGTCGGGCGAAGCCGGCCGACATGTTCTTCGTGGCCGCGGATCTCTTCCAGGGCGGTGAGCAGCGTCCAGGCCCGGGGTTCGTCGCCCGCGGACAGCCGCAGCACTCCGCTCGCGCGGCCGACCCCGGTCTCGAAGCGGAAGATCGCCTCTATGCATTTCGTCCCGGCGCGCGTCGCCTGCCGCGGCGCGGTGCGCTCGGGATCGATCCGGAATTGCGCCGCCCTCGCCTGCCTTGCCTGCCGGCTCAACTGCGCCACGACGGCATCTCGCCCGCTCACGGTGCCGATGCGCCAGGTGAGCGCCAGGACGTCGCGCCAATGGCAGTCGGGCTGAAACAGCTCGCGCAGCGCTTCTGCATCTGCGCCAGCCAGGGCGCCCTCCAGCTTCGCCAGCCAATGGCTGGCGATCGTCGCGAGGGTGTCCGTGGCGGCGAGCATGCTGAGCGGCCCATTGTACGCAGTCGTCTCCGGGCACAACGATTGCAGCGCTCTGTCCCCATTCTTTCAGGAGTGCCCTATGAAGACCCCTCTATTGGCCGCTTTTGCCGCGATGTCGCTGCTCGCTTTTTCCCCGGTGTTTGCCGAAGGCAAGGTCAGTGATGCCGATGCCAAGGCGATGAAGAAGCTCGCCGAGGCGAACCAGGCGGAAATCGCCGCCGGCAAGCTCGCCGTCGGCAAGGCGAAGAACCCCCAGGTCAAGCAGTTCGGCCAGCACATGGTGGACGACCACGGCAAGATGCTCGATGAGCTGAAGAAGCTGGCCGAGGCCAAGGGCGTGAGCCTGCCCGGGTCGCCCGCCATGGAAGACCGCGCGAGCGAGATGAAGCTGCGCACGCGCTCGGGCGACAACTTCGACAAGGACTATATGTCCGAGATGGTGAAGGACCACGAGAAGGACGTGAAAGAGACCGAGCAGCTCGCGAGCAGCGTGAAGGATCCGCAGCTCAAGTCGGCGATCCAGAGCGCCCATAGCAAGATCCAGCAGCACCTGGCGATGGCGAAGCAGATCGCCGGCGCGCAGGGCGCGGCGGGCGGCACCAGCAGCCAGTCCGGCAAGTCGAAGTAACCCGCTTTTTGCGCAACAATCCGGATCCACTCGGTGGATCCGGAGAGTTCGCATGATTACGGGCGCGCAAGCGGTCGTCGACTGCCTTCGCCGCGAAGGCATCGACCACGTCTTCGGCATACCGGGGACGATGAACCTGCCGATCCTCGACGTGCTGCGCGCCACGCCCGAGGTCCGCTTCATCCTGACGCGCCACGAGCAGGGCGCGGCCTTCATGGCTTACGGCTTCGCCCGCTCGCTGCACCGCCCGGCGGTAGTCACCGCCACGGAAGGGCCGGGCGTGACCAACCTGGCGACCGGCATCGGCGCCGCCTACAAGGGCTACGTGCCGCTCATCAGCGTGAGCGGCGCGCAGGAGCTCTGGATGCGCGAGAAGGACGCGAGCCAGGACATCGACCAGGTGACGCTGCACCGGCCGATCACCAAGTGGGCGTACTCAATTCCCGCGGCGAGCAAGGTCCAGGAGGCGCTGCGGCGTGCGTTCCGCGTCGCCCTCGCCGAGCCGCTCGGACCCGTACACCTGGATGTCGCGAAGGACGTGCTGCTCGACAAGACCGAGCCCGAGCCGATCGAGCCCCAGGCGTACCGGCCGATGTCGCTTCCTGCATGCGCGAGCGACGATCTCGACCGCGTTGTTCAGGTCATTTCAGATTGCAAAAAACCAGTGCTGCTCGTCGGCGGCGGCGTCCTGCGCGAGAAAGCGCTTCCCGCGCTGAAGGAGCTGGTGGACGCAACCGGCATTCCCGTTGCCACGCTGCAATACCACCCGGACGCCTATCCAACGGCGCTGCCCAATTCATTGGGCCCGCTCGGCCGCAACGGCTGGTCGAGCGCGAACCGCGCGCTGCCCGAGGCCGATGTCGTGATCGCCCTCGGCGCGCACATCGACGCTTTCTCCACCACGTTCAAGTACGGGATCCTGAGCCGCGAGGCGAAGCTCGTCCACCACAGCCCGGTCGCGACCGACATCGGCGTCGTCTTCCCGGTCGCGCAAGCGGTCGTCGGCTCTACCGCGAGCTTCATCGCGGGGCTTACCGAGCGGCTGCGCCGCCGCCGATGGCAATGGTGCGACGTGGAGAAGCTGCGCCGCGAATGGAACGCCGAGCGCGAGCGGCTGCTCGAGCGCAGCGCACGGCCCATCGTGCCGCCGCTCGTCGCGCACTCGATCCGCCAGGCGCTGCCCGCCAACGGCGTCGTGGTCGTCGACGCCGGCAACGCCGGCAAGCACATGCGCACGTTCATGGACACGCACCAGCCCGATACCTTCCTCTATATCAGCGACTGGGGCTCGGTCGGCGCGGGGCTGCCGATGGCGATGGGCGCGAAGCTGGCGCGTCCGCGCCAGCCGGTGCTCGCCGCGGTCGGCGACATGGGCATGATGTGCAACTTTGGCGAACTCGAGACCGCGGTGCGCGAGCGCATTCCGGTGGTGTGCGTCGTGTTCAACGATCGCGGCTTGGGCAACGAGCGCGCCTTCCAGAAGGAGCTCTACGGCGGGCGGCTCTTCGGCGTCGACTACGGCGACGTCGACTTCGCGGCGCTCGCGAGGGTCCTGGGGGCGCATGGCGAGCGAGTCACGGAACCCGCCATGGTGGAACCGGCCATCCGCCGAGCGCTCGAAAGCGGCAAGCCCGCGGTGGTCGACGTCGTGATCGACCAGGACACGCTGGCGCCCGTTATCTATCGAAGCTGAGCAAAAGTCCGCTTCATCGCGTTGACCCGCGCGAGATAACTGGCCGCGTCGTGCTCGCCGCAGCGCTGTCGCGGCGCGAGTATGAAATTGCGCCGCGCAAAGGCCTCGCCCGCGGCCGCGCCGCAAAGATGGATGAGCGCGGCGAGGTTCTGCTTCTGCTCGAGCGTCGCCGCCGCGCGTCCCGAGCGCTGCAGCACCTCGGCGACGCGCCGGTCGAGCAGCGCCGACGTCATCTCCGCCGCATGGCTCGGGATGATGCGCATATACAGCGCGTTGAACCAGCACGAGCGGAAGCTCGTCCACGGCCCGTTCTCGGCGACCGCATGGCCGTGAATGCAGTAGCGCTTCGCCTCGGCGAAAGTGCCGTCGGTGATCTGGTACATGCCCACGGCGCTGG
This sequence comes from uncultured Enterobacteriaceae bacterium, assembly GCA_964477695.1. GTDB lineage: Bacteria > Pseudomonadota > Gammaproteobacteria > Burkholderiales > SG8-39 > SCGC-AG-212-J23. Next base: position 11,817 of record CAYZFN010000167.1, on the reverse strand, counting down.
AAGCCGGGCGATACATTTCGAAGGGCCGAGCCGTCACCCGCCAGCGCCATTCGGGCGTCGCGACCGGGTTCCCGGAAGCCTCGACCTGCGCGAGCGCGGCCAGCAGCTCGGGCGTGATGACCGCGGTGGCATGCTCGCGGAAGATTGCCTGGTACTGATGCCAAGTTTCCACCGGAGCCTTGGCAAGCACGCCGCGAACCGGATAGAAGAGCTGCGCGGGCTTGCGCAGCACCTGATAGAGCCCGTTGAGCACGAACCAGCAGAGGGCGAGCGCGAGCAGCGCGCCGCCCAGCTGCGCCCAGCGCGGCGCGCGGCGGGCCCGGCGCAGGGCCCGCCGAAGAAGCCTTCTAGTGCGCGAGCGGATCGGGCCTGAGCTGGAAGTGCACCGCGAGCGGCGCGGTGCCCTTGCCGCCTTCCTTCAGCCAGGGCGTGCGATCGCCGCTCGCCGTCCACAGGCCGCGGCCTTTCCAGCCCGCGTTCGGGTCGTCGATGCGCCCGTCGAAGCCCTTGGCGTAGAAGCCCATGGGATAAGGCACGCGCAGCACGATCATGCTTCCGTCCTTGAAGGCGATCAGGCCGTCGTTCAGGTTGCCGGTCGACATCGGCACGTTCTCGCCGAGGCCGAGCGTGTTGTGCTGGTCGACCCACGTGTAATAGCTCGCCTCGGCGCTGTTCGGGCCGATGCCCTCGAACCCCGGCCCGGGATACTGGTGGAACGACCAGCCTTCGGGGCAATGATCGCCGGTCGCCTTGGGCCCGTTGAGCGGCGCCTTGCACTTGCGCCGGTCGAAGCTTCCCATGTGCCCGGAGCCGAGCGATACCCAGACCACGCCGTTCTTGTCTATGTCACCGCCGCGCGGTCCGAAGCCCGGCATCGGCACGTTGTAGACTTCGGAGAGCTGCGTCTTAGGATCGAAGCGCAGGACGCCGCCGCGGCCGGCAAACACGCCGACGGTGTACCAGATCGAGCCGTCGACCGGGCTCGGCATCACCGCGTAAGTTCCCGAGCCGCCGGTGATCGTCGTGTCGCCCTCGTCGCGTTTGCCGTCGCCGTTGGTATCGAGCACGAAAGGCGACCAGCCCTGGGAGGCGGCCGCATCGCCGGTCCGGTCGAACTGCTTGGTCTTCACCCAGCCGGCGACCTGCGCGCCGCTCGTCCAGAGCGTCTCGTCCGAGTCGTAGCCGAACTGCAGGTGATGCGTGCCGAAGCAGGTATCGACGAAGCTGTACTTCATGGTCTTCGGATCGAGCACCGCGAGCTGGCGCACATTGCGCTCGATCGGCGCGACCTTCGCCGAAGGATGGCTCGAGCCCTTCTGGCAGAACGCCGGGTTCTGCGGCGGGCGCACCGCGGCGGTCAGCCACACGCGGCCCTGCCGGTCGAGCATCGCATTGTGGTTGTTGGCATGCGAGTCCCAGAGCTTCTCCTCGCCCCAGTACGGCGAAGGCTGCAGCGGCTTCTCGATCGCCGCATGCCCCGGGCCGAGCGCTTCCGGCGTCTCGCTGCTCACCGGCAGCTTGAAGTGCGTCACCGTATTGGTCTTGGGATCGAGGATCGGGATGACGTCGCTCGCGTACTCCGGCGAGCCGAACAGCGGGCCGTAGGCGTTCACCGTCGGCGAGCGGCGGTCGGAGGAGATCAGGTCGTGCAGGTATTTCTTCGGGTCGCCCCACTCCCACCACGTGACGACGATGTTGCGCTCGACGCCTTGCGGGCGCGGCGGCCTGGCGTGCGGCAGCTCGCCCTTGGCGATGCGGTCGGTCCAGTCGCCGAGATACTTGAACGGCACGCCGCCCAGCTTGCCGCCGAGCGGCCCGACCATGAGCGGCGCCGCCTGCCCGGACTGCACGCGCCGCATCCACGCCTCTTCGCCCGACTTGAACTCGCTCAGCGCGGCGGGAATGGTGCGCGTCGCGGCGTTGCCGAGCTGGTGGCAGCCGACGCATGCCTGGTTCTTCAGGGTCGTCAGGTAATCGGCCTGCGTGATGCCCTTCGGGAACTCGGACGCAGGCGGCACGTTCATCATCGAGTACCAGTAGATCGCCGGGTAGTACTGCGCCGCGCTTCGCTCGTCGGGCGCGGCTACCGCCGCGTGGTTGACGGTCTTTCCGGGGACCGCACGCAGCTTCACGGAATCGACGAGGCCATAGCCGCGTACCCAAACGTTGTAGTTCGCCCTGGGCAGATCCGGAATCAGATAGCGGCCCTGGTCGTCGGTCACCACGATGCGGGCGAAGCGAACCGACAGATCGGTCGTCTCTGCGATTACCCAGACGCCCGCCTCCGGGCCCTTTGCCCCCGTCACCACGCCGCCGATATCCGTGGCCCCGATCGTCACCTGCTGCGCGAGGCCGCTCGTGCAGAAGCCGAGCGCGAGGACGAACGCCAACCCGATCGGTCTCATATCCCCTCCTCCGGAAAAGTGCGCGACCAGTCTAGCCGACCACAAGCGCGCCGTGCTGGCTCTGCCCCTCGGTCATGCCGCGCGCCTTCATCCACTCGTAGGCGCGGTTGAAGAGCTCCGCATCGTAGTAGTCGACGTGCTTGTAATGCACGAAGGCGCGCAGCAGCTCGTTCGGCGCAAGCGCGCCCTTCGCATGCGCGGTGACATGATGGGCGTACTTGTAGAAGTCGGCGTTGATCCGGTCGACCGCCAGGTTCTCCGCGTCGTAGTAGCTCTTGCGCTGCTCGGGCGTGAGATCGGCGGCCACCACTTCCCCGCCGCGGTAGAACGACGCGGCGATGATGTGCGCGCCTTCCTTCAGCGCCAGGCTGATGAAGGGCTCCATGATCGTGACGGCACGGTAGCTGCCGTCCTTCAGGCCGGCCCAGCGGCGCTGCGGCAGCCCGCCCTGCTGGATCTTCACGTGCTCGCGGCCGAGCGCGCTCTCGAGCATCTGCAACGTGGTGTAGTGCGAGCCGGTGAGCTCCTGCACCACGACCGGCACGTCGGCCATGTCGCGCGGGGTCTGCAGGCGCTCGTCGAAGGTGACGATCGCCTGCGCGGCCACGGCCGCGCGCAGCGCCGCGAGCTTGCCGCCGCGCGTGCCGCGCTCGAGGCGATCGATGCTCGCCCACTCGCACACGTTGTAGCTGTCGGCCGAGCCGCACTCGAAGAGCTCTTCCTTCAGGCGCTCGAACACCGGCTTGCCGGCGGTGTCGCGCTCGCGGTCCTCGTAGGTGGCGGTGAAGCTCACGTCGAGGCCGGCCTCGGCGAACAGCCCTTCCTCGATGGCGACGATGACCGGCAGATCGAACACCGGGTTGTTGGGAGCGATTCTGACCTTCACGGGCATGGCATTTCCTCCAGGCCCCTACGATACACCGCGTCAGCGCTCCCTGATCGACGCGAGCACATCCTGCCGGGCGGCCGCATCGTGCGCGTAGACCCCGCGCAGCGCGCGAGTGGCGGTGCTCGAGTGCTGCTTCTCGACGCCGCGCATCGCCATGCACAGGTGCCGCGCCTCGGCGAGCACGAGCACGCCTTTCGGTTCGAGAAGCCGGATCAGCGCGTCGGCCACCTGCTCGGTGATGCGCTCCTGGACCTGCAGGCGGCGCGCGTAGAGGTCGACCAGGCGGGGAATCTTGGACAGCCCGATGATCTTCCGGCCCGGCAGGTAGGCGACGTGCATACGCCCGAAGAACGGCAGGAGATGATGCTCGCACAGCGAATGGAACTCGACGTCGCGAACGAGCACCATTCCTTCGCCCTCGGCCGGGAAGATTCCGCCGCCGACCGCCTCTTCCGGCTCGGCTTCGTAGCCGCCCGTGAGAAAGCGCATGGCCCGGGCGAAGCGATGCGGCGTCTCGACGAGCCCGGCGCGCGCCGGATCCTCGCCCAGGTGCGCGATCATGGCGCGCGCGTGCTCGGCAAGGGGATCGACCAGGGCTTCCACGGGCATGTTCACGGGCTTTCCTCCAGCGTATCGTTGCGCATGGTCCATTCGATGCCGCGACGGGAAAGCGCGTTCCATGGCTAGGAAGCGCATCAGCTCGGGCTCGAGCTTCGAGCGGGACATCGGCTACTCGCGCGCCGTGGTCGACGGCGAGTGGATCTTCGTCTCCGGGACGACCGGCTTCGACTACGCGACCATGCGCATCTCGAGCGACGTGGTCGAGCAGGCCGAGCAGTGCTTCCGCAACATCGCCGCGGCGCTCGCCGAGGCGGGGGCGAGCCTCGCCGACATCGTGCGCGTCACCTACATCGTTCCCAGCGCCGCCGACTTCGCGCCCTGCTGGCCGGTGATGCGCAAGTACCTCGGCGACATCCGCCCGGCGGCGACCATGATCTCGGCCGGCGTCGCCGATCCGCGCATTCGCCTGGAGATCGAGGTCACGGCACGCCGCTCATGAGCCCCTGGCATGCCAGGGCATGACGTAGGCGGAATAGACCAGCGCGGGCAGAAAGAAGATCACCCACCACGCGGCGACGCCCTCGCCCGCGTTGAGGAAGCCGCCGAAGGTCACGAAATCGAGCACGCCGACGCGGAAAAGGGCGAAGCAGACGAGCGCGAGCAGCGTGCCCAGCGGGACGAACAGCGCCGTGGTGACGATGGCGCTCATCACCAGCATCTGCAGGACGGAGCGAAGCGCGAAGGACATGGCGGCTAGGTTAGCTCAATCCGCTGACCGGCAGCGCCGCGCCGTGGATCGCCCGGGCTGCGTCCGAGGCGAGGAAGGCGATCACTTCCGCGAGATCGTGCGGCGCGACCCAGCGCCGCGGATCGGCGCCCGGCATGGCGGCGCGATTCTCGGGCGTGTCGATGATCGTCGGCAGCACGCAGTTGACGTTGATGTTGCGCTCGCGCAGCTCGGCCGCCAGGCTCTCGGTAAGGCGAACGACCGCGCTCTTCGCCGCCACGTAGGCGCCCATGCCCGCCACGCCCTTCTGCGCGGCATAGGCGGCGACGTTGACGATCCTGCCGCCGCCGGCGGCGAGCATGTGCGGCACGACGGCTTTCGCGGTGTGCAGGATCGTGCGGGCGTTGACGTCGAGCAGGAAATTCCAGTCCTCGGTCGACGTCTCGTGCACCGGCGGGCCCATGCGGAACGCGCCGGCGAGGTTGCAGAGCACGTCGATGCGCCGGAAGCGCTCGATCGCGTGGGCGGCCGCCGAGCGCACGCTCTCCGGATCGAGCAGATCGACGGCGATGCACAGATGCGGTCCCTTGTCCGGTGCGGCTGCGGTGCGGCGGTCGAGGAGGACGAGGCTGGCGCCGCGAGCGGCGAAGAGCTCGGCCACGGCGCGGCCTAGGTTGCCCGCCGCACCGGTGAGCATCACCGCGCGGCCCTTGAACAGCGCCGGATCAGCCACCGTGCTGCACCGCGAGCACGTTCTTCAGCGACTGGGCGAGATCCGCGGCCTTGCCGCGTCCCCAGTAGTGCATGAACAGGATTTTCGGCCGCTCGCCGCTCATGTGCGAATGAATCGCCACGACGTTGATGCCTTCCTTGCGCATGGCGCGCAGCACCGGCTGCAGCTCGTGCTCGTGCATGGCGAAATCGCCGTCGACCACGGCGTTGTCGTCCGCTCCGGCGAACGCCGCCCAGGTGTTGAGGCCCATCTCGTTGCCGAAGGAAACGCCGTGCATCTGCGCGCTCAGGCCCCAGACGGCCTTGAACATGCCGTTGTTCGCCTGCCCCTGCGTGCCGAGGATCTTCTGCAGCGGCGCAGCGCTGATGGTGCTCGGGCTCGGGATGAGATCGCCGGCGAATCGCCCGGCCGGCTCAGGGCTCGCCGCACGCACCTCCTTGATCTTGTCCCAGATGGCTTTCACGCCGGTGGCGAGCTTGCGCGCTTCGCCCGTTCCGCCGATGTGCATGAAATAGATCTTCGGCTCGTCGAAGAAGAAATGGTTGTGCAACGCGGTGACCTCGAGGCCGGAATCGAACGCGGCGCTCATCGCCGGGTTCACCTCGTCCTGAAGCAGCACCGTGTCGCCCATCACCATGAGCTGGTTGCCCTTGGCCGGCGTGAACGCGGCGTACGAAGTCAGGCCCATGAAAGGCGGCATCGCCCAGCCGTCGACCTGCGCCTTCAGGTCGGAGCGCGGCGAGCTCACCTTGAACACGTTCTCCTTCGCGTTGTACGTGCCCTTCGTCCCGGTGATCTGCTCGATCGTGGCGGAATCGATCTTCGCGCCCGCAGCGAGCGCGAAAGAGCACGCGAGGCATAGCAGGAAGGTTGTGGCGGTTCGGATCATCGCAGGTCTCCTGTAAGGTAGCGGTGCTCCCTTCGATCCCCTCCTTCCCCGCGCGTTCCTAGCGATAGCTCTCCGGCTTCCAGGTATGCACCTCGTCCTGGCCGTCCTTGCACCAGGCGTACAACGCGTCGTACAGAACCATACCGTGCTTCAGCATTTCATGGTCATCATGAAAGATTCGCGACAGCCCGAGCGACACCGCCGCGAGGCCCGGCGCCTGCGCCGCTAGCTCGAGCTTCGCCGTATCGGCGCCACGCACGATCAGCGCCAGTCGGGCGAGCGCCGGGTCGCTGCCAAGGCCGTAGTGCTCGAGAAAGGCGTCGAAGCTGCAGAGCTCGCCGCGATGCGTGAAATGAACGTCGGGAACGTCGTACGGCACGGCCTCGCGAGCTTCCGCAGTGCCGCGCACATCCTTCGTGGGCACATAGAGGAACTCCGCCTCGCGATCGACGAAGCGCGCGACAAGCCATGGACAGGCGATGCGGTCGATCTTCGGCCGCTCGCGCGTCACCCAGCACGTGCTGGCTGCTCTGGGCTTGCGATCGAGAGCACCTCGACTCGCTTTCCACGCCTCGATCCCGCCGGCGAGATACCGGGCCTGTATTCCGCTTCCGGCAAGCGCCCGCGCGACGCCCTGGCTGACCTCGTGCCCGTGCACGCAATAGACGACGACCTGCGCAGCGCCGGGCAAGGTCCTGGCCCACTCGCTCACCGTTTCAGGATCGCGGCGCAGTGCGCCGGCGATCGAATCGCCCGCCTGGCGGAACGCCTGCCGGCGGCGCACATCCAGGACCAGCGGCCTGATGCTTCCGGAATGGGACACCTGCAGCTGGGAAACCGAAATTGCGTTCATGTATGCACCATGAGACCGACCGCGGCGGCGGCCGCGACGATGAGTGGCTCCGGCAGCTTCTTCACCTTCCAGATAAGCAACAGCGCGACCAGCGCGATGGCGAGCGTCGGGAGGTCGACGATCGATCGTTTGCCGAGAACCACGACCGCGCCGGTGATGGTGCCGATCGCTGCGGCCGTCACGCCGTCGACGAAGGCGACGATTGCCGGGCGCTTGCCGTGCTTCCTGAAATACGGGGCCGGAATGATCGTGAAGAGATAGCACGGCAGGAATGTCGCCAGCGCCGCGACCGCGGCGCCGGCCACCCCGGCCACGAGGTAGCCGATGAAGCCTACCGTGATCACCACCGGCCCGGGCGTGATCATCGCCACCGCCACCGCGTCGATGAACTGCCGCTCGTTCAGCCAGTGGTGCTCGTTCACAACACCGCCGTACAGGAAAGGCACGATGGCGAGACCGCTGCCGAACACGAAGGCGCCGGCTTCCGCGAAGAACAGCGCGATCTGCCCGAGCACCGTCCAGTCCGTCACCGCGGCGACCGTCGAAGCGGTCGGCAGGTCGGCCGCCAGCGCGAACCCCGCGACCCCGGAGCCGAATCCCTTCGGCGGCGCCCTGACGAGCCAGACGACGACGCCGGAAACCAGGAACAGCCACGCGAACTCGCTCTCGGTCGCGATGGTCGCCGCGACCGCCACGGCGTAGATCGCCCAGAGCAGCCAGTCCTTGCCGATGCTCTTGGCGGTGAGCTTGTAGGCGCTGATGGCGATGATGCCGATGACCGCCGCGCCCACGCCGTAGAACACGGCCTGCATCCATGCCAGCCCGCCGTAGGCGACATACGCCATGCCGAGCGCCACGACCATGAGGAACGACGGCAGGACGAACGCCACGCCGGCGAGCGTCGCCCCCGCCACGCCGTAATGCACGTAGCCGAGATAGATCGCGAGCTGCGCCGCGAGCGGCCCGGGCATGAGCTGCGCGAGCGTCAGGCCTTCCTTGTAGTCGCCCTCCGAGATCCAGCGCCGCTCTTCGACGAGGTCGCGATGCATGTAGCCGCAAAGCGCGACCGGACCGCCGAAGCCGATGCTGCCGAGCTTCGTCATATAGGCGACGAGCTGCCGCAGCGAATACGGGAGGCTTACGGAAACCTGTGGCGATGGGCGCATGTTTCTTGCTCGGTTTCCTTATCTTCCTTCAAAGGAGCGACCATGGACTCGAGATATCTCATCGCCGCAGCGCTCGCCGCTTCCTTCGCCGTCGCGATACCGGCCGGCGCGGCCGACAAGAGCAGCAAGAGCCCGGCGAGCTCGGGCGCGACCAGCGAAGAGCAGCAGGAGTTCAACAAGCTCGACAAGAACCACGACGGCTCGATCTCGCGCGCGGAAGCGAAGGGCTCGGAGCATGAGAAGGACTTCAGCAAGTTCGACAAGAACAAGGATGGCAAGCTGTCGAAACAGGAATTTTCCGCCGCCGAGAAGTCGGAGGAAGCGGCGAGCGGCGGCAGCCACTCCGACAAGAAATAGATAGCAAGACAATCTCAGGCGGGTCCTGTTTCCGACAGCGCGAAGCGCCGGCCCGCCTGAGCGTCCACCGCCTTCCGATAGACCGCGATCGCGGCGGCGACATCGTGCAGCCCGGTGCCGGTCGAGTCGAAGACGATCGTCTCGGCATCGCGAACGCGGCCGCTCTTCCGCCCGGCGACGATCTCGGCGAGCTCCGCGTGCACGGAATCCTTCGTCATCACGCCCTCGGCGATAGCGTGGTGCAGGTCGCCGATCCGCGCGGCTTGCTCCGTGAGGTCGGTGACGACCTTGGCTTCCGCGAGCAGGCGCGGCTCGATCTCCTGCTTCTCCTCGTGATCGGCGCCAACCGCGGCGATGAAGGTGCCGGGCCGAACCATTTCGCGCGTGATGAAGAAGCGCCGCGCCGTTGTGCAGGTGACGACGATGGCGCTAGCCGCCACCGCTTCTGCCAGTCGCGGTGCCGCCTCGGCCGGGACACCGAGCTCGGCCTGCATCGCCGCGGCGAACGCGGCGGCGCGTGCAGCGTCCAGATCGTAGGCGAGCACGCACCGGGGCGTGCGCACGCGAACGAGCGCGCGTAGTTGTGCCGCTGCCTGGCCGCCGCAGCCGCACACGAGCACGGTTTCGCACTCCTTTCGCGCCAGATACCGGATCGCCACCGCAGTAGCCGCCGCCGTGCGCAGCGCGGTGATCGAGATCGAATCCATGATGGCGAGCGGCGCTCCATTGCCGGCGTCGCAGAGGATCACTGCTCCCTGGATCGTCGGCAGGCCGTGCCGCGCACCGTTGCGCGGAAAGTTGGCGTTCAGCTTCGCGGCGAAATACGTCCGGTCGAGCTCGAGCAGCCCCGCCTTCACGTGGAAGCTGCCGTCGCTCGCGTGCATGGCGAGGATGCCGGGCGCAGGCACCCCGCCTTCCGCCAGGCGCCGGAAGGCGTCCTCGACCGCCGCCATGCACTCCTCCGGCGTCAGCAGCCGCTCGACGTCCTGACGGGAGAGCAGGATCGTCACGACGCCTGCAGCAGCCGCAGCGCGTTCTCACCGGCGACGTTGCGTCGCGCGTCCGCATCGAGCCCGAGCCGGTCGAACATCGCCTCGAGCGTCGCCGGCAGGCCCTTCTCCTGCACCACGGGCCAGTCGGTGCCGGTGAGGACATGGTCCGCGCCGAGGATCTCGATCGAGCCACGGATCGCGATCGGGTTCATGCCGGTCGTGTCGATGTACACCTGACGCAGCTTCGCGCGCTCGGCGCTTTCCGCGGCGAGCAGCAGACCGCCGAAGGCGAGCGCGGTAACGACGACGCGCAGCCCGGGCAGCTCGTCGAAGACTCCCCCGGCCACCAGTGCGACCAGCGCCGCCGAATTGATGGTGCTGCGCGTAAGGCGCCCGCCCAGGCGCCCGAACCTGCGCAAGCGGCCGGCGAGCTGCGGATCGGCGACCGGGTGCAGGAGCACCGGCACGCCCAGCTCGGCAGCGGCGGCGAGCATGGGCCGTGCTTCGGGCGCGTCGGGCAGGAGCTCTCCCTTCGCGCTTTCCATGAACACGCCGCGCAGGCCGAGCTGCTGCACCGACCGCTCGAGCTCCGCCGCCGCTGCCTCTCCCGCGTAGGCATCGACGGTGGCCAGGCCGTAGAGGCGGCGCGGATGGGCATCCACCAGCTCGGCGATCGAATCGTTGATGCCTGCAAGGTTCTTGTGGAATTCGGGCGGCGCACTGATCACTCGTGCCGCAACGCCCGCTTCCTCGAGCGACGGAATCACCGCTTTGGCCGAGGCCGAGTCGACGAGATGGCTGTGGAAGTCGACGACGTGAAGCGCGCTCACGGCGTCACCTTGAGCTGCACCGGCGCGCCGATCGCCTTCCAGCCCATGTGGCCGCTGTTCATGTAGCGCGCGTCGAAGCCCGCCTCGCGCAGCTTGACGGCCGTCCCGCAGCCGACGTGGAAGCCGTAGGCGCAGTAGACGACCACCGGCTCGGACTTGGAGAGCTGGCCGATCCAGTCCTGGAGCTGCTCGGGGTCGCGCCAGGGGATGTTTTCCGCAATCTCCTGCTGGCGGGTGACGAAGTGACGCGGCCGGCAGTCGATCACCTGCACCGGCTCGCCGGCGGCGAGCATCGCCTTCACGTCCTCCACGTCCATGGCCGGCAGCTCGCCGAACTCGGGCTGCACCAGCGGCCGCGGCGGCGCGACCTTGCGCGCGTCTTCGTAGCGCGTCTCGAGCGCCGGCCAGTCGAGGTTGCGGAAGAAGGTGTCGACGTACGCCCTGGCGTTGGCGCCGAAGTCGATGTGGTAGGCGTGCTCGTACATGTCGAGCGCGAGGATCGGCACGCCGCTCGCGACCGACTGCGAGTGCTCCGAGGCGTACTGGTTGATCAGGCGTCCGTCGCGCGGCACGTAGCAGAGCACCACCCAGCCCGAGCCGCCGCCGAGCGCGTAGCCCATGGCCCGGAACTCGGCGCGCCAGCGCTCGAGCGAGCCGAAGTCGCGCGCGAGGATCTCCGCCATCGCTTTCGTCGGCTTGCCGTCCCCGCCGAGGCTCGCGAAGTAAAGCTCGTGCAGCAGCGTCGAGTTGAGCGCGACGAGCTCCTCGCGCTTCAGCCCGGCGAGCACATGACCGGGCGTGTTCGCGAGATCGAGCGACTCGAGCTGCTCGGCGATGGCGTTCAGGCGCCGCATCGCGCCGCCGTAGTTGTTCTCGTAGTGGCTCTCGATCAGCTTGAGCGAGAGGCCGCTCAGGGTCCACGGACGGCACTGGATCTGCTTCAGGTGGTAGCGGGGTTTGCTGCTCATGGCTTCTCCTTCCCTGTCCGAGGGAGCGGAGCAGCGCTTGGGACGGAGCGTCCTTTCGGACCGGGTGTCTGCCTTCGGACCCGGCTAGGGAGGGTATCCCTACAGCCGGTACGCTAGGCCGTGGCCGGGGGCGGGTCAATAGGATGACGTTTCTTTGATCACTTATTTGTGATACTTATAACGGATGAACACCTTTGCCGCCCTGGTGCTGAGCCTCCCCACGCGCAACTCGACGCTGCGCATGCGCCTGTGGCGCGCGCTCAGGGACACCGGTTGCGCGGTGCTGCGCGACGGCGTCTACGTGCTGCCGGCGAACGACGCCGCGCCGCTCGAAAAGATCGAGAGCGACATCCGCTCGCAGGGCGGCTTCGCCATGACGCTCGCGCTTTCGCCGCGCAGCGACCTGCAGCGCGCGCAGATCGAGAAGCTCTTCGACCGCGGCGCCGG
>CAYZFN010000166.1:0-9137 GCA_964477695.1 uncultured Enterobacteriaceae bacterium | reverse complement strand
GCGCGGCTCTCCAACTTCAAGAACGAGCTGCGCGGCTGCGGGCCGTTCCTGCACGACGATCCGCGCGATCGGCCGGCGAGCCTGTTCGGCGGCCGCACCACGCTGCACCTTGCCAATTCCTACGTCCTACTTCCGGTGATCCCATGAAGCTCTACGGGTTCTGGCGCTCGCTCGCCACCTATCGCGTCAAGGTCGCAATGGCGCTCAAAGGCATAAAGAGCGAGGAAATCTCGATCGACCTGCTGAAGGGCCGGCAGCACGACAAGGACTACGTCGCGGTCAACCCGCAGGCGGTCGTGCCGTCGCTCGTCCTCGACGAGGGCGGCCCGCCGCTCTTCCAGTCGCTCGCCATCCTCGAGTACCTCGAGGAGACCCGGCCGCAGCCGGCCCTCCTGCCGAAGGATCCGCGCGGCCGGGCGAGAGTGCGCGGCCTCGCGCTCATCGCCGCGGCCGATGGGCACCCGCTGGTCGTGCCCAGGATCCGCACCTACATGGAGAAGGAGCTCAAGCTAGACGAGCCGGCGCGCAACAAGTGGCTGCAGCACTGGACGCTGAACGCGCTGCAGGCGATCGAGGTGCACCTGAAGAACGAAAAGGAGACCGGGCGCTTCTGCCACGGCAACTCGCCGACGATCGCCGACATCTGCACGGCCGGGCAGGTGATCGGCGCGATCGGCTACTTCAAGTGCGATGTCTCGAGCGTGCCGACCGTGATGCGAATCTATGAGGAGTGCATGAAGCTGGAAGCCTTCTCTGCCGCTCATCCCTTGAAGCAACCGGGCGCGCCGGCGCACTGACATGGGTAACGTATCCCTCGTCGACCGCTCGAGCCTGATGTCCGGGCTCTACCAGGAGCTGACGCTCAAGCCGCGCGAGACGGCGATCGTCACCATCGACATGCATCGCGGCCACCTCGACATGGACGTAGCGACGATGCCGGCGAAGCCCGAGGACGCGCAGCGGGTCATTGCGAACGCGAAGCGCGCCCTCGATTACGCGCGCAGTATCAAGGTGCCGGTCATCCACGTCGTCCTGGTCTATAGAAGGCTGCCAGGGCTCGGCAGCGAAGGCATGACCAACCCTTTCTGGAAAGCGCTGCATGCCGCGCAGGCCGAGACCGATCGCCTGACGCCCGGCCGCAAGAGCACGGTGCGCGAGCACAACATCGAGGGCTCGCCCGGCACGGAGATCATCCCGGAGCTCTACCGGCAGGGCGACTACGTGATCAACAACAAGAAGCGCCTCGACTGCTTCTACGGCACGGACCTGCGCTTACTGCTCGATACGCTGGGCGCGAAGAACGTGGTGCTGATGGGCATCAACACCAACACGTGCGTGCTGAACACGTCCTTCACCGCCTTCAACTTCGACTATCGGGTGGTCGTCCTGTCCGACTGCGTGGCGAGCATGTACGGCGACGACCTGCATGTGCTCGGCCTTCAGAACGTGGCCCGCTGCCTCGGCTGGGTGATCACGAACGAGCAGCTCTTCGAAAAGCTAAAGGAGACGAAACATGAGCTTCAGCCGTAGAAGGTTCATCCAGGCCGCCGGCCTTTCCGCTCTTGGCGCGCCGTTTTCGGTCAAGGCGCAGGCCGGGCCGATCAAGGTGGGACTGGTGACGGTCAAGACCGGCCCGCTCGCCTCGGGCGGCATCGACATGGAGCGCGCGCTCGAGCAATACCTGAGGGAGCGCAATTACCAGATGGCGGGGCGCAAGGTCGAGCTGGTGGTCGCCGACTCGGGCGGCGTGCCGGCGCAGGCGCGCACCAAGATCCAGGAGCTCGTCGAGCGCGACAAGATCCACGTCATGATCGGGCCGCTCGATACGGCCTCCGCGCTCGCCGCGGACGACTACATCCGCCAGGCGCAGCTCCTCACGCTGTCGGTGGCCGCCGCGGACGACATGACGCAGCGGAAACCCAACCCCTGGTTCACACGCGGCACCTCGACCGCCTCGCAGTGCGCGCACCCGATGGCCGACTACTGCTACAAGCAGCTCGGCTACCGGCGCATGGTGGCGATCGCCGACGATATCGCCTACGGCCACGAGATGACGGCCGGCTTCCAGCGCGTTTTCGAGGAGCTCGGCGGCAAGATCGTGCAGAAGACCTTTCCGCCGCTCACCGTGCCCGACTACGGCAGCTATCTCGCACAGCTCAACAGCAAGGCCGACGCGATCTACCTCGGCTTCGCCGGCTCGAACGGCTTCCGCTACCTGCGCCAGTTCAACGAGTACGGGCTGAGGGGCAAGATCGCGCCCGTCGGCGGCATGACGGCGCTCGACGAGGCGGTGCTGCGCAACATGGGCGACGAGGCGGTCGGCATCGTTACCGCCTGCTGGTACTCCGCGGAGATCGACAACCCGATCAACCGCAAGTTCGCCGCCGATTTCCGCAACGCGTGGAAGTACGATCCCGGCTTCTACGCCGCCGCGACCTACACCGAGGCGGCGGTGCTCGAGGCGACGCTGCAGAAGATCCAGGGCAGGATCGAGGACAAGCCGGCGTTCATGAAGGCGGTGCGCGCCATCAAGGTCGACACCTGCCGCGGCCCGGTGTCTTTCGACCAGTACGGCAACGTGGTCGGCAACGTCTATATCCGCAAGGTGACGCGCAAGGAAGGCCGGCTGGTGAACTCGGTGATCCATACCTATCCCAACGTCAGCCAGTTCTGGACCTACAAGCCCGAGGAGTACCTGAAGAACCCGCCGTATTCGCGCGACTATCCGCCGGCGAAGAACCTCGAGAGCTGACCCTGCAATACTGGGCGATCCAGACGCTCAACAGCCTGGCGCTGGGAGGGCTGCTGGTCCTCCTGGCCGCCGGCTTCTCGCTCATCTTCGGGCTGATGCGCATCGCCAACCTGACGCACGGCGGGCTGTTCATGCTCGGCGCCTACCTCGGCGTCACGGTGATGCGCTATGTGCCGAACCTGTGGCTTGGCGCCCTGGCTGCCGGCCTGGCCGTGGCGCTGTTCGGCGGGCTGCTCGAGCGCTTCATCCTGCGCAAGCTCGGCGGCAACGTGCTCTCGCAGGTGCTGGTCACGCTCGGCGTGTCCTTCATCATCGCCGACGCGTGCCTGCTCACCTGGGGGGGCGATCCGATCCCGCTCGCGACGCCGCCTTCGCTGCAGATGCCGGTGCGGCTCGCCGGCTTCGTCTTCCCGGCCTATCGCCTCGCGGTAGTGGCCATCGCCGTCGTGGTGGCCCTGGTTTTGTTCCTGTTGATGGAAAGAACCAGGCTCGGGGCGATGATCCGCGCCGGCGTGGACGACCCCGAGATGGCGCGCGCGGTCGGCATCCCGGTGTCGCGCCTTTTCACGACCGTGTTCTGCCTGGGGGCCGCACTGGCGGGCGCGGGCGGGGTGATCGGCGGGCCGATCATGTCGGCCTATCCCGGCCTCGACGCCGACATGCTGCCGCTCGCCCTCATCGTCGTGATCCTCGGCGGCGTGGGCAGCCTGCTCGGCGCTTTCGCCGGCGCGTTCATCACCGGCTTCGTCTACACCTTCGGCGTCGCGCTGCTGCCCGACCTCGCATACGTCATCCTCTTCCTGCCGATGATCCTGGTGATCGCCTTCCGGCCGCGCGGCCTGTTCGGCAAGTTCGCCGCGTGACGGGAAGGATTTTCACAATAGCCGTTTTGCTGGCTCTGGCCGCGTTGCCTCTCGTCTCGGGGGAGTACTACGTCAACCTCGCGAGCCAGATCATCATCTTCGCTGTGTTCGCCGCGAGCATCAACCTGCTGCTCGGCTACGGCGGCCTGGCGACGCTCGGCCACGCCGCGTACCTTGGCGTCGCGGCCTATCTTTCGGCGCTGCTCTATCTCAAGCTGCATCTCGCGCACTGGGTGAGCGCGCCGCTCGCCCTGCTCGGCACGACGCTCATGGCGTGCGCGTTCGGCCTGATCGCGCTGCGCGCCACGGGGCTCGGCTTCCTCATGCTGACGCTCGCCCTCTCGCAGGTGTTGTGGGGCACGGCGTACCGCTGGGTGTCGATGACCGACGGCGACAACGGGCTGCGCGGCCTCGTGCGGCCGGCCCCGTTCGGCGTGAACCTGGACAACGCGACGTCGTTCTATTACTTCGTCCTGCTGATCGGCGCGGTGGCGGTGTGGATGATGGCGCGCTTCGTCGCCTCGCCGTTCGGCGCGGCATTGCGCGGCACGCGCGACCAGCCGCGCCGCATGAGCGCGCTCGGCTACGACGTATGGCTGATCCGCTGGATCGCCTTCGTCTACTCCGGCTTCTGGGGCGCGGTCTCCGGGCTGCTGTTCGTCTATTACCACAAGTACATCCACCCGGTGTCGCTCTCGCTCAGCAACTCGGCCGAGGGACTGCTGGCAGTGATCGCCGGCGGCTCGGGCACGCTCGCCGGGCCGCTGGTGGGCGCGGCCATCGTCATGCTGCTCAAGAATTACGTGTCGGCGTACATCGAGCGCTGGAACATGCTGCTCGGCTTCGTCTTCGTGCTCATCGTCATCTTCATGCCCGAGGGCGTCGTGCCCGGGGCCAAAAGGCTGTGGCGGCGCTTCGCATCCAGGGCTTGAACAAGGCGTTCGGCGGCCTGCCCGCGATCAACGACGTCTCGCTCGAGGTCGCGGCGGGCGAGCGGCGCCTGATCATCGGCCCGAACGGCGCCGGGAAGACCACGCTCTTCAACCTCATCACCGGCGACCTTCGCGCGGACGGCGGAACGATCGCGCTGTTCGGCGAGAACGTCACCCGCTATGCGACGCACCGCCGCGTGCACCGGGGATTGGGCCGCACCTACCAGATCATCACGCTCTTCCTGCGCGACACGCTGGAGCACAACATCGCGCTCTCGCTGCTCGGCCTTGCGGGCGAGCGGTGGAACGCGTTCGCGCGCATACCCGCAGACATCTACGATCGCGCACGCGAGGTGCTGAAGCGAGTAGGGCTCGAGCATCTCGCGCGCCGCCCGGTGTCGGAGGTGGCTTACGGCGACAAGCGCCGCGTCGAGATCGCCATGGCGCTGGCACAGAAGCCGAAGCTGCTGCTGCTCGACGAGCCGCTGGCCGGGCTTTCGCGCGAGGAGCGCGTCTCGGTCAAGGCGCTGATCAACGGAGTGCCGCGCGACGTGACCGTGGTCATGATCGAGCACGACATGGATACGGCGCTCGATATGGCCGAGCGCATCACGGTGCTGCACTACGGGCGGGTCATCGTCGAAGGCACGCGCGCCGAGGTGGTGGCCGATCCGAAGACGCGCGAGGTGTACCTTGGCCACTGACGCGCTCGCTCTGCAGGATATCGAGTCCCTTTACGGGGAAAGCCACGTCCTGCACGGCGTCTCGTTCACCCTCGGCGAGGGTCGTGTGCTGGCGTTGCTCGGACGAAACGGCGCGGGCAAGACGACCTGCATGAACACCGTGATCGGCTTCCTGCCGCCGCGCTCGGGCTCGGTGCGGCTGTTCGGCAGGCCGCTCGAGCGACTTTCGCCCGAGGCGATCTCGCGCAAGGGCATCGCCCTCGTGCCGCAGGGCCGGCGCGTGTTTCCCCGCCTTACGGTCCGCGAGAACCTGGTCGTCGCGTTCCAGAAGCGCTCGGCCTGGACGCTCGACAAGGTTTTCGATCTGTTTCCGAGGCTCAAGGAAAGGGCGGGGCAGGACGCCGGCTCGCTCTCCGGTGGCGAGCAGCAGATGCTCGCCATCGGCCGCGCGCTGATGGGCAACCCGAGCGTGCTGCTCATGGACGAGCCCTCCGAGGGCCTCGCGCCGCTCATCGTCGCCGAGGTCGGCCGCACCATCGCGCGCCTGAAAAGCGAAGGCCAGTCGATCGTGCTGGTCGAGCAGAACATCCAGCTTGCCTTCAGCCTCGCCGACGACGTCGTCATCTTGAACACCGGCCGCGTCGCCTTCTCCGGCCCGGTCGATGCCGTGCGCGGCAACGAGGCGCTGATTACCCAACATCTGGGGGTTTTTTAGGGACTTAACGGTTTCTATTGGCGCGTCGCGCGGCATCGAGGGCGATACCGGCGATCACCAGAATGACCAAGAAGCCGACCACGGCTATGAGCGTTTCCAACCGCGTACTCCGAGCCTTTCTATGCTACGTGCGATTTGCTTGTGCAATACAACGGCGACGGCCGTCAGCAATAGTACGCCTGAGACGCCAAGGCCAGTAGTCAGCAATGGCGCGTTGCCGAAAGCGGAGATGGACCAACCCAGCAGAGCCATTCGAATTCTCGATATGCCACCTAACGCGCGATCGGTTTTCGCGCCGACACGAGAAAGGAAATAACGCACCATGATGTATAGCTGTGCCCCCGCGTCTAGCGGCTCCCGCGCAGTAGTCAAGACAAAGAGGAAAGGCAGCCTGCGCGTTGACATCCATTGCCATTACCTCAACACCGAAGTCGCCGCGCGCGTCGCCGGCAAGGTGCCGCCCGAGGCGGACTATCTCGTCAAGTTCTCCAACGAGCTGACGCGCGAGACCAATGCGAAGCAGGGCCGGGATCGCGCCGCCAAGCTGTCGGACATCGAGGTGCGGCTGAAGGAGATGGACCGGATGGGCATCGACGTCCAGGCCGTGTCGCCGGCGCCGCACCAGACCTATTACTGGACCGACCCGTGGATGGGACAGGAGCTCGCGCGCGCGCTGAACGAGCGCCTCGCCGAGATCGGCGCCCGGCATCCCGACCGCTTCGTGCCGATGGGCACGGTGCCCTTGCAAGACGCCGATCTGGCAGTGCAGGAATTGGACCACTGTGTGAAAGCGCTCGGCATGCGCGGCGTGGAGATCAATCCGAGCGTCAAGGGCATGGACCTCACCGACGAGCGGCTCAACCTGGAGAAGTTTTTTTCCAAGGCGCAGGAGCTGGACGTGGTGATCTTCATGCACCCGATCGGCTTCAGCCACGGCGAGCGGCTCTCCAACCACTACTTCAACAACGTGATCGGCAACCCGCTGGAAACGACCGTCGCCGCGAGCCATCTGATCTTCGACGGCATGCTCGAGCGCCATCCGAAGCTGAAGATCGTGCTGCCGCACGCCGGCGGCTATCTCGCGCACTACTGGGCACGCATGGACCATGCTTGGCGCGCGCGCCCGGACTGCCGCGGCCGCATCAAGCGCAAGCCCTCCAGCTACCTCGAGAAGTTCTACTTCGACACCATCACCTTCGACCGCGGCATGCTGGCGCACCTGATCGAGCGCTTCGGCGATGAGCACGTCCTGCTCGGCACCGACTACCCGTACGACATGGGGATGGAGCACCCCATCGATTTCACCGAAGGCCTGAAACTTTCCCGGGCAGGGAAAGACAAGGTGCAGGGCGGCAACGCCGCTCGCCTTCTGAAGATTGGCTACAATAACCCTACAAGGAGGAGGACATGACCGTTTCCCGAAGGAATTGGGTGCGCGCGGTTTTGGCCGCGCTCGGCATTGCAGCTTTCCCGGCCTTTGCGCAGCAGGGGCCGATCAAGATCGGCATGAGCATGCCGCAGACCGGCTCGCTCGGCGCCGGCGGCAAGGCGGAGCTGGTCGCGATCCGCATGTGGGTCGAGGACGTCAACGCGAAGGGCGGGCTGCTCGGCCGCAAGGTCGAGCTGATCGTCTACGACGACCAGACCAACCCGGCGCTCACACCGGGCATCTATACCAAGCTGCTCGACGTCGACAAGGTGGACCTGCTGTTCGCGCCCTACGGCACGGTGCCCACGGCGCCGATCATGCCGCTCGTCAAGCAGCGCGGCCTGCTGCTGATGGGCAACTTCTCGTTCCAGGTGAACCACACGGTGAAGCACGACATGTGGTTCAACAACCTGCCGGCGGCCGACGCGCAGAGCTGGTTCGAGGGCTTCTTCGAGCAGGGCAAGAAGTCCGGCGCGAAGACCATCGCTTTCCTTGCCGCCGACCAGGAATTCGCCCAGAACCTCGCGAACGGCGCCAAGGAGCTCGCCAAGAAGGGCGGCTTGCAGACCGTCTACAGCCAGAACTATCCGCCGACGACCACCGACTTCTCTTCGCTGATCCGCGGCGTGCGTGCCGCCAAGCCCGACATGGTGTTCGTCTGCTCCTACCCGAACGACTCGGTGGCGATCGTGCGCGCCGTGAACGAGATCGGCGTCGGCCCGAGCGTCAAGCTGTTCGGCGGCGGCATGGTCGGCCTGCAGTTCACGCCGGTCATGGAATCGCTCGGCTCGATGCTGAACGGCATCGTCAACTACAACTCGTACGTTCCCGGCGTGAAGTATCCCGGCATCGACGAGTTCTTCAAGCGCTATCAGAAGAAGGCCGCCGAGGAGAAGGTCGACCCGCTCGGCTTCTACCTGCCGCCCTTCGGCTACGCCATGGGGCAGATGCTCGAGCAGGCGGTGGAGGGCACGAAGAGCCTCGACCAGAAGAAGCTTGCCCAGTACCTGCACTCGCATACCATGCAGACCATCGTCGGCCCGATCAGCTACAACAAGGACGGCGAGTGGGCGCAGTCGCGCATGCTGATGATCCAGTTCCGCGGCATCGCCGACAAGAACCTCGAGCAATGGCGCGAGGTGGGCAAGCAGGTGGTGCTCTATCCGTCGCAGTACAAGACCGGCGAAGCCGTGATGCCGTTCGACAAGGCGCGCGGCGGCAAGTAGCGCTTTCACGGCGCGAAAGACGGCGCGGCGATCCCGCGCCGTTTTTTTCGGCCGAGGGCCATGATCCCTTTCGACCTGCTGATCGAGGCGGTGCTGTTCGGCGTGCTGCTCGGCGGCTTCTACGCCGCGGTTAGCATGGGGCTGTCGGTATCGTTCGGCCTGCTCGACGTGCCGCACGTCGCGCATCCCGCGATCATGGTGCTCGGCGCGTACTGCACCTATCTGCTCGCCGGGTTCGGGCTCGACCCGATCCTCGCCGGCGTCGCGCTGATGCCGCCGTTCTTCGTCCTCGGCATGGGCGTGTACCGCTTCTACTACGAGGCGTTCGAGAAGCGCGGCGCCGAGGCCGGCGTGCGCGGCATCGCCTTCTTCTTCGGGCTCGCGCTGATCATCGAGGTCGGCCTGATCCTCGCCTTCGGCGTCGACCAGCGCATGGTCGAGGCGGCGTACATCGGCAGCAGCCTGGCGTTCGGCGAGACGCGCATCCCGCTGCGCACCCTGGTCGCGTTCGGCACCGCGCTCGTCCTGACGCTCGCC
>CAYZFN010000165.1:0-13556 GCA_964477695.1 uncultured Enterobacteriaceae bacterium | reverse complement strand
ACGACGCTGAGCGCGACGGCCAGCCTTCCCGGGGTGGCGATCGGCGCTATCAGCCGGGCGGGCGGCGGAGCGAGCATCGCCGCCGCGGAATGGTCGGGCGGCACTGCGGTAATCAACGACTGGCGCTACAGCGAGGCCGGCAACGTGTTCCTCGCGGCGTCGACGGCTAACTATCTCGGAGATGTGACCGCCAATGTCAGCGGCAACAGCGGACTGGACGGCACGGGCGCCGCCAACGGCTATATCGGCCGCTTCCGGCCCAAGCAGTTCGCCGTCTCGGGCGCGACACTGGCCAACCGCTCGGACCTTGCGTGCGCGCCGGCGTCGACCTTCAGCTACATGGACGAGCCGCTGCAGCTCGCCTTTACGCTTACCGCACAGAATGCCCAGGGAAACACGACGCAGAACTACAACGGTGGCTACGCGAAGCTCGGCGTAACGACGTTCGGTAGCTGGTCCGTCGGTGCGCGCAGCGGCGCAACCAACCTTACTACGCGCATCGATTCCGGCGTCAACCCGGCGGGTAGCTGGAGCAACGGCGTCGCGAGCGTCACCGTGACTACCGCGATCCTGCGCGCCGCGCCGACCGACAACCCGGTCGGGCCCTATGCCGGCGCGCAGTTCGGCATCGCGCCGACCGACTCGGACGGCACGGCGATGAACACGCTCGACCTGGACGTCGACGGCGTCGGGGGCAACGACCACAAGAGCCTGGGCGTCACGACCGAGGTCCGCTTCGGCCGCCTGCGCATGGACAACGCACTCGGTCCCGAGGCGATCGTGCTGCCGATTCCGATCCGCGTCGAATACTGGAACGGCGCCACCTTCGTTACCAACTCGCTCGACAACTGCACGTCGCTCGCGCGCTCCGACATTGCGTTCGACTTCACGCCGCCGACCAACCTGACCGCATGCGAGACGCGGCTGACGGCGAACACCGTGACGTTCAGCTCGGGCGTGGGCACGCTGTCGCTCACCGCGCCGGGCGCCGGCAACAATGGCACCGTGCTCCTCACGGCCAACCTCGGGACCGCCGCGGGCAACTACTGCAGCGGCGGCGGCGCCTATGTCGCCGCGACCTCCGCTGGCAAGTCCTACCTGCTCGGGCGGTGGAACGACGCAGCGGATCCGGACGGCAATGGCAACACGCTATACGACGACAAGCCGACGGCGCGCGCGGGCTTCGGCGTTTACGGCTCGCAGCCGAAGAGCTTCATCTATCAGCGGGAAAACTACTGAGCGTGCTTTGCCTCGGCGGCGAAGCGCGCCTGGAGCTGCGGCTGCGCCGAGTAGGCGTCGAGCGTCGGCTGCATGCTCGCCGCGAGCGCATCGAGGCGCTCGCCGGGCGCCGGGTGGGTCTTGAACATCAGCGCGACAGCGGAGTCCTGCGCGTTCATGCCTTGTAGAGTCTGCAGCACCGCCGGTAGTCCGTAGGCGTCGTAGCCGCCGCGCGCGGCGATCACCACGCCCAGGCGGTCGGCCTCCAGCTCGTCGCCCTTGTCGAGGCCGCGCGTGTACATCTCGGTGCCGAACGCGACCAGCTTCTGCTTCGCCTGCGAGTTCATGTTGTTGAACGTGAGCGACGCGGCCTCGCCGCCGAGGCTCGCGAGCGCGCCTTTCTGGATCGCCTTGAGGTGGTGCTTCTTCAGCACGTGCACGATCTCGTGTGAGAGCACGCCCGCGAGCTCGGCCTCGCTGGTCATCTTGTCGAGCAGGCCGCGCGTGACGAAGATCGTCCCACCGGGCACGGCGAAGGCATTGAGCTGCGGCGCGTCGAGCACGCCGAACTGCCACGGCAGGTCGGCTCGCTCGGTCTGCGAGGCGAGCCAGCGGCCGACGTTGTTCACGTAGCGCTGCAGGCGCGGGTCGGCGACCAGCGGCGCCGCGCCGAGCAGGCGCGCCGCCACGTCGCGGCCGATCTCGATCTCCTCGTCCTGCGGGATGTCGCGCGTCGCCTTGCTCACGTTCTTCACGGTATCGACCAGGCGGTTGACGTCGAAATTGCGCAGGTTGAACTGCGCCTGCGCAGGCGCAGCCAGCGCAGCCACGGCGAGCGCGATGAGCACGCGCGTCATGGCTTCGGATACTCCACCGGCTTCGCCGAGAGCTTGCCTTTCGCGGCGAACGCCGCAGCGGCATCCGGCTTTGCCGCGAAGCCTTTCATCTTGGCGAGCTCGGCGGCATTGGGCTGCGCAATGGCGAGCTGCTGCTCGTCCAGGCCGCGCACGCCGGTCGTGACCTGCGTGCCGCTCGAGCCGGTGCGCGCGACGTTGATGAGCTCGCCGATGCCGCTATCGCCCTGCCTGGCGGCAGCGGGGCCTCCGTAGCGCAGCGACAGCATCTTCACCCAGCCTTCGCCCTGGGCCGCCTTGACGCGCGTCCAGCCGCCCTTTCGCTCGAGCGCGTCCACCGCGCTGTTCGCGGCGAGCTGCGCCACCGTGTCGGCGTCCACGGCCGGCGCCTTCTTGAGCTCGGTGGCGCGGATCAGCGTCGCGGGCTCGGCCCAGCAGAGCGCCGGGACGAGGAGAAGAGGAAAGAGCCATTTCATTGCTTGCGCTTCGGTTCGTAGAGCTCGACTTCTTGCGCGCGTCCCTTGACCTTATAGGAACCTGCAACGGCAAAGTCAAATGCGTCGCCGCAGCGTTCCATGGTGTCGCGCGAAACGAGGATGCGCCGCTTCGCATCCTTGGTCAGCCCCTCGATGCGGCTCGCGAGATTCACGGTGTCGCCGATCGCCGTGTACTCGAGGCGCTTCTCCGATCCCATGAGCCCGACCACCGCGGCACCCGAGTGCAGGCCGATGCCGACGTCGAACTCCGCGTGCTCGGCGCCGAGCTCGCGCTTGAACGCCCGCAGCGTGTCGGCCATGTCGAGCGCGCACGCGACCGCATGGCGCGCGTGGTCGGGATCGTCGAGCGGCGCGCCCCAGATCGCCATGATGCAGTCGCCGATGAACTTGTCGAGCGAGCCGCCGTGGCGGAACACGACGTCGACCTGGAGCGAGAAATAGCGGTTGAGGAGGGTGATGACCTCCTCGGGCCTGCGCGTCTCGGAAAGCGTGGTGAAGCCGCGGATGTCGGAGAAAAGCAGCGTCACGTCGCGCCGGCCGGTGTCGATGCCGCCGCGCTCGACCAGCTGGCGTGCGACGTGCGGATTGGTGAAGCGCGAGAACTGCGCGAGCGCCATCCGGCGCGCGTTGCGCTCGCGCAGGTAGTTATCGATGGAGGCTGCGGCATAGAACGACCCGCCGGCGACGAGCGGCGTGAGCACGGGCAAAAGCAGCAGGTGTCCTACGAGGAACCAGCTCGTCCAGAGCAGCAACGCGCTTGCGGCGATCAGCCCGGCGCCGGTGGTGCGCACATCGATGCCGCGGGCGAAGGCGAGATAGAGCAGGAACAGCAGCGCGATCCCGACCGCGGCCGGCCACCCTGCCGGCGCATAGCTCATCCAGCGGCCGTTCTTCAGGTTCTCGATCGCCGTGCCGAGCATCTCCGGCCCGGGATAAAGGCTGTCGATCGGCGTGACGCGAAGATCGTGCAGGCCGCTCGCATTCGTGCCCACGATGACGATCTTTCCGGTGAACTCGTCGGCGGGGCGAGTGCGCTTCAGCCTGTTGAAGTCCTGATACAGGTCGCTGAATGAAATGGCGGGGAAATCGCTCTTGCCGCCTCGCCACGCGAGCACGATGTCCTGCGCGTCGGGCACGGGAAAGCCGAGATCGGTCGCCACGCGTGCCGGAAGCGAGGGGATGTGCCAACCGCCGATGACTTCGCGCAGCGGATAGCGCCGGCCGACGCCGTCGGCATCCTCTTCGAAGCCGATCAGGCCGGCGCGCCACTGTTCGGGTGGCAGGATGCGCGGCGGTATCAATCCCGCTCGCGCGTGCGGGTCGGCTTGCGCCCGGCTCGCAAGCCCAAGGTAGGGCGCGAGCTTGACGATCGGAATGCGATCCGACTCCCTCGGTACCGGCAGGAGGAGCAGCGGAAAATACGTGTTGCGATGCTGCGCCACGGTTTCCGCGAAAGCAGCGTCATCCTGCGGCCGGAATTCGTCCGCCTCTACGAACTCGATGTCGAACACGATCGCGCGCGGCTTCTGCGCGGCCAGCCCTTCGACCAGATCGGCGTAGACGCTGCGCGACCAGGGCCAGCGGCCGGCCTCTTTCTCCATGGCCGCGAGGCTCTTTTCGTCGATCGCCACCAGCACGATGTCCGGATCGGGCTTGAGCTTCGCGGCCTGGCGGCGCACGAAGCTGTCGAGCAGGCGGTTCTCCAGCGGCTGCAGTACGCGCAGACCGGCGAGCTCGCTGCCGAACAGGACGAGGGTGCCGAGCGCCAGGGCGGAGAGCGTGGCTCTCATCGCCCGCTCAGGGTCTCGCGCAGCACGCCGATGAGCTCGACGGTCGCATCGATCTCCTCCCGGTTGATCGAGACGCTCTCCACGTTGACGCCGAGCGGAATGGCGGCCGCATACGGTCCGTCGAGGATACGCCGCAGGTTATCGCGGCAGATCTCGATCGAGCGCTCGAGCGGCCGGGCGGCGCCCAGGATCGACTGGGCGGTCTCCGGGGCGACGTTGACCCCGAGCCAGCGAAGGAAGGCGAGCGTCTTCTCGCGCCCGCAGGGCGCGAAGGTGAGCACGATGCGCCGCGGCTCGACGCCGGCGCCGCGGCAGTCGCGCAGGTAATCGGCGAGCAGGCGCTGGGTCGGCGGCGCGTGGTAGACCGCCTGGGAGATGAAGAAGCTGCAGCCTTCGACGCCCTTCGCGAGGAGCCGCGCCGACTCGCTGCGCACATCGGTATGACGCTCGGCGATCGCCACCCCCCCGACCGTGAAGCGCGCCGGGTGGTCCGCGGCAAGGCGAACGGCGCGCGAAAGCGAAAGCGCGTAGCGCACGCCTGACGTCGGCCGGCCGACCACCGACACGAGACGGAGGTTGGCCTGCGCGGATTCGACCAGCCAGGCCTGCCAGCCGCGCTCGTCGAGGGTGCCGAGTGCCTTGTACGTGATGGCCGGGAGGCCGGTCCGCTCGATCAGGAGCGACGAATAGGTGCGCGGATCGACCGTGCCTACGAAAGGGAACGGACGCGGCTGGGTGCTGCGGCCGCTTTCGTCCTGGATGTCGTAGACCACGACGCCGTCGACCGGCGCGCGGCGCAGCCGCTCGCCGAGCTTCTGCGCCGCGTTGAACACCTGCTCGGGCGGCAATCCGGCCCGGGGCGGCGTGGTGCCGTAGAGGAAGACGGGCTGCCCGGCGTCAAGCAGCCGGGCGCGCAGATCCATTGAGATAGGGCTTGAGCGCCGCGTAGATCGTGCGGTTCACCGGTGCGTCGAGGCCGGCCTCGGCGCTCATGCGCGCGACGGCGCCGCATAGCCACGGCGCCTCCAGCTTGCCGCCCGCCTCGAGGTCGTGCGCCATGGACGCCTTCATCTCGTAGGGCAGCGAGTCGAGCGCTTGCATGCGCGCCTCAATGAAGTCGTCCGCGAGCTTCACCCCGCGCGCTCGCCCGACGGCCCAGGTCTCGCGCATGGCCTGCTCGAAGAGCCAGCGCAGCTCGGGATCGCTGCGCACGACGCCGAGCGGCGCACGCGACGCGGCAGTGGCGCTGGACACCGCGACCAGGAATACGAACTTCTCCCAGATCGCCCGCGTCACATCCTCGGCCAGCTCGGCGTTGAGTCCGGCCTTCCGGCAGGCGGCCAGAAAACTTTCGGCCGCGGCGCGCTGAGACGGCAGGAGCGCGCCGAACTGCAGGCGCGCCATCTGGCCGATGTGCTCGATGACGCCGGGAGCGGAGATGCGCGACGCGATGTAGGCCGCGCCGCCCATCACCGGCCGCTCGCCGAACACCTTGCGCAGCGTGGCGACGGACTCGACGCCGTTCTGGAACGGAATCACCACGCCGCCGCCCGCGAGCAGCGGACGGATGCTTTCCGCCGCCTCGGCCGTGTCCCAGAGCTTGACCGCGAACATCACCACGTCGACCGGGCCGATCTCCTGCGGCCGCTCGTAGACCTTGACCGAGAGCTTCGCGTTGCCGTGCGGGCTATCGACCCTCAAGCCCTCCTTGCGGATCGCCGCGAGGTGCCGGCCGCGCGCGATGAACGAGACGTCGTAGCCGGCCTGCTGCAGGCGGGCTCCGAAGTAGCCGCCGACACCGCCCGCGCCGATCGCGGCGATCTTCATGCTAGTAACGATAGTGGTCCGATTTGTAGGGACCCTCTTTCGGCACGCCGATGTAGCGCGCCTGCTCGTCGGTGAGCTCGGTGAGCTGCGCGTTCAGCTTCTCGAGCTGCAGCCGCGCGACTTTCTCGTCGAGCTGCTTGGGCAGGATGTACACGCCCACCGGATATTTGGCGTTCTGCGTGAAGAGCTCGATCTGCGCGAGCGTCTGGTTCGCGAAGGAGGAGCTCATGACGTAGGACGGATGGCCGGTCGCGCAGCCGAGGTTCACGAGGCGTCCCTCGGCCAGCATGATGATGCGCTTGCCGTCCGGGAAGATGACATGGTCCACCTGCGGCTTGATGTTCTCCCACTTGTACTGCTTCAGGCTGGCGATGTCGATCTCGTTGTCGAAGTGGCCGATGTTGCACACGATCGCGTTGTTCTTCATGCGCTTCATGTGCTCGTGGGTGATCACGCTGAAGTTGCCGGTCGCGCTGACGAAGATGTCGGCCTTGTCGGCGGCGTAGTCCATGGTCACGACGCGGTAGCCTTCCATCGCCGCCTGCAGCGCGCAGATCGGGTCGATCTCGGTGACCCACACCTGGGCCAGCAGCCCGCGCAGCGCCTGCGCCGAGCCCTTGCCCACCTCGCCGAAGCCGGCGACGACGGCGACCTTGCCGGCCACCATCACATCGGTTGCGCGCTTGATGCCGTCGACCAGCGACTCGCGGCAGCCGTACACGTTGTCGAACTTCGACTTGGTGACCGAGTCGTTGACGTTGATCGCCGGGAACAGCAGGCGCTTTTCCTTCGCCATCTGGTAGAGGCGATGCACGCCGGTGGTCGTCTCCTCGGTGACGCCCTTGATGTCCTGGGCGATCTTCGAGTACCAGCCGGGCTGCGCGGCGAGACGCTTCTTGATCGCGGCAAAGAGAAACTGCTCCTCCTCGCTGGTCGGCTTGCCAATGACCGAGGAATCCCGCTCGGCGCGCTTGCCCAGATGAACCAGCAGCGTGGCGTCGCCGCCATCGTCGAGGATCATGTTCGGGCCTCTGACGCCGCCGCGCATTTCATTCCCAAACTCGAAGATGCGGTGCGTGAAGTCCCAGTACTGCTCGAGCGATTCGCCCTTGTAGGCGAACACCGGCGTCCCGGAAGCGGCGATCGCGGCCGCCGCATGGTCCTGCGTCGAGAAGATGTTGCACGACGCCCAGCGCACCTCGGCGCCGAGCGCCTTCAGCGTCTCGATCAGCACCGCGGTCTGGATCGTCATGTGCAGCGACCCGGCGATGCGCGCGCCCTTGAGCGGCTGGCGCGCAGCGTACTCGGAGCGGATCGCCATGAGCGCCGGCATCTCGGACTCGGCGATGGCGATCTCCTTCCTGCCCCAGTCGGCGAGCGCCAGGTCGGCAACGTGAAAATCGGTGAATTTCGAATCAGCGGCTTTCATTGAGAGACCTCCAGAAAAGCAAAGCGCCCGCACCGTTTCCGATGCGAGCGCCGTTGAATTTAGCTGAGCCTGACCCCGCCGCCGGGAGCCACTCTTGGGCGGAGACGCAACGCTCCTCAGCGGCCGGGATTCTAACCGGTCGCACTTCCTTTTCAAAGCCCGCCAAACGCTGCATTCTTCGGCCCGTGCCAGCCTCGGTAGTCGCCAGCGTGGTGTTTCTGCGGATTCAGGACTTTGCCCGCCGTCCGGTGAGCGAGCAGGCGCGCCTGCGCGCGCAACTCGAGGCGGTGCTGGCGATCACCGTGGCGGAGATCGCGCCCCGGCGCCGTCTGCTCCTCGAGGCCTCCGACGGTGCCGCCATCGTGGTGCTGGGCCATCCGGCCGCCGCGCTGCGCCTCGCGAAGCGCGCCCTGGCCGCCGGCGCGGCGGGCCTGCCGCTCTCGGCGGGCGTGAACCACGGCGCCATCCAGCTTTCCGGGCGCAAGGGCGGCGAAGGCATGACGGGCGACGGCATCGCCGTCGCCGCGGCGGTCGCCGAATTCGCCGGGCCGGCGCGGCTCTTCGCCTCGCGCTCGTTCCGCGAGGCGCTCGCCGATGCCGAGCCGGGCCGCGAGGTCTCGCTCGTTCCGGCCGGCAATTTCAAGGACGCCGGGCTGCGCACGCACGAGGTGTTCGCCCTCGACGAGGACGCGCCGGCGCGCCGCCAGCGCCGCTACGGCGCGGTGACAGCGCTTCTCGTCGTCGCGTTGCTCGGCGGCAGCGTCGTCACGCGCGTCTCGCACGACGGCCGCAAGCCCTTCGTCGACGCCGTCATGGACAAGGTGGCTTCCGTACGCGCGCTGGTTCGGCGGGTGAGCTACTGATGGCCAAGAAGAAGATCGGCCGTTACCGCATCCTGAGCGAGCTGGGGCGCGGCGCCATGGGGGTGGTCTACAAGGCCGAGGACCCGAACCTCGACCGGGTAGTCGCGCTGAAGACGATCATCGTCGACGAGGACGCCGAAGGCCGCGAGGAGTACCACAAGCGCTTCATCCTCGAGGCGAAGGCGGCGGGCAAGCTCAACCATCCGAACATCATCACCACTTTCGACTGCGGCGAGCACGACGGCCTCGCGTACCTGGCGATGGAGCTCCTGGAAGGCAAGGACCTGCGCTCGCGCATGCTGAAGGAATCGATCCCGCCGGCCGAGGCGGTCGAGGTCGCGCGCCAGGTCGCCGAGGGGCTCGCCTACGCGCACGAGCGCGGCGTCGTGCACCGGGACATCAAGCCCGGCAACATCATGATCAACAAGCGCGGCCAGGTGAAGATCATGGACTTCGGGCTGGCGCGCATGCGCGTCGCCGACCATAAGACCAGCACCGGCATGGTCCTCGGCACGCCGCGCTACATGTCGCCGGAGCAGATCTCCGGCCAGCCGGTCGACCAGCGCTCCGACGTCTTCTCGCTCGGCATCGTGCTCTACGAGATGCTCACCGGCACGCGTCTCTTCTCCGGCGAGGACATGGCGCAGGTCACGCACCAGATCACCGAGTTCGAGCACATCCCGCCGACGCGCCAGGTGTCCGGGCTGCCGGCGATGATCGACTTCGTGGTGGCGCGCGCGCTGAAGAAGGACCCGGCGGTGCGCTATCAGGACGCGCGCGAGCTCGCTGCCGACCTCGCCACCTGCGCCGCGGAGCTGCGCAGCCGCGAGGACATCACGCCGAGCGGCGACAGCACCAAGACTCTCAAGATGGAATCCGAGAAGCCGGAGAAGCGCATCGAGGCGCCGGCCGCGCGCGCCATCGCCATCGACACGCGCCTGCCGCTCTCGACGCTGTTCGATCCCGCGCCCGCGCTCAAGCGGCTCAAGGACGGCTCGTTCACGCACCTGCCGCGTCCGGTGGGCCTCTTGCGCCGCATCCTGTTCGACGGCGCGGTGCGGCGGCTTTTCATTACCGTGATCCTCGCCGGCACCGCCGGGGCGTGGATCGCCCTCGGCAAGATCTGAAGCTCAGGCCTCGAAGGTGATGAGGCCCATGCCGGTCGTCATGGGCGCATAGTAATGGCGGTGCCGGCGGCGCGCGCCCGCTCCCACGGCGCCGCGCATGACGTGCCACATGATCAGCTCGACCGCCTCGGCGCCTGCCTGCTCCATAAGCTCCTGGTGCGTCATCTCGGCGAGCCGCTCCGGCTCGCTCTCCAGGCGGTCGAGGAACTCCCGGTCGAACTTCTCGTTCATGAAGCCGAACCGCTTGCCCTGCAGCTGGTGCGACATGCCGCCGGTGCCCATCACCACCACGCGAAGATTACCCGGATAGGCCTCTATCGCTTTCCGCAGGGATTGGCCGAGCTTGAAGCAGCGGCGGCCCGTCGGCAGCGGATGCTGGATCACGTTCACCTGGAGCGGCACCGCCTTCACCGGCCAGCCGGTGTCGGTATGCGGAAAGCACAGGTTCATCGGCACGAGGAAGCCGTGCTCGACGCCCATCTCCTGGCACACGGTAAGGTCGAACTCGTCCTCGATCAGCGACTCGGCGAGATGCGCTGAGAACTCGAAGTCGCCCGGCACTTCGGGCAGCGGCCGCGTGCCGAAGCCCTCGTCCGCGATGGCATAGCGGTCGGCGACGCCGAGCGCGAAGGTCGGATACTTGTCGAAGCCGAAGTCGGCCGCGTGGTCGTTGTAGACGACGATCGCAATGTCGGGCTGCAAGCGAGACAGCCATTCGCGGACCGGCCCGTAGGCGTCCGAGAGCGGCTTCCAGGCCGGCGTCTGCATCTTGCCGCGGTCGTACGCGACGCCGACCGAGGGCACATGCGACAGACCCAATCCCGCCACGATCTGCGCCATGGTCTCTCCGCTAGCCGCCGGCGATGGCGGCCACGATCAGCAGCGGCTGCGCGCCGCGCGCGATCGGCTCCGGCAGCGGGGTGTCGGGCGGCGCATGGGTCCAGTCCTCCTCGCAGGCGAAGACGCGCACCATCGGCCGCCGACGCTGAGTCGCGTGCTCGCGCAGTGTCCCGCGCAGCATCGGAAAGCGCGCCTCGAGCGCGTCGAGCACCGTGCGCTGGGTGACCGGCTCGCGCACCTCCAACCTCACCTCGCCCGTCACGCGAGCGAGCGTGCGCAGATGCTCGGGCAGCACGACGCGGATCACGCGAGCGTCTGCGCCTCGACGGAGAGCACTGCCGGCAGGTCGCGCACGATGGCAGCCCAGCTGTCGCCTGCGTTCGCAGAGGCATACAGCTGGCCTCCGGTCGTGCCGAAGTACACGCCGCACGGCTCGGCGGCGTCGACGCACAGGGCGCCGCGCAGCACGTTCACGTAGCAGTCGCGCTGCGGCAAGCCCTCGGTGAGCGCCTCCCACGCGTTGCCGCCGCTGCGCGTGCGGTAGACGCGCAGCCGCGCATCCGGCGGGTAGTGCTCCGAGTCGCTCTTGATCGGCACGACGTAGACAGTCTCGGGATCGTGCGCGTGCACGGCGATGGGGAAGCCGAAATCGCTGGGCAGGTTGCCGCTCACCTCGCGCCAGGACTGGCCGCCGTCGTCGCTGCGCATGACGTCCCAGTGCTTCTGCATGAACAGCACGTCCGGGCGCGCGCGGTGCATCGCGATGCGGTGCACGCAGTGGCCGACCTCGGCCTGCGGATCGGGGATGTATTCGGAGCGCAGCCCGCGGTTGATGGCGCGCCACGTCTCGCCGCCGTCGTCGCTGCGGAACGCTCCGGCGGCGGAAATCGCGACGTAAAGGCGACGCGGGTCGCGCGGGTCGATAACGATGGTGTGCAGGCACATGCCGCCCGCGCCCGGCTGCCATTTCTCTCCCGAGCCGTGGCGGCGCAGGCCGGGCAGCTCCTGCCAGCTCCTGCCGCCGTCGGTGCTGCGAAAGAGCGCCGCGTCCTCGGCACCGGCGTGCACCGTGTCGGGGTCGCTTGCCGAGGGCTCGAGGTGCCAGATGCGCTTGAACTCCCAGCGCCGCGGCGTCCCGTCGTACCACTGGTGCATGCCCACGTCCCCTTCGTAGGCGAACCGGTTGTCCACCGGCTGCCAGCTCTTTCCGCCATCGTCCGAGCGCTGGATCTGCTGCCCGAACCAGCCGCTCGACTGCGATGCATAGATGCGTTGCGGTTGCGCCGGGGAACCCTTGAGGTGGTAGACCTCCCAGCCGCCGAAGTGCGGCCCGGCGACTTCCCAGCGGCGGCGCGCGGCGTCCGAGGTGAGGATGAAGGCGCCTTTGCGCGTGCCGACCAGCAGCCGTACTTGGCTCATGTCGCGTCCTTCAGGTTGCGCGTGGCGAGGAACTGCTCGTAGCTCTCGCCGCGCATCTGCGCGCCCATCCTGTAGAGCCCGACGCCGCTGACCGAGCCGATCTTGAGCAGGTAATAGATGTTGGTGCCGGCCTCGATCAGCCCCTGGAAGTCGCGCTTGCGCACTAGCGCCTTCTCCGCCTCCGTGAGCGAGAAGCGATCGAGAAAGGCCGCTTCGTCGCGCTGGAAGGCGGCGCGGTTCTCGGGCTTGCAGAGCGACGCGCACAGCCGGTTCAGCCGATACCCGCGCCGCGAGGCGCGCAGGTCGAAGACCGTCGTGTCCGGGATCGGCCCGGTTAGCTGTTGCCCCATACGTCGCGGGCGACATCGATGCACAGCTTCAGCTTCGCTTTCTCCTGCTCCACCGTCAGGTTGTTCCCGTGGTGCGTGCTCGAGAAGCCGCATTGCGGCGAGAGGCACAGGTTTTCGAGCGGCACGTACCGGGTGGCGGCGTCGATGCGGCGCCTGAGATCGTCCTTCTTCTCGAGCTCCGGCACCTTGGAGCTCACGAGACCGAGGACTACGCGCTTGCCTTTGCCGATGTAGCGCAGCGGCTCGAAGCCGCCCGCCCGGTCGGTGTCGTACTCGAGGAAGAACCCGTCGACCTCGAGCTTGCGGAACGAGATCTCGGCGACGTAGTCATAGCTGCCGCTCGCGAGCCAGGTGCTCTTGAAGTTGCCGCGGCAGGTGTGGATGCAAACCGTCATGTCGTCCGGCACGTCGCGGATCGCGGCGTTCACCGCGTCGGCATACATGGCGACGTCCCGCTTCGGATCGTCGCCGATCTTGCGGAACTGCTCCTGCACCTTCTCGTCGCCCATCATGGCGATGGTGGTGTCGTCGATCTGGAGGTAGCGGCAGCCGGCCTTGTAGAGGTCCGCGATCTCCTCGCGATAGCACTGCGTGAGATCGGCCCAGAAGTTGTCGAGGTTCGGATACGTCCGGTTGACCGATGCCCGGTCGGCGCGCGCGTGCAGCATGGCGGGCGAGGGCATGGTGAACTTGGGCGTTCCTTTCTTCACCACCGACTTCAGGAACCTGAAGTGCTCGAGCATGCTCGGCTTGGTCCGCTTCAGCTTGCCCCTCACCATCATGGTCGGCGGCTGCTCGTGCGTGCCCTTGAACTTGGCGTCGCCATAGATGTCGCTCTGGCCGAGCTCCACGCCGTCGAAGCCGTGCAGGAAGTCGATGTGCCACCAGTCGCGGCGGAACTCGCCGTCGGTGATCGATTGCAGCCCGAGGTCCTCCTGCAGCTTCACGACGTCGCGGATCTGCCGATCCTCCATTTGCTTGAGCTCGGCGGCCGAGGCGTTGCCCTGGCGGACTTTCTCGCGCAGGTCGTGCAGTTCGTGGGGACGCAGCAGGCTGCCGACGTGGTCGGCACGGAACGGGGGTTTCGGCATGGAAACTAAGCCGCCTGTTTCAGCGCGAGGGCCTTATCAGTGGCTTCCCAAGTGAAGTCGCGGTCTTCGCGACCGAAGTGGCCGTAAGCGGCGGTCTTCTCGTAGATCGGGCGCAGCAGGTCGAGCATCTGGATGATGCCGCGCGGGCGCAGGTCGAAGTGCTCGGTGACGAGCTTGGAGAGCGCGTCGTCCGACATCTTGCCGGTGCCCTGGGTGGTCACCATGACGCTCGTCGGACGCGCGACGCCGAT
>CAYZFN010000164.1:0-30161 GCA_964477695.1 uncultured Enterobacteriaceae bacterium | reverse complement strand
GATCGTAAGCTTCATGCACTACGATCTTGGCTACATCGACCTGGAGCAGAAGACTCTGCAACCCCTAGACAACCCGTTCGGCCCGAGGTTGTCACCCATGTCTTAGGTACGTTCCGTTACCTATCTCTTCGGGCCGTACAGGGGAAAGCTGGCGCGCCCGGCGGGATTCGAACCCACGACCCTTGGCTTCGGAGGCCAATACTCTGATCCGCTGAGCTACGGGCGCGTGCACGGATCGCGCTGCGCGAGGACGCGCAGAATAGCAGACTTGCACGCTAAAATCATATTCTTACCTTCAAACAAGACCGCCTGCCCGTGAGCCCGCACGACTCGCATTCGTCTTTCATCCAGACCCCGCAGCAGCTGATCGTCGTCATCCTGCTAGCCTTTCTCGTGCCGGTCATCGGCATCGTACTGATCGTGCAGCTCGTGACGAGCGAGCGGCACGCCGATCCCGAAGCGCTCGCCCCCGAAGCGGTCGCGGCCCGCATCCAGCCCGTCGGGCATGTCGAGTTCGGCGCGGGCGGCGGCGGCGCTGCCGGCGGCCGCAGCGGCGAGGAAATCGTCAAGACGGTGTGCGCGACTTGCCATCAGGCCGGCGTCGCCGGCGCGCCCAAGATCGGCGACCGGGCCGCCTGGGCGCCGCGCATCAAGCAGGGCTACAAGGCGCTCGTACAGTCCGCGCTCAAGGGCAAAGGCGCCATGCCGCCGAAAGGCGGCAATGCCTCGCTCAGCGACGACGACATCGCCCGCGCAGTGGCATTCCTCGCCAACCAGGCGGGCGCGAAATTCAAGGAACCCGCCGCGCCCAAGGCCGCCGAGCAAAAGCCGCAGACCGCAGCGGCGTCTTCGAGCCCGCAGCAGACCGCGGCGGCGTCTCCGAGCCCGCAGCAGAGCGCCGCCAGCGCCGCGAAGCCGGCAGCGGCCGACGGCAAGCAGGTGTTCGAGGGCACCTGCACGGCCTGCCATTCGACCGGCGTTGCCGGCGCGCCGAAGCTCGGCGACAAGGCGGCGTGGGCGCCGCGCATCCAGCAGGGCGTCGATACCCTCGTGCAGCACGCCCTCCAGGGCAAGAACGCGATGCCGCCGAAAGGCGGCAACGCTTCGCTCTCCGACGCGCAGGTGCGCGCTGCCGTGGAGTTCATGGTGTCGCAGGCGAAGTAGTTGCAGCTCCTCTTCGTCATCGACCCGCCGGAGTCGCTCAAGGCGTACAAGGACTCGAGCGTGGCGATGATGCGCGCCGCCCACGCGCGCGGCCACGAGGTGTGGTGCTGCCTCGCATCCGAGATCCACTGGGCGAAAGCCCAGGTCGCGACGCGCGCCCGGCGCTTGTCGGTGACGGCGAACGACGACGACTGGTACCGGGAGCACGAGCCCAGCGTGCGCCGCCTCGCCGGATTCGACGCCGTCCTGATGCGCAAGGACCCGCCCTTCGACCTGGAATACGTGGCGAGCACGTGGCTCCTTTCGGCCGCGGTGCGCGAAGGCGCGCGCGTCTTCAACGCGCCCGATGCCATCCGCGACCACAACGAGAAGCTGGCGATCGCCGAGTTCCCCGCCTTCGCTCCGCCGACGCTCGTGTCGCGCGAGCCGGAGCGCCTGCAGGCTTTCATCGACGAGCATCGCGACGTGGTGGTGAAGCGCCTGGACGTGATGGGCGGGGAGAACATCTTCCGCGTGCGCGCCGACGATCCGAACCGCAACGTGATCGTCGAGATCATGTCGCAGGCGCGGGCGCGCACGGTCATGGCGCAGCGCTACATTCCGGAGATCGCGCAAGGCGACAAGCGCGTGCTCCTGATCGACGGCGAGCCGGTGCCGCACTGCCTGGCACGCATCCCGAGGCCGGGCGAGTCGCGCGGCAATCTCGCCGCGGGCGCGCGGGGCGAGGCGCAGCCTCTGAGCGCACGCCATCGCGAGATCGCCGCCGCGCTGGGGCCGGTCCTGGCGCGGCGCGGACTGCTGCTGGTCGGCCTGGACGTGATCGGCGAGTGGCTCACCGAGATCAACGTGACGAGCCCGACCTGCTTCCGCGAGATCCAGGACCAGACCGGCTTCCCGGTGGCCGAGCGCTTCATGGCGGCGCTCGAGGCGAGGCTGGCGTCATGATTTTTCCTCTCTCGTGATCGGCGTCCTCATCGTCACGCACGGCGAGATCGGCACCTCGCTGCTCGCGAGCGCGGCGCAGATCCTCGGCGCCAGCCAGGCACAGGTCGCGACGCTCTCGGTGTGGCGGCAGGACGACCCGGACGACCTCGTGCTGCGCGCGCGCGAGCTCCTGGAGCGAATCGACGCCGGCGAAGGCGTGCTCGTGCTCACCGACATCTTCGGCGCGACACCGGGCAACGTGGTGTCGCGCCTCCTAGAGGACGGGCACATCGAGGGCGTGTCGGGCGTCTCCCTGCCCATGCTGCTGCGCGTCCTCAGCGGGCGCGCGAAGAAAGGCAACCTCGCCGCGGCCGTGCAGCGAGCGCTCTCCGCCGGCGCGGAAGGCGTGGTGCACATGAACGCCGATCGCTGCCTGGACGGCGACTAGCGAATGGCGAGCGCGGATGCCGAGATCGTGAACAGGCTCGGGCTGCACGCGCGCGCTGCAGCGAAGCTCACCCATGTGGCGAGCGGCTTCCAGAGCGACATCTGGCTCTCGCGCAGCGGCCGGCGCGTCAACGCGAAGAGCATCATGGGGGTGATGATGCTCGCCGCCGGCAAAGGCTCCACGGTGCGCATCGAGGCCGAGGGCGCCGACGCCGACGCGGCGCTCGCCGCGCTCACCAAGCTGATCGCGGACCGCTTCGGCGAGGCAGAGTAGTGAACTTCGTCCTGCACGGCTATCCGGTCTCCAGCGGCATCACGATCGGCTATGCGCATCTCGTCTCCACCGCGCGCCTGGAAGTCGCGCACTACGAGGTGCCGGCGAGCGCGCTCGAGGCCGAGGTGGAGCGCTTCGACCAGGCGATGCGCAGCGCGCAGGACGAGCTCGAAGAGCTGAAGGCGCACATCCCGCCGGGCGCGCCCGCCGAGTTCGCGGCGTTCCTCGACCTGCACCGCATGATCCTCAACGACTCGGCGCTCTCGGAGGCGCCGCGCGAGGTAATCCGCACCCGGCACGCCAACGCGGAATGGGCGCTGGTGCAGCAGATGGAGCGCCTCGTCGCGCGCTTCGAGGAAATCGACGATCCGTATCTCCGCGAGCGCAAGGCCGACGTGCAGCAGGCGGTCGAGCGGGTGCTGAAGGCGCTGATGGGCGGACAATCGCTGATCGAGCCCGCGGTCTCGGAGGAGCAGAAGCTGATCGTCGTCGCGCACGACCTGTCGCCGGCGGACATGATCCTGTTCAAGCGCCACCGCTACGGCGGCTTCGTCACGGATGTGGGCGGCGTGACCTCCCATACCGCGATCGTCGCGCGCTCGCTCGCCATCCCGGCGATCGTCGGCCTGCACCATGCGCGCCAGACGATCAGCGAAGGCGAGCTGCTCATCGTCGACGGCGAGCAGGGACTGCTGGTCGTCAACCCCGACCCGCTGGTGCTCGCCGAATACCGCAGCCGGCAGGCCGAGATCAAGGCGGCGCGCCAACGGCTCAAGCGTCTGAAGAGCACGCGCGCCGAGACCTCGGACGGCACGCCGGTCGAGCTCTACGCCAACATCGAGCTGCCGCAGGACATGGCCGAGGTGCTGGACGCCGGCGCCGAGGGCGTCGGCCTGTTCCGCACCGAGTTCATGTTCCTCAACCGCAAGGAGCTGCCCGGAGAGGACGAGCAGTTCGAAGCGTACCGGCAGGTGGCGCAGGCCATGCAGGGCCGGCCGGTCGTGCTGCGCACCCTGGACGTGGGCGCGGACAAGGCGATGAACGGCGACGGCAGCGGCCCGGTCATCACCAACCCGGCCATGGGCCTGCGCGCCATCCGCTTCTGCCTCGCCGAGCCGCAGATGTTCCTTACGCAGCTGCGCGCCATCCTGCGCGCCTCGCACCACGGCAAGGTGAAGATCCTGCTGCCGATGGTCGCGCATGCCCACGAAATCGACCAGACGCTCGCGCTCATCGCCCAGGCGAAGCAGCAGCTCGACGACCGCGACCAGCCGTTCGACCGCGCGATCGAGATCGGCGGCATGATCGAGATTCCTGCGGCGGCGCTCGCGCTGCCGATCTTCATGCGCCGGCTGCACTTCCTGTCGATCGGCACCAACGACCTCATCCAGTACACGCTGGCGATCGACCGCACGGACGACGCCGTGGCGCATCTCTACGATCCGCTGCACCCGGCGGTGCTCACCCTGGTCGCCAACACCATCCAGACCGCCACGCGCGGCGGCATGCCGGTCGCCGTGTGCGGCGAGATGGCCGGCGACCTGCAGCTCACGCGGCTTCTGCTCGGCCTCGGACTGCGCAACTTCTCCATGCATCCGTCGCAGCTGCTGCCGATCAAGGAGCGCATCCTCGGTACGCGACTCGGCGAGGTGCAGGCGCTCGCGCAGCGCGTGCTGCGCACCACCGACACGGTCAAGACGCGCGAGCTGCTCGCCGAGCTGAACGCCTGATGGGACCGCTCGCCGGCGTGCGGGTGCTCGACCTGACGACGGTCGTGATGGGACCGTATGCAACCCAGATCCTCGGCGACTTCGGCGCCGAGGTGATCAAGGTCGAGCCGCCGGGCGGCGATGTGATGCGCTACGCGTGGCCGTTCCGCCATCCCGGCATGGGCCATATCTTCCTCAACGCCAATCGCAACAAGCGATCGGTGGTGCTCGACCTTAAGCAGCCCGCGGCGCGCGATGCCTGCCTCGCGATCGCCAGGACGTGCGACGTGCTGGTGTACAACATCCGGCCGCAGGCTATGGCTCGACTGAAGCTCGGCTACTCCGACGTCCGGTCGGTGAACGGAAAGATCATCTATGTCGGCTGCTTCGGCTACAGCCAGCGCGGCCCGTACGCCGCCAAGGCCGCCTACGACGACCTCGTCCAGGGGGCGGCGGGCATACCGGCGCTGCTTGCGCGGCAGGGCGCCGAGACGCCGCGCTACGCGCCGATCATCGTCGCGGATCGCTCGGTCGGCCAGCAGGTGGCCAGCGCTGTCAGCGCTGCGCTCTACTACCGCGAGAAGACCGGCAAGGGACAGCGCGTGGACGTGCCGATGTTCGAGCACCTGTTGCAGATCGTGCTGGGAGAGCACCTCGGCGGCTACACGTTCGAGCCGCAGCTCGGCGAGTCCGGCTACGCACGCATGCTCGCCCCCGACCGCCGTCCCTACGAGACCCGCGACGGCTATGTCTGCGCGCTCATCTACAACGACAAGCAGTGGGGCGCCTTCTTCTCGGTGATCGGCCAGCCGGAAAAGATCCGCGAGCCGGAGTACGCGACCCAGGAGGCGAGGAGCAGGAACTACGGCCGGGCCTACGCCTTCGTTGCCGCCGAGATGAAGAAGCGCAGCACCGCGGAATGGCTCGCGGCGCTCGAGCGCGCCGACATCCCGGTGCAGCGCATGAACACGCTGGAGGACATCATGGCCGATCCGCACCTCGCCGCGACGGGCTTTTTCCGCACCGTCGAGCATCCGAGCGAAGGCCGCATCCGGTCGATGGCCGTGCCCTCCGAGTGGTCGGAGTCGGCGCCCGAGTACCGCCGCCCGGCGCCGCGCCTGGGCGAGCACACCGCCGAAGTGCTGCGCGAGGTCGGCCTCTCCGCGCAGCAGATCGAGCAGCTGACGAAGCCGATATAATCTTCTTGCGCGCCGATTTGAGTCAGCTTGCGGGCGCGAAATAAATACCGCTAAACAGACGATGAACGCGCCGCACGATCCCTCCTCCGTTGGCCCGGTCCGCGCCGACATCGCGCACTTCGCGCAGCCGATCAAGCTGAAAAGCGGCGCCGAGCTGCCCGCCTACGACATCGCCTACGAAACGTACGGGGCGCTGAATGCCGCGCGCTCGAACGCCGTGCTGGTGTGCCACGCGCTGAACGCCTCGCACCATGTGGCCGGCTACTACGAGAACGATGCGAAAAATGCCGGCTGGTGGGACAACCTGGTCGGCCCCGGCAAGCCGCTCGATACGCGTCGCTTCTTCGTCGTGGGATCCAACTACCTCGGCAGCTGCTTCGGCTCGACCGGCCCCGCGTCGCTCAATGCGGCGACCGGCAAGCCCTGGGGCGCCGATTTTCCGGTCGTCACGGTGGAAGACTGGGTCGAAGCCCAGGCGCGGCTCGCCGACCGGCTCGGCATCGAGCGCTTCGCCGCCGTGATCGGCGGCTCGCTCGGTGCGATGCAGGCGCTGCAGTGGGCGCTGTCGTACCCCGAGCGCGTGCGCCACTCGCTGGTCATCGCGGCGGCGCCGCGCCTCACGCCGCAGAACATCGCCTTCAACGAGGTGGCGCGGCAGGCGATCATGACCGACCCGGACTTCCACGGCGGACACTATTACGACAAGGGCGTGGTGCCGACGCGCGGCCT
This sequence comes from uncultured Enterobacteriaceae bacterium, assembly GCA_964477695.1. Classification (GTDB taxonomy): domain Bacteria; phylum Pseudomonadota; class Gammaproteobacteria; order Burkholderiales; family SG8-39; genus SCGC-AG-212-J23. Next base: position 23,715 of record CAYZFN010000164.1, on the reverse strand, counting down.
GCGCATCGCGCGCATGATCGGCCACATCACGTATCTCTCCGGCGAGGCGATGGCGGAGAAGTTCGGGCGGCTGCTGCGCCGCGGCGCGCCCGGCTTCGATTTCGACGTCGATTTCGAGGTCGAGTCGTATCTGCGCTACCAGGGCGAGAAGTTCTCGAGCTATTTCGACGCCAACACCTACCTGCGGATCACCAAGGCGCTCGACTACTTCGACCCGGCGGCGGAGTTCGGCGGCAACCTCGCAGCCGCACTGGCGCGCGCGCGCGCCGCATTCCTCGTCGTGTCGTTCAAGTCCGACTGGCGCTTCCCGCCCGCGCGCTCGCGCGAGATCGTGCGGGCCCTGCTCGACAACCGGCGCATCGTCTCCTACCTAGAGATCGACGCGCCCGGCGGCCATGACGCTTTCCTGCTGGAGGACCCCCGCTATCACAATGCCTTGCGGGCGTACTTCGCCAACATCGATCTGTGAGGCCTGCTCATTGAGACCTGATCTGGACGCCATCGTCCAATGGGTGAGCCCGGGTGCGCGGGTGCTCGACCTCGGCTGCGGCAACGGCCAGCTGCTGCGCACGCTCTGGGAAGCGCGCCAGGCGCCCGGGTACGGCGTCGAGATCGACGATGCGAGCGTGCTGGCATGCGTGGAGAACGACGTCAACGTGCTGCAGGTCGATTTGGAAAGCGGGCTTTCGCTGTTCGCCGACGGCTCTTTCGACTACGTCATCCTTTCCGAGACGCTGCAGACGATCCATCGCACCGAGCTGCTGATGCGCGAGATGCTGCGCGCCGGCCGCGAGGCGATCGTCAGCTTTCCCAACTTCGGGCACTGGACCGCGCGGCTGCAGGTGGCGCTCGGCCGCATGCCGGTGTCCGACGCGCTGCCCTACCAGTGGTACGAGACGCCGAACGTCCACCACTGCACGATCCGCGACTTCGAGGACCTGTGCCGGCGGCTCGGCATCCGCATCCGCGAACGCCTTGCGCTGCACGCCGGGCGGCCGGTGACCTGGGCGCCGAATCTCTTCGGCAGCCTCGCCGTGTATCGCTGCACCGCGGGCCGGCCCGCCTAGTCCGTCCGGACCAGCCGCGTGTTATGGGCGCATAACGTGCATGGCGCACGGTATGGCGCGCACCGTCATGAGTCCGCAATCGGCCAAGGTCGAAGTCCAGGCGCTGTTCGATTCGCTGGCCCTCGAGTACGTGCGCGAGCGCGAGCGGCAGTTTTCCTTCGTCGTGCAGAAGCGCCTGGCGATCGAGATGCTCGGCGACGTGCGCGGGCGGATCCTCGAAGTGGGCTGCGGGCCGGCGGTCATGGCGCCCGAGCTCGCCGCGATGGGATTGGAGGTGCACGGCATCGATATCTCGGGCGAGATGATCCGGCGCGCGCGCCAGCGCATGACCGGCCACCCGCTCGAGAAGCGCTGCCGCTTTGCCGTCGGCGACTTCGAGCGGCTCGATTTTCCCGACGCTTTCTTCGATGCGGTGCTGGCGATGGGCGTGCTCGAGTATCTGCCGGCGTACGGCCCGGCGCTGCGCTCCGCGCTGCGCGTGCTCAAGCCCGGCGGCGTGGCGCTGTTCACGGTGCCGAACCGCGCGAGCACGTATCACGTTGCGCGCAGCGCGTACGAAACGCTGCGCCGGGGCGTGCGCCGCCTGCGAGGCCGCGCGCGGCCGCCTTCGTATGTGCATAATCCTTGCCTGCCCTGGTCGCTCGACCGGCAGCTGGAAAGCGCCGGGCTGCCGAAGGTCGACAGCGCCGCGTGCAACTTCATATTCTTCCCGCTGAAAGAGCTGAGCTCCGAGCTCTCGGATTCGCTCAACCGCGCCCTCAACCCGATCGCGCGCTGGCGCGCCGCGCGTCTGCTCGGCGCGCAATACATAGTCAAGGCGCGCCGCAGCGCTTGAGCGTCCGCATCGTGCGCTTGGGCACTCGGCGCGCGACCGGCGAGGGCCTGCGCGTCGGGGCGGTGCGCCGCCCGCCGCGCGGCGTGCCCAAGCGCGACTATGCGCGGCGCGACTTCTACGACGCGTGGCTGCCCGAGCTCGCGCCGAGCCAGCGGCTGGTGAGCTGGGCGCTCTCCCAGCCCTGGACCGAAGCGCGTTGGAAACGCTTCTCGCGCGCCTACCGTACGGAGATGGCGCGGCCCGCCCAGCAACACCTGATTGCGCTGTTTGCGGCCCTTTCGCGCACCGCCAGTTTCTCGCTTGGTTGCTATTGCGCGGACGCGGCGCGCTGCCATCGCTCGCTGCTGGGCGAGCTGCTCGCCGCGCAAGGGGCGAAGATCGCCCGCTAGGCGCCGTCCTTGCCTGCGCTGCCGATCGACACGTCGGCGAGCCCCGAGCGCACCATGAACCAGAAGAGCAGCACGCCCGGCAGAGCGATGAGCGTGGTGAGCAGATAGAACTCGACGTAGCCGACCGCCTCGATCAGCGACCCGACGGTCGTTCCGGTGATCACGCGGCCGGCGATGCTGGCGAGCGCCGACAGCAGCGCATATTGGCTCGCAGTGAAGCGCAGGTTGCAGAGCGCCGAGAGGTACGCGACGACGGTGACGCCGCCGATGCCGCTCGCAAAATTCTCGAAGCCGACCGCCGCCGCCATGCCGGCGTTGCTGTGCCCTGCGGCCGCCAGCGCCGCGAAGCTGCAGTTCGAGACCGCCATCAGGACGAGGCTCACCAGCACCGAGCGCTTCATCCCCAGGCGCACGTACAGGACACCGCCGACGAAGATGCCGATGAGGAGCGCTACGAAGCCGACGCCGACATCGTAGAACGCGACCTCGTCGTTGCTGAAGCCGAGGTCCTGGAACAGCAGGCGCAGCGTCAGGTTGGCGAGCGTGTCGCCGATCTTGTGGATGAGCACGAATAGCAGCACCACGAGCGCGCCTTCGCGTCCCATGAACTCGACGAGCGGGCTGAAATAGGCGACGCTCGCCTCGAGCAAGCCGCGCGACTTCGCCGGCTCGCGGTGGCGCTGCGGCTCGCCCATGAAGACGCCGACCAGCATCGCCGGCAGCGCGAAGGCCGCGCAGGCCATGTACGCCGCGCTCCAGCCCAGGCGATTGGCGAGCACGAGGGCGAGCGCGCCGGCCGCCGCGGCGCCGATGCGCCATCCGTACTGCGACATCCCCGAGCCGACGCCGAGCTGGCGCGGCTCGAGCAGCTCGATGCGGTAGGCGTCGATGATGATGTCGAAAGTGGCGCCGGCGAACCCGACCGTAATCGCCGCGGCGGCAACGAGAACCAGCGCCTGGTCGGGATCCGCTATGCCGAGGAACACGACGGCCGCCATGACCAGCGCACCGGCGAGCCACAGCCAGCTCCTGCGCTGGCCGAAGCGGCCGAGCAGCGGCAGGCGCATGTTGTCGACCAGCGGCGCCCAAAGGAACTTGAAGTTGTAGGCGAGGAACGTGAGCGCGAACGCGGTCACCGCGCTCTTGCTGATGCCATGCTGGGCGAGGCGCGTCGTGAGGGTCGCACCGATCATCGAGAAGGCGAAGCCCGACGAGACGCCGAGGAACAGCGCCGCGAGCGGCGCCGGCGCCAGATACGCCCGTAAGCCTTCAGAACGGGTGGTCATAGTCGATCGTGAGCGGCGCATGGTCGGAGAAGCGCCGCGTCCTGTAGATCGACTCCTTGACCGCGCGCGCGGCGATGCCGGGCGTTGCGATCTGGTAGTCGATGCGCCAGCCGACGTTGTTCTGCCACGCCTGGCCGCGATTGGACCACCAGGTGTATTGCCCGGCGCGGTCGTTCAGCCGACGGAACACGTCGACATAGCCCAGCTCGTCGAACACCTTGGACAGCCAGGCGCGCTCCTCGGGAAGGAAGCCGGAGTTCTTCTGGTTGGATTTCCAGTTGCGCAGGTCGATCTCCCTGTGGGCGATGTTCCAGTCGCCGCACAGAATGACCTCGTGCCCCCGCTCCTTGAGCGCCCCAAGGTGGCGCAGGAACCGCCGCAGGAAGCGGAGCTTCGAGGCCTGCCGATGCGGCCCGGCCGAGCCGGAGGGCAGGTAAACCGAGATGACCCACAGCCCTCCGAAGCGCGCTTCGACGTAGCGTCCCTCGGCGTCGAACTCCCGGCTGGCGAAGCCCTGCTTGACCTCGTCCGGCGCGCGTCGCGAAAGCAACGCGACGCCGCTATAGCCCGGCTTGCGCGCGAAGGCGTAGCACGAGGAAAACGCCTTGAGGCCATGCAGTCTGGCGTCGAGATCGGTGGCGTGGCATTTCATCTCCTGCAGGCACACGACGTCGGCGCGCTGCGCGGCCAGCCAGCGGAACAGCCCTTTCCCTGCCGCCGAGCGAACGCCGTTTACGTTGAGAGTGATTACCCGAATGGCTTAACCGGACGGGAAACTCGAAACACCGCCATGCGCGGCCGACCATTTCGCCGGCTCGTGCAGGAACTTTTCCACTTCGCCGATCTGCGCGCTCTCGAGATATCCGCCCTTCGTCACCACACCGAGCACGTCCCACCAGGTCGCGAGGTAGTGCAACCGCACGCCAAGCTCGTCCAGCGTCTGCTTCGCCTCGGGGAAGATGTCGTAGTAAAAGTTCACGAACACGTGCTCGACCAGCGCACCCGCCTCGCGCAGCGCCTTGCAAAAGTTGATCTTCGAGCGGCCGTCGGTGGTGAGATCCTCTACGAGCAGGGTACGCGCGCCTTCGCGGATGTCGCCCTCGATCTGCGCGTTGCGCCCGAAGCCCTTGGGCTTCTTGCGCACGTACTGCATCGGCAGGCCGAGGCGATCGGCGATCCAGGCCGCGTAGGGAATACCGGCCGTCTCGCCGCCGGCGACGACGTCGAACTGCTCGAAGCCCGCGTCGCGCGCGAGCGTCGCGGCGGCGAAGTCGACCAGCTGGCGACGGATGCGAGGATAAAAGATCAGCTTGCGGCAGTCGATGTAGACGGGGCTGGCCCAGCCAGAGGTAAAGATGAACGGCTTATCCTGGAAGAACAGCACCGCCTTCACCTCGAGCAGCATGCGCGCCGTGAGCTCGGCGATCACGGCCTGGTCGGCGAAGTGCATGGGCGGCGCGATTCTAGCAGCCCAAAGGCCCGGAGTTAGAATGGCGTATACGCATCTTGGGAGGATGCCGATGTCTCTCATAAGAAACGCCGCGCTCATGACCGCGGTCCTCCTCGCGGCGCCGCTCGCTGCGCAGGCGCAGACCTATCGCTGCACGGCCAAGGACGGCAAGAAGTACTACGCCTCCACGATCCCGCCGCAATGCATCGGCCGGCCGGTCGAGGAGCTGAGCGCGCAGGGCACCGTGGTGCGGCGGTTCGACCCGGAAGCCGACGAGCGCGTCCGCGAGCAGAAAGAGGCGGCGCTGGAAAAGAAACGCGAGGAGGAGACGGCCAGCCGGGAGACCGCGCGCCGCAACAGCGCGCTGCTAGCCACCTACATGAGCGAGCGCGACATCGACGATGCGCGCACCCGCGCGCTCGCCGACAACCAGCGGGCGGTCAAGGATGTCGAGTCGCGCATCGACGACATCCGCAAGCGCCGCGCCGGCTACGACAAGGAGCTCGAGTTTTATAAGGGCGGCAACCAGCCGCCGGCCAGGCTCACCGAGGACATCCAGAACAACGAGGTCGAGCTCAAGGCCAACCAGGAGCTGCTGGAGATGAAGAAGAAGGAAGTCGAGCACATCAATGCGCGCTACGAGGAGGAGAAGAAGCGCTACGCGCAGCTGACGCGCAAGCGGTAAGAACCGGGGCCTAGCCCAGCCTGCGCTTGAGGATCCCGTTCACCTGGGCCGGGTTGGCCTTGCCGCGCGTCGCCTTCATCACCTGCCCGACGAGCGAATTGAAGGCCTTTTCCTTGCCGGCACGATAGTCGGCCACCTGCCGCGCGTTGGCAGCCAGCACCTCGTCCACGACTTTCTCGATCGCTCCGACATCGCTGATCTGGCGCAGGCCGCGCTGCGCAATGATGGTCTCGGCGTCGCCTTCGCCGGCCCACATCGCGTCGAACACCTCTTTCGCCATCTTGCCGGACAGGGTACCGTCGGCGATGCGCTTCAGCAGCCGGGCGAGCGACTCGGCGGCGACGCGTGACTTGCCGATCTCCAGGCCCGCCTCGTTGAGCGAGGCGTTCAGCGCGCCGGTCTGCCAGTTCGCACAGAGCTTCGGCTCGACGCCCGAGGCCTTGACCATCGCTTCGAAATAGTCGGCGGCGGCGCGACTTGCCGTGAGCAGCGCCGCGTCGTACGCCGCCAGCCCGAATTCGCGGACGAACCGGCGGCCGCGTGCCTCGGGCAGCTCGGGCAGCGCGCCGGCAATGCGCTCGATCATGTCTTCGCTCACCCGCACCGGCAGAAGGTCGGGATCGGGGAAATAGCGATAGTCCTGCGCGTCCTCCTTGGAACGCATGGCGCGCGTTTCGCCGCGTTCCGGGTCGTAGAGGCGCGTCTCCTGAACGATGCGGCCGCCGTCCTCCAGGACCTCGATCTGCCGGCGCGCCTCGAACTCGATCGCGCGCTCCATGAAGCGGAAGGAGTTCAGGTTCTTGATCTCGCAGCGCGTGCCGAGGGCTTTTTCGCCCAGTCTCCTTACGGAAACGTTCGCATCGCAGCGGAACGACCCTTCCTGCATGTTGCCGTCGCAGATGCCGATCCACACGACGAGCGCGTGCAGGGCGCGGGCGTACGCGACCGCTTCCTGCGCACCGCGCAGGTCCGGCTCAGAAACGATCTCGAGGAGCGGCGTGCCGGCGCGGTTGAGATCGATGCCCGTCATGCCGTGGAAATCTTCATGCAGCGATTTTCCGGCATCCTCTTCCAGATGCGCTCGGGTAAGGCGGATGGTCTTCTCACCCTCGGCGGAAACGATGCGCAGCGAGCCGCCTTGCACGATGGGCAGCTCGTACTGGCTGATCTGGTAGCCCTTCGGCAGGTCGGGGTAGAAGTAGTTCTTGCGCGCGAACACGCAGCGCCGGTTGACGGTCGCGCCGATCGCCAGGCCGAAGCGGATCGCGTGCTCGAGCGCCGCGCGGTTCAGCACCGGCAGCACGCCGGGTAGCGCAATGTCGATCGCCGACGCCTGCGTATTCGGTGCGGCGCCGAAGGCGGTCGGCGCGCCGGAGAAGATCTTGCTCCTGGTGAGCAGCTGGGCGTGCGTCTCGATGCCGACCACGATCTCCCAGCTCATGGCTGCCTCGCCGGAGGACGGAACAGCTCGCAGCCGCCGCGCCGGTCGAGGAGCAGCGGCACGAGCCCTTCGGGCAGGGTGCAACGATCGCTGCAGTCCTCGGCGGCAACGCGCAGCGCTTCGCCAAGGTCGCGCAAGGTCACGCTGCAGCGGCCGGCCGCAAGGCGAATGCCGCCCTGCATGGGCTGCTGCACCAGCTTCGCGAGGCTGCACGACCGGCCGCCCGCCTGTGCCCGCCATTCGAAGGATTCGACTTTGCCCGCCTGCACGGCATAACTGACGCTCTCCGCGTAGGCGCCATCGCGCGCTTCGCAGCGCACCGTGCCGCTGTAGCCGGCGAGCGAAGGGAATTGCTCGCTGAACTGGAAGCGCTCGCGTTCCTGACCGCCCGGGGCGTAACGCGTGCCGCGGAACTCACCGTCGCGCCAAATGCCATTCAGCTCGCCGGTCGGGGCGTGGCCGAAGAGGATCGGCGTCGTGCCCTCGCGCAGGGTGGTCACGCCGATCTGCGGGCTCGACTCGCCGTCGACGAAGCGTCGCTCCTGCGTACGCACCAGCACATACTCGCCGGAGAGCTGCCAGCTCGCGTCGGGATTGCGTGTCGCATGCAGCGTCAATACTGCAGCGCGGCTACCCATCTGGCCGACGAGCTCGCGCGTCCCGTCCGCAAGCTGCGCGAATGCGGTCGCAGGCACCGCTGCGAGGAGCCACAGCGCGGGCCTCATAGGGGTGTATCGCGCGGCACGCGCTGATGCCAGTCGGTTGCCTGCTGATAACGCGCAGCCAAGCCGAGGAGGCGCGCCTCGCCGAAGTAGTTGCCGGTAAGTTGCAGGCCCACTGGCAGGCCGCGCTCGTCGAAACCGCAGGGAATGGAAAGCGCCGGCAAGCCGGCGAGCGGCGCGACGACGGTGAAGATGTCGTTCAAGTACATCTGCACCGGATCGGCAGTGTTCGCGCCGAGCTCGAACGCGGTGCTGGGCGCCGTCGGCCCGAGGATCACGTCGCAGCGCTCGAACGCGGCGGCGAAGTCGCCGGCGATCAGCCGCCGCACCTTCTGCGCCTGCAGGTAATAGGCGTCGTAGTAGCCATGCGAGAGCACGTACGTGCCCACGAGTATGCGCCGCTTGACCTCGGCGCCGAAGCCTTCCGCGCGCGTGCGCCGGTACATGTCTGCGAGATCGGTGCAGCCGCTCGCGCGATGCCCATAGCGCACCCCGTCGAAGCGCGCGAGGTTGGAAGACGCCTCGGCCGGCGCGATCACGTAATACACCGGAATGCCGAGCTTGGCGTTCGGCAGCTCGAGCGGCACCGCGCGCGCCCCCTCGGCCTCGAACCAGCGGACCGCCTCTTCGACCGCGCGGCGCACGCCCGGCTCGATGCCCTCGCCGAAATACTCGCGCGGCAAGCCAACGCGTACGCCTTTCAAGCCGATGGCGAGGTCGCGCGCGTAATTCTCTTTCGGCCGCTCGACGCTCGTGGAATCGCGCGGGTCGAAGCCGGCCATGGCATTCATGAGGAGCGCCAGGTCCTGGGCGGTCTTGGCCAGCGGCCCGGCCTGGTCGAGCGACGAAGCGAAGGCGACGAGGCCGTAGCGCGACACAGCGCCATAGGTGGGCTTCAGGCCGCTCACCCCTGAGAATGCCGCCGGCTGGCGGATCGAGCCGCCGGTATCGGTGCCGGTCGCGGCCGGCGTCATGCGCGCGGCCACCGCCGCCGCCGAGCCGCCGGAGGAGCCGCCGGGCACGCGGCCGCGGTCCCAGGGGTTGCGCGCGGGCCCGAAATACGAAGTTTCGGTGGATGAGCCCATGGCGAACTCGTCCATGTTGCATTTGCCAAGCAGCACGCTGCCGGCCTCGGCCAGGCGCTCGACGACGTGGGCGTCATAGGGACTGCGATAGTCGGCGAGCATGCGGGAGCCGCAGGTCGTCCGCATGCCGCGGGTGCACAGGATGTCCTTGTGGGCGATCGGGATGCCGGTCAGCGGCCCCCCCTCGCCTCTCGCCAGCCGTTCGTCGGCACGGCGGGCGTCGGCGAGCGCGCGCTCCTCGTCTACCGTGATGAAGGCGTTCAGCGCCTCGTTCAGGAGGGCGATGCGCGCCAGGCAAGCGCGCGTCAGCTCGACCGACGAGAGATCGCGCCTGGCCAGCCGCGCCGCGAGCTCGGTCACCGGGGCCTCGAGCGGTGAATTCCCCGCCAATTTACTCAATGACCCTGGGTACGAGGTAGAGGCCCTTCTCGACGGCGGGGGCGAGGGACTGATAAAGGCTGCGCCGGTCGCCGTCGCTCGGCTCGTCCGGGCGCAGGCGCTGCCCGATATCGAGCGCGTGCGCCATCGGCTCGACGCCCGCTGTGTCCACGGCCCTCATGTCGCCGACCAGTTCCAGCACCCGGTTGAGCCGCGCCAGGACTTGCGGCGATTCCTCGGGCGCGATAGCGATCCGGGCGAGGCGGGCGAGGCGCGCTACGTCGTCGGGAGATAGCGACATTCGGACTAGGGAAGCGGGATGATTACCTCATCTCCCGCAGCGTGCTTAGCGTATCATAGCGGCCATTTGATCCCGAGCCCGGCGGGCGCGCTAAGGTCCGGGATAGTAACGAAAAAGCGCAAACTCTAAAGGTCAAAGGCTCGAATCTTGCCCATGCTCGGCTTCCTCCGCAGCTACTTCTCCAACGACCTCGCCATCGACCTCGGTACGGCGAACACTCTCATCTACGTGCGGGGCAAAGGAATCGTGCTCGACGAGCCGTCGGTCGTCGCCATCCGCCAGGAAGCCGGTCCGAACGGCAAGAAGACCATCCAGGCGGTCGGCAAGGAGGCGAAGCAGATGCTCGGCAAGACGCCGGGCAACATCATCGCCATCCGGCCGATGAAGGACGGCGTGATCGCCGACTTCACCGTCACCGAGCAGATGCTCAAGCAGTTCATCAAGAAGGTGCACGACAACAAGCTTTTCTCGCCCTCGCCGCGCATCATCATCTGCGTGCCGTGCGGCTCGACCCAGGTCGAGCGCCGCGCGATCCGCGAAAGCGCGATTGGCGCGGGTGCCGGGCAGGTTTACCTCATCGAGGAGCCGATGGCGGCGGCGATCGGCGCCGACCTGCCGGTGGCCGATGCGACCGGCTCGATGGTCGTCGATATCGGCGGCGGCACGACCGAGGTGGGCGTGATCTCGCTCGGCGGCATGGTCTATTCCGGCTCCGTGCGCGTCGGCGGCGACAAGTTCGACGAAGCGATCATCAACTACATCCGCCGCAACTACGGCATGCTGATCGGCGAGACGACCGCCGAGCTCATCAAGAAGGAGATCGGCTCGGCGTTTCCCGGCTCCGAGGTGCGCGAGATGGAAGTCAAGGGCCGCAACCTCGCCGAAGGAATTCCGCGCAGCTTCACGATCAGCTCCAACGAGATCCTCGAGGCGCTCACCGAGCCGCTCAACCAGATCGTCTCTGCGGTGAAGTCCGCGCTCGAGCAGACGCCGCCCGAGCTCGGCGCCGACATCGCCGAGAAGGGCATGGTGCTTACCGGCGGCGGCGCGCTGCTCCGCGACCTCGACCGCCTGCTGATGGAGGAGACGGGCCTTCCGGTCATCGTCGCCGACGATCCGCTCACCTGCGTGGTGCGCGGCTCGGGGAAGGCGCTCGAGAAGATGGAGCACTTCGGCCCGATCTTTACCAACGATTAAGGCACTGGGGGTGGATCAAGCCCCCCCGCCCTTCTTCAAGCGAGGGCCAGCGCCGCTGGTCCGGCTGTTTTTCTTCGCCTCCCTGTCGCTCGCGCTGCTCGTGATCGATGCCCGCTTCCGCTACGCCGAGGGACTGCGCGGCTGGCTCGCGCTGGCCGCCTATCCGCTGCAGCGACTCGCGACCGCGCCGGTGGATCTCGCCGCTGCGATCGGCGAATACGTGTCGACGCAGAACCAACTGGTGAAGGAAAATGCGCAGCTGCGCGCGCAAGCGCTCGCCAATGCCGAGAACGCGCAGCGCTATGCTTCGGCGGAGGCTGAGCTCGGCGAGCTGCGCCGGCTGATGGGCTCGGCCGAGCACCTGCCGGTGCAGTCGACCGCAGCCGAGGTCATCTACGCCGCGCGCGACCCCTACGCGCACAAGATCTTCATCGACCGCGGCTCGGCGCAGGGCGTGCAGGCCGGCAGCCCGGTCGCCGACCAGGCGGGAGTAATCGGCCAGGTGACGCGGGTGCACCCGCTGCTCTCCGAAGTGACGCTGCTCACCAATCCCGATCAGGCGATACCCGTGCAGGTCATGCGCAATGGCTTGCGCGCCATCGCCTTCGGCAGTGGCACCTCCGGCATGCTCGAGCTGCGCTACGTCGGCGCGAACGTGGAAATCCAGAACGGCGACCAGCTCGTGACCTCCGGCATCGACGGTACCTACCCGCCGGGGCTCGCGGTGGCGAGCGTGGTGGCGATCGAGCGCGATACCGAGCACAGCTTCGCGCGCGTGCTGTGCCGTCCGGCGGCGGGCGTCGAGCGCGGGCGCTACGTGCTGGTGCTCGGCTCCGAGGCGCGCCTGCCGCCGCGCCCCGAGGAGGCGCAGCCGGGCAAGGGGCGCAGCGACAAGTCGCGCCGCGCGCGTATCAAGGAAACTCGGGAGAGGGCGCCCGAGAAGCCCGTCGAATGATTCCCGCCAGCTCGCAAATTTTGCAGCCGGTGCGGATGAGCACCATCGTCGCCTCGTTCCTCGCTGCCCTGCTGCTCAACTTCCTGCCCTGGCCGGACCTGCGCCTGGTGCCCGATTTCGTCGCCCTGGTGCTCGTGTTCTGGTGCGTGCGCCAGCCGCGCCTCGTGGGCCTCGGCGTGGCCTGGGCGATCGGGCTGGTCACCGATGCGGGCAATGGCGTGCTGCTGGGCGAGCACGCGCTCGCCTACTCGCTGCTCGCCTTTGTCTCGATCTGGCTCTCGCGCCGCGTCCTGTGGTTCGGGCCATCGCTGCAATCGCTGCACGTGGCGCTCATCCTGCTCATGGCGCAGAGCGCCGAGCTCGTGGTGCGGCTCGCCGCGGGCGATGGCTTCCCGGGCTGGGCGCTGTTCGTCGGGCCGCTCATTGGCGCGGCGCTATGGCCGGTCGCGAGCTGGCTTCTGCTGCGGCCGCAGCGCCGACGCGAGCGCGAGGCGGCGATATAGGGGACGATGGACGCATGCGCGGCCTGAGGGAGATCCGGAACTCCGAGCGCGAGCTGCAGCAATTCCAGCTGCGGATCGGCGTCGCCGGCGTGACGGTGCTCATCGCATTCGCGCTGCTCACCGCGCGCTTCGTCTACCTGCAGATCATCCAGCACGACATCTACCAGGCGAAGGCCGAGGAGAACCGCATCTCGATCGTGCCGGTCACGCCCAACCGGGGGCTCATCCTCGATCGCAACGGCGTCGTGATTGCGCGCAACTATTCGGGCTACACGCTCGAGATCTTCCCGCGCCGCGTGCAGGACCTCGAGCAGACGATCGACGCGTTGTCCGAGCTGGTCGATATCCAGCCGCGCGACCGCGCGCGCTTCAAGAAGCTGCTCGCCGAGACGCGCAACGCCGAGAGCCTGCCGATCCGCAGCCGGCTGTCCGACGAGGAAGTGGCGCGCTTCGCGGTCAACCGCTATCGCTTCGAGGGAGTGGAGATCCGCGCGCGCCTGTTCCGGCAGTATCCGTTCGGCGACGTCGCTTCGCATGCCATCGGCTACATGGGCCGCGTCAACCAGGAGGATCAGGACCGCCTGGAAGAGGAGGACCTCGCGGCGAACTATCGCGGCACCGACTTCATCGGCAAGGCGGGCGTGGAGGCGACCTACGAGTCGGAGCTGCACGGCACGACCGGCTTCGAGCAGGTCGAGATCGATGCCGCCGGGCGCGGCATCCGGACGCTGTCGCGCACGCCTTCGCAGCCCGGCAACAACATCACGCTCACGCTCGACATGCGCCTGCAGCAGGTGGCCGAGATCGCCTTTGGCGAGCGGCGCGGCGCGCTGGTCGCGCTCGATCCGAATACCGGCGGCGTGCTCGCGCTCGTCTCGAAGCCGGGCTTCGATCCGAACCTTTTCGTCGACGGCATCGATCCGCAGTACTGGGCGGAGCTGAATGGCTCGATCGACAAGCCGCTCACCAACCGCGCGATCTCGGGCTTGTATCCGCCGGGGTCGACCTTCAAGCCGTTCCTCGCGCTCGCCGCGCTCGAGACCGGCAAGCGCAAGCCGAGCTCGGCGCTCTTCGATCCGGGCTACTTCGACTTCGGCGGCCGGCGCTTCCGCGACGACAAGAAGGGCGGCCATGGCGTAGTCGACCTGTACAAGTCGATCACCGAGTCGTGCGACACGTACTACTACCACCTCGCCAACGACATGGGGATCGACGCCATCGCAAAGTCGCTCGCGCCCTTCGGCTTCGGCGCGCGCACCGGCATCGACCTGGCGAGCGAGGCGACGGGCGTGCTTCCCTCGCCCGAATGGAAGATGAAGCGCTTCAAGCGCCCGGACCAGCAGAAGTGGTATGCCGGCGAGACGATCTCGATCGGCATCGGCCAGGGCTACAACTCGTACACGCCCCTCCAGCTCGCCACGGCGCTCGCGACGCTGGTGAACGGCGGCACGACGTACAAGCCGCACCTGCTCGCGCACGTCGACAACCCGCATTCCGCCGAGCAGCGCGAGGTGCAGCCGGAGTTCGTGCGCAAGGTACCGCTGCACCCGGAGTATGTCGCCTTCATCAAGCGCGCGATGGCCGGCGTCACGAAGGAAGGTACGGCGGCCCGCGCCTTCGACAAGGTTTCGTACACGGTCGGCGGCAAGACCGGTACCGCGCAGGTCATCGCCATCAAGCAGAACGAGAAGTACGAAGAGGCGAAAGTCGCCGAGCGCCATCGCGACCATTCGCTGTTCATCGCGTTTGCTCCGGTCGAGAGCCCGCGCATCGCGCTCGCGCTGGTGGTCGAGAACGGCGGTTTCGGCGCCCGTGCCGCGGCCCCTCTCGCGCGCACCGTGCTCGATTACTTCATGCTCGGCAAGGTGCCGCCTGGCATGGACCAGCCGACGCCCGAGGACGAAGCGGTCGACGAAGAGGAGCAGAGCGACTGATGGAGCTCGCGCGCTTGCCGCTGCGGCGCGTCGGCCTGCGCCTCGCCGAAGGGATCGACAGCACGCTGCTCGTGCTGCTGCTTTCGCTTTCGATGCTCGGCCTCGCCGCGCTTTTCTCGGCGAGCTACGACACGCCCTCGCGCGTGGCGAGCCAGCTCGGCAACCTCGGGGTCGCGCTGGTGGCGATGTGGCTCGTTGCGCAGGTGCCGCCGCAGACCATGATGCGCTTCGCCGTGCCGGCGTACGTCATCGGCGTCGCCTTTCTCGTCGCAGTCGCGCTATTCGGCGACGTGGTCAACGGCGCGCGGCGCTGGCTGCATGTCGGCGTGACGCGCTTCCAGCCCTCCGAGATGATGAAGCTCGCGCTGCCGCTCATGCTGGCGTGGTACTTCCACAAGCACGAAACGAGCTTGCGCCTGCGCGACTTCGCGATTGCCGCGCTGCTGCTCGTCGTGCCGCTCGGCCTGATCGCGCGCCAGCCCGACCTTGGCACCGCGGCGCTGGTCGGCGCGGCGGGCTTCTACGTCATTTTCTTCGCCGGCATCAGCTGGCGGGTGCTCGGCAGCATCGCTGCGCTGGGCATCGCGGCGCTTTTCCCGCTCTGGCACACGCTGCACGGCTACCAGAGAAAACGCATATTGACGCTGCTCGATCCGACGCAGGACCCGCTCGGCGCGGGCTACCACATCATCCAGTCCACCATTGCCGTCGGCTCGGGCGGGCTGTCGGGCAAAGGCTGGCTGAACGGCACGCAGGCGCATCTCGAGTTCATTCCGGAGCGCCATACCGACTTCATCTTCGCCGTGTTCTCCGAGGAATTCGGCCTGATCGGCAACGTCGTGCTGCTGATCCTCTACACGCTGCTCATCGCGCGCGGGCTGATGATCGCGGCGAACGCGGCGACGGTGTTCGCGCGCCTGCTCGCATCGGCGATCGCGCTCATGTACTTCACGTACGCCTTCGTCAACATGGGCATGGTGTCGGGCATCCTCCCTGTGGTCGGCGTGCCGCTGCCTTTTCTCTCCTACGGCGGCACCGCGCTGCTCACCCTGTTCATCGGCGCCGGCATCCTGATGAGCGTGCACCGGCACCGCAAGCTGGTCCAGACCTGAGCGGCTTTTGCAAAGCAGCAAATTCTGGAAAGCGCTTCCGCATCGTGAAACGACCTGACTCTAAGGGACTGTAAATGCTTGTTTTGTGACGCAAGGCGTAGACCAATCGGCGTGTTGCTGCGCGCCATAGGTGTGCAACACTCTGGCCTTGATTTCATTTTCTTTTCCAACCGCCGGAGGGCTTTTGTGAAGCAGCGACAAGAACAGATCCAAGCGCTCGAAAAAGACTGGCAGGAAAACCCGCGCTGGAAGGGCGTCAAGCGCGGCTACAGCGCCGAGGACGTGGTGCGTTTGCGCGGCAGCGTTCCGATCGAGCACACGCTCGCAAGGCGCGGCGCCGAAAAGCTCTGGCGGCTTACGCACGAGCGCCCGTACGTGAACTCGCTCGGCGCGCTGACCGGCAACCAGGCGGTGCAGCAGGTGAAAGCCGGCGTGCCCGCGATCTATCTCTCGGGATGGCAGGTTGCGGCGGACGCGAACGACTCGCTGCAGATGTATCCCGATCAGTCGCTCTATGCCGTGTCTTCTGTCCCGACGGTGGTGAAGCGAATCAACAACGCGTTGGCGCGCGCGGATCAGATCCAGTGGATGGAAACCGATGGGAAGAATGCAACGGCAGGCGACGTCGACTACTTCGCGCCGATCGTCGCCGACGCCGAAGCGGGCTTCGGCGGCGTGCTTAATGCCTACGAGTTGATGCGCGCCATGATCGAAGCCGGCGCGGCCGGCGTGCATTTCGAGGACCAGCTCGCTGCCGTCAAGAAGTGCGGCCACATGGGCGGCAAAGTGCTCGTGCCAACGCAGGAAGCGGTGCAAAAGCTCGTCTCGGCGCGGCTCGCCGCCGATGTTGCCGGCGTTCCGACCGTGCTGCTCGCGCGCACCGACGCCGAAGCGGCAAACCTACTCACCTCCGATGTCGATGAGAACGACCGGCCCTTCCTCACCGGCGAGCGCACCGCCGAGGGCTTCTACCGAGTTCGCAACGGGCTCGAGCAGGCGATTTCACGCGGCGTCGCGTATGCGGCGTACGCCGACATGGTGTGGTGCGAGACGGGCAAACCCGATCTGGACTTTGCCCGCAAGTTCGCCGAGGCCGTGCAGAAGGCGCACCCCGGCAAGATGCTCGCCTATAACTGCTCGCCGTCGTTCAACTGGAAGCGCAACCTCGACGACGCGTCGATCGCCAAGTTCCAGCGCGAGCTGGGCGCCATGGGATACAAGTTCCAGTTCATCACGCTCGCCGGCTTCCATGCGCTCAACTATTCGATGTTCGAGCTCGCCTACGGCTACGCGCGCAGCGGCATGACGGCGTTCGTCGAGCTGCAGCAGAAGGAGTTCGCGGCCGCCGAGAAAGGCTTCACCGCGGTCAAGCACCAGCGCGAGGTCGGCACGAGCTACTTCGACGAGATCACGCAGGTCGTGACCGGCGGCACCGCGTCGACCACCGCTTTGCACGGCTCGACCGAGGACGAGCAGTTCTTCGACGACAAAAAGAAGGCGAAGCTAGCCGCGGCGTGAGCGCCGTCGCCTCGCCCGTCCCCCTGCAGGAGCGCCGCTCGAGCCTGCCGCTCGAGATGGCGCGCTCCATCCTGGAAGGGTTCGACAAGCACTACCACCTGTTCCGGGCGGCTGCCGTCAAGGCGAAGGAGCTCTACCAGCGCGGCGCCTGGCCCGAGATGCGCGCGCTCGCACGCGAGCGCATCCAGATGTACGACCAGCGGGTGCAGGAGGGCGTGGACGCGCTGCTTGAGCATTTTCCGCAGGCCGCGCGCGACGAGTCGCTCTGGCCGGCGATCAAGCTCGCATACATGCCGCTCCTGCACGAGCACCGGCAGCCGGAGTGCGCCGAAACGTACTACAACTCGGTCGCCTGCGCGGTGCTGCACCGCCGGCATTACCACAACGAGTTCATCTTCTGGCGCCCGGCGATTGCGACCGAGCACCTCGAGGGCGATGCGCCGTCCTACGTCTGCTATTACCCGCTGGTCGACGGGCTGCGCCGCACGCTCCGCAAGATCGCGACCGGCTTCGAGCTGAAGAACGCGTGGGAGAACCCGCGGCGCGACCTGCGCAGCATCGTGCATGCGCTGCGCAAGCACTTCCCGCGCCCTGCGCGGGCGCATCCTGATCTGCAGATACAGGTGCTGCGCTCGCTGTTCTTCCGCAACAAGGGCGCCTACGTCGTCGGCCGTATCATCAACGGACACCAGGAAGTGCCCTTCGCCGTGCCGATCCTGCAGAACGAGCGCGGCGAGCTCTACGCGGATACGCTGCTGCTGGGCGAGGATCAGCTGCTGGTGCTGTTCTCTTTCGCGCGCGCGTACTTCTTCGTCGACATGGAGGTGCCTGCAGCGTTCGTCTCGTTCCTGCGTTGGCTGATGCCGAAGAAGCCGCGCGCCGAGCTGTACATGGCGGTCGGGCTGGCGAAGCAGGGCAAAACTCTCTTCTACCGCGACCTGCACTATCACCTGAAGCACTCGAGCGACCGGTTCGTGGTCGCCCCAGGGATCAAGGGCATGGTGATGCTCGTCTTCACGCTGCCCTCATACCCCTACGTCTTCAAGGTGATACGGGATCGCTTCGCGCCGCCCAAGGAGATCGACCGCCAGACGGTGATCGAGAGATACCTGATGGTGAAGCTGCACGATCGTGTCGGGCGCATGGCCGACACGCTCGAGTACTCCCGCGTGGCGCTGCCGCTCGCACGCTTCGATCCCGAGCTGCTCGACGAACTCAAGCGCGAGTGCGCTTCGCTGATCGAGTTCGACGGCGACGAGATCGTCATCGGCCACGTCTACATCGAGCGGCGCATGGAGCCGCTCAACCTGTACGTCGAGGACTGCCGCCGCATGGGGGACAATGCCGCGCTGCGTTGGGCGCTGCGCGACTATGGCCAGGCGATCAAGGAGCTCGCCGGCGCCGGCATCTTCCCGGGCGACATGCTGCTCAAGAACTTCGGCGTCACCCGCCATGACCGCGTGGTGTTCTACGACTACGACGAGATCCAGCCGATTACGGACATGCAGTTCCTGCGCATCCCGCCCGCGCGCAGCTACGAGGAGGAGCTTTCAGCCGAGCCTTACTGGCGCGTCGGCGAGCACGATGTCTTCCCCGAGCAATTCGATTGCTTCCTCGTGTCGGATCCGCGCGCGCGGCAGATGTTCTACGAGCACCACCGCGATGTTCTCGACCCGGAATTCTGGCAGGCCAAGCAGGCGCTGGTGCGCGCGGGCGAGCAGGAAGATGTTTTCCCCTACCCGCAGGAGTGCCGCTTCAAGCGCTAAGCGCCGCTCGCCGTAACCGGTTACTTCTCCGCAGTCCCCAGGTTCCGCACCAGGTCTCTCTTCCTCTGCTGCATCTCTTCCGGGCCGGCGCTTGCGCCAGCCTGGACGACAGTAGGGCAGTTCCCGTCCCGCTCGAACCTCGGCTGTGCCGTAAGCTTGATCAGCGCATCCCAACACGCATCTCGATCGCGCGCGGCCTCATCGCTTTTGCTCGAGCGGAGCACCTCGAGGATTTCGAGCAGGCGGTCTTCGTTCCAGCAGTACGCCTTTTCGAGGCGTTCGGCGGTCATCGCCTTCAGTTCGGCACTGTCGAAGCTCTTGCAGCGTTCATAGGCATAGGCCGGCGCGACGACCGTTGCGGCAATGCTGACAAAGATCAGGGCCTTGAGCGATTTCATGGTCTCGCAGCCACCGCTCGCGCCGCCCCCCTGGCGATGAGACCAAGGGGGCGACGGGCGGCGTTGAAGGCACTATCAGCGTTCGAATGGACCGTTGATGGATCCGGTGCCGCCGCCGTACGGCCAGCCCGGCCCCTTGACCTGCGCCATGGTCATCTCGTTGACCGCATCGATGATCGCGGCGAATGCCCGGGTCGCGCGCGCCTGCCCTTCCGCCGGCACCATCTCGGGCGCGTCGAGGCTCGTGTGGTAGAGGATGTGGTTGATCGTGTGGAAGGACGGCGCGAAGGAGCCATTCTTCGGACCGTCTTCGACGCCGTAGATCGAGTTGCCGAAGTCGACCAGCTTCTCCACGCACATGCGCTCGAACTCCGGGCTGCCGAGCGCGCTCCAGCGCGTCGCGCTCATCGTGTTGCTGGTCGTCAGGTCTTCGTTGTACATGTAGATCTGCGACTCCGAAGGGTGCTCGAGGGTCAGCTTCAGCGCCACCTTGTCCCAGGGCCAGATCTCATTGATGCCGCCCTTCATGCCATGCGCGACTTCGCCGTGGTGATGATCCGGGAACATGATCCAGACCATGGTGCGCGGACGCCTGGCTTGCGGCAGAGCTGCGTAGTGACGGGCGAGTTCGAGACCGCTTGCCATGCCGCCATTGTTATCCTCGGCTGCCTGGAAGTAGCCGTCCGTATGCATCTGCAGCTGAATCTGCTCATCGGTCCTGCCCGGAAGCACGGCATAGTGCCAAGCGGTCTGGATGTTGGTGAGCGGCGGAACGTTGAGGTGCAGGGTGATATTGATTTTCTCCCCGGCGTCGAGCCGATCGCGCAGCGCGAACCCTTCATCCTGGCTCAGCGTCATCTGCGTAACGGTCCTGATGCCGCCTTCCGGCTGAAACTGACCGTTGCCGGGCACCGCCATCACGTCGATGATGAACGCGGCTCCCTTCGCGGCAGCCCGTGCGTTCGAGTTGAACAGGTTGGCGCGATCCGAGGCCGAGTGCGAACGACCGCCCGGCACGAACACCGAGTAGATGATCACCGCTTTGCCCTTGACGTCTTTGCCGGCAAAGTCCGATTCCGCCCCAATGCCGACCCACACAGCCTCGGCGGTAATGCCCTCGGGCGGTGTCGGCTTGGTGCCCGACGCCACGAAAATCGTCGACAGGTTGATCGTGCCGTCTTTGCTCTCGTAGCTGGCACTCCAGCTCGTCGGCCGCCAGTCGCTCGGCAAGGTGTAGGGCACGTCATAGACCTTCAGGCCCAGGCGCTTGAATTCGTCAATCATGTACTTGACGCCTTCGAAGTCCGCCGTCGTCCCGGGGAAGCGGCCCCACCACTGCGCCTTGTTCGCCTCGCGGTACTTGATGGCGATTTGGGACAGCGCAATGATGTCGCGTTTCATGCGCGCGCCGTCGATGTCCCTGTAAGGTTGCTGGTGCTGCTTCAGCTGGTACTCGGGGTACTCGTCATCGTTGAAGAGCAGCGCTTTGTGGTCGCGGGGCAGGCCCATGCCGTAGGTTTTCTCGGTCTTTGGACCATCCTCCATCTGAGCGAGTGCGGAACCCGCCATCGGTAGCAGGGCCGCACAGCCAATGGCCCAGACCAGCTTGCGTAGCGTCACGGTGTCCTCCTTTTGATGTTGTGGTGACACGGCCGCTTGCGGTCCTGCAACGGCTTAGGGCCAGTGCCGGGCGTGATCTTGCCGACGACGGCGTCGCCGATCCATTCGGAATGGTTGTGAATTCATTGCCACTCGTTATGAATGTAGAGCCCGCGAGCCAAACCAAGGGCGATTTTCGAACAGCCCTTTGTTCAGACGCCTTCGATGACGACTCGTTTGTCGCGCGATTTCGCGCCGGCGGCGATGCGCACGCTACGCTTCGGCACGCCATAGTGCTCTGCGAGGAACGCGATCAGCGCCTCGTTGGCGCGGTTTTCGACTGCAGGGGCGGCGAGGCGGATCTTGATGCGCTCGCCGTGCCGGCCGGCGAACTCCGAGCGTCGGGCGCCGGGCTGCACGTGCACTTCAAGGATCACAGCCCGGCGGCGGCCATGCGCAGGTAGTTGAGCGGGATCAGCAGCACGTAGAGCAGCACGATCAGGACCATCGGCGTGAGGTCCACGTTGGCCACCGGCGGAACATAGCGTCGCAGCGGCCGCAGGAAAGGCCGCGTCACCATGTCGAGCAGCGGCTCGGCCGGCGCATCGGGATTGATCCACGTGATCGCGACATGCAGGATCACCGCGAAGACCAGGATGTAGACGCTGTAGCGCAGCAAGTCGACGGCGGCGACGGCGGCGAGCGCCGCCACGCTTGGCTCGGCGCCCACGATGGCGGACTGCGCCCAGAGGCCGAGAAACTGCGCGAGCCACGCGAGAAGCAGCGTCGCAAGGTCGAGGCCGGCCAGGCTCGGCACGATGCGCCGTCCCGGCACGACCGCCCAGTTCGTCAGGGCAACCACGAACTGCCCCGCCGAATTGCGGAACGGTACGCGCAGCCATTGGAAATGAAAGCGAATGAGCAGCAGGTAGACGAAGCACGCGACGACCGTGTCGATGAGGAAGATGGCGATCTGGCCGAGCACGTCAATCCTTCCCGAGAGAATCGCCGAGCTCGCCGCCGCGCCGGGTCGCCGCCTCGAGCGCGCGGGCGAAGCGCTCGGCGAGCTTCTCGTGCTCGAACACGTTCAGGGCCGCCTCGGTGGTGCCGCCCTTCGAGGTGACGTTGCGACGCAACTCGGCGGGCGAGGCCGGGCTCTCCAGCGCCAGCTTGGCCGACCCGAAGACGCAATGCCTCGCCAGCCGCAACGCGTCTTCGCGCGGGATGCCGCTTTGCTCGGCGAAGGCGGCGAGCTGCTCGATCAACCAGAATACGTAGGCCGGCCCGCTTGCCGACACCGCTGTCACCTGATCGAGCAGTCGCTCGTCGCGCAGCCACACGGTCTCGCCGACGGCCCTGAGAATGTCTTGCGCCGTCTTGCGATCCTCGGCGCCGACCTCGGGCAAGGCATAAAGCCCGGTGATTCCGGCCGCCACGAGCGCGGGCGTGTTGGGCATGCAGCGCACGATCCGGGGGTGTCCGCCCAGCCACCGCGAAAGCGCTGCGATGCGCACCCCGGCGGCGATGCTTACCACCAGCTTCTGCTTCACATCGGCAGCGAGACCTGCGAGCGCCGCGCGCAGGTCCTGGGGCTTCACGGCGATGACGAGCGTATCGGCCTTGCCGGTCTGCGCGTCCGGGCCGGCGCTTACGTGCACGCCGTGCCGGGCGATCTTTTCGCGCGCCGCGGCACTCAGCTCGATCACGCTGATCGCGCCGGCCGGGAACCGCTTGGCGACGAGGCCGCCGACGAGCGCATTCGCCATGTTGCCGCCGCCCAGGAATGCGATCCTCATGCCGAGCTTCGCTCCGCGCTGTTCTGTTTCATCCGCGCGCCGAAGATCGCCGTGCCGACGCGCACCATGGTGGCGCCTTCGACGATCGCGACGTCGAGGTCGTCCGACATGCCCATGGACAGCGTATCGAGGCGAAATTCGCTCTTCATTCGCTCGTAGAGGGCGGTCATCTGCCGGTAACGCTCGCGCGGCGCGCCGGGCTCCGGGATCGCCATCAACCCGCGCAAGCGCAAGCGCGGCAGATGGCTGACCGCTTTGGCGAGACCGAGCACCTCGTCGGGCGCGACGCCGCTCTTGGCAGCTTCGCCTGAGGCGTTCACCTGGATGAGCACGTTGAGCGGCGGCAGATCGGAGGGTCGCTGCTCCGAGAGCCGGCGTGCAATTTTTTGTGATTGCAGGGTTTGCACCCAGGCAAAACGCTCGGCCGCGGGGCGAGTCTTGTTGCTTTGGAGCGGACCGATCAGATGCCACTCGAGCGCGTCGGCCGCACGCTGCAGCGCGAGCATCTTCTCGAGCGCCTCCTGAACGTAGTTCTCACCGAACGCGATCTGTCCGGCCGCTGCAGCCTCGCGCACGCGCGCCGACGAATGCGTCTTCGAGACTGCCAACAAAGTCACCGTTTCCGGAGCGCGACCAACGGCGCGCGCGACGCGATCAATGCGCGCCCTCACAGCTTGCAGGTTATCTGCAATTGTTGTCATAATGGCTTGAACGAGCGAAGAAAAATACTTTGCGCTCCAGTCTGGGAGGATTGTAATGGATCTCACCGAGCTGCTCGCCTTCGTCGTCAAGAACAAGGCGTCGGACCTGCATCTGTCCTCGGGCCTGCCGCCCATGATCCGCGTGCATGGCGACGTGCGGCGCATCAACGTACCGCCGATGGAGCACCGGGAAGTGCACGCGATGATCTACGACATCATGAACGATGGGCAGCGCAAGTTCTACGAGGAAAACCTCGAGTGCGACTTCTCGTTCGCAGTGCCTAATCTGGCGCGCTTCCGGGTCAACGCGTTCGTGCAGCAGCGCGGCGCAGCGGCGGTGATGCGGACCATTCCCTCGAAGATCCTGTCGCTCGAGGACCTCAAGGCGCCGAAAATATTCGAGGACATCGCCGACCAGCCGCGCGGCATCGTGCTGGTCACCGGGCCGACCGGCTCGGGCAAGTCGACCACGCTCGCGGCGATGATCAACCACATCAACGAGCACGAGCACGGCCACATCCTCACCATCGAGGACCCGATCGAGTTCGTGCACGAGTCGAAGAAGTGCCTGATCAACCAGCGCGAGGTCGGGCCGCA
>CAYZFN010000163.1:0-5749 GCA_964477695.1 uncultured Enterobacteriaceae bacterium | reverse complement strand
AGCCAAAGAGCGTACTCCTCCCGGGTGATCCTCGCGTCGCCGTCGACATCCGCCTGGGTGAAGCTCACGGCTGGCGGCGTGGCCTCCAGGCTGCGATCGGCCGCAATGCTTCGGCCCGTCTTGCCCCCGCCGAAGTCGGAGCAGCCGCCCCCGCCGAGCACAAGAAAAGATGCCGCCAGGACCGCGCTCGCCTTGATCACAGCCGCTCTGCTGCATGAAAGATGCCCGCCCCGGACAGCGCTTCACGCCAGGGCGGCGAGCTCCAGCGTTGCGAGCCGGGCAGGATCCGAGACGACTTCGGCGGCGCGGATCCGACCGGCGTCGTCGAATTCGAACCTGAGCACGCGCTGGAGCCGTCCGCGCGGCGCGAAGACAAGCCCGACCGCGCCGTCCACCAGCGCCGGCTGCATGAAGCGCCCGGCCTGGGCATAGGCGAGCGCACCCTTCGCCCAGTTGCGGGCGCCGCGCACCTCGGTCGCCCCGCCCGGACCGGCCATATCCGCGCGCACGACGACGTCGGGATCTAGCACCGCGACGAGGCCTTCGAAATCGGCGGAGCGAAGGGCCGTTATGAATGCGTCGACAACTTTCCGCTGCCGCGCGAGACGGTCGGGCGCGACAGCCGGGGCGCCGCGAACGCGCCGGCGCGCGCGGCTCGCGAGCTGGCGCGCCGCGGCGGGCGTGCGGCCGACGATCGCGCCGATCTCCTCGAAGGGCAGATCAAACATGTCGTGCAGGACGAAGGCAAGACGCTCCGGCGGATCGAGCGTCTCGAGCACTACTAGCAGGGCGAGACCCACGGAGCTGGCGAGGAGCGCTTCCTCCTCGGGATTTGCCGCGGATGCGATCGCGGCGGCGGGTGTATCCGGGGCGCTCTCGTCGAGCGAGTCCTCCTGCCGCGACTTGCGGGAACGCAGCATGTCGAGGCAGACGCGCGAGACGACCGTGGTCAGCCAGCCGCCGAGGTTGTCGATGTCCTTCGCATCGGAACGGGCGAGCCGCAGCCAAGCCTCCTGCACCGCGTCCTCGGCCTCTCCGAGCGAGCCGAGCATCCGGTAGGCCACGCGGCGCAGCTGCGCGCGATGGTCCTCGAACTGTTGCGCCAGCCAGTCGTTTCCGCCGTTCATCCGTTGCGCTCCGCTTGCACCTGATCGATATGACGTATCGGAGCCGCATAGTGTGACAGCGTCACGTTTCTCCCTTGCGCCGCGTCATGGCTATGAAGGCCATGGGGCCGATTCTCAAGGAGACGACGGATGCAATTCGTGTTGATGATCTATCAGGGCACCACCCCGTTGCCCGGGAGCGACGCCTGGAAGGCGCTTCCCGAGCAGGAGCAGAAGCGGATCTACGCGGAGTATGGAGAGCTCACCAAGACGCCCGGCATCACTCCCGGCCTGCCGCTCGGATTGCCGCAGCAGGCGAAGACGGTCCGCGTGAGCAATGGCCGCACGCAGGTCGCGGACGGCACGTACGCCGATCCCGAGCGCGCGGTGGGCGGCTACGTCGTATTCCAGGCCGACGATATCGAGGCGGCGCTCAAAGTCGCCTCGCGCATTCCCGCGGCGCGGCTCGGCGGCGCGGTCGAGGTGCGTCCAGTGGCGCGATACTGGTGAGGCAAGGCGGCCGGCAGCGCGTCAGCTGCGCGGCACGATGTGCAGGTCGTTGTAGACCTGGCTCACACCGGCCACGTTGCGCGCGTCGTCGGCCGCCTTTTGCGCGACCTTCTCGTCCTGCACGAATCCGGAGAGCTCGACCATGCCGCGGTAGGTGGTTACGTTCACGTCGTGCGATGGAACGTCGCGGTCGCGAGCGAGCGCGAGCTTCACCTTCGCGGTGATCGCGGCGTCGTCGAACACACGGCCCGTGGAGCGGCTTGTGGGGTTGGAGGCGCAGCCGGCGAGCTGGGCGGTGCCGAACGCGGCGATCAGGGCAATGGCGATGGTTCTGGTGGTCTTCACGAAATCTCCTTGGATGCGATGGAAGTGAGGAAACGTCGGTCGGCCTGCGTGTGCGTGGCCGCCGGAGGGAACTACGGCATTCCATGCCTGGCTAGAGCAGAAAAAGATCCTTAAACCTTAAAGGTCTGCCGCCGGGTTAGCATAGCGGCATGCTCCCCTGGCTCACCCTCGGAGTACTGACCGCGGCCGCCGTCGCGCTCGTGGGCGTGCCACGCTCCATGCTCCTGGCGTATCGAACCAGCTTCGTCGCGCGACACGGCGTAAGCGTGCAGCTCGGCCTCGCCGTGCTTGCCACGGTGACGCTGGCCATGCTGCTCGCCACGCTGGTTCTCCACGAGCGAAAGCCGCTCATGGAGCTCGTCGATGCCGCAGTCGTGGCGTTGACGCTCGTGGCCGGCGCCGCGGACCTTTACTTCTTTTCGCGCGGGCGCAGGCCCTGACCCGTTAACTTGAAGGTCTCGACACTCGGCGCGCTTGCCGGCTGCCTGGTCTGGGGCAGCTGCGTTGGCGCACCGCAGCTCGACAAGATCCGCCTTCCCGAAGGCTTCCGCATCAGCGTCTACGCGGACAACGTGCCGCAGGCGCGCTCGCTCGCGCTCGGCGAGCGCGGCACGCTGTTCGTCGGCAGCTCGGGCGACAAGGTCTATGCGGTGCCGGCGGGCGGCGGAAAGGCGCGCGTCATCGCGAGCGGGCTCGAAGGGCCGCACGGCGTCGCGTTCCGCGGCGGCGCGCTCTACGTCGCAGAGATCGGCCGCATCCTGCGCTACGACGGCATCGAGCAGCGGCTCGACAGCCCGCCCAAGCCCGCGGTCATCGTCGACGACCTGCCGACCGAGCGTGCGCACGGCCTGAAGCCGATCCGCTTCGGGCCCGACGGAATGCTCTATTACGCGGTCGGCTCGCCGTGCAACGTGTGCGAGCCGCGGCCGGACCACGGCATCATCGCCCGGCTCGATCCTTCGTCACCCGCGAAGCGCCAGACCTTCGCCACCGGCATCCGCAACAGCGTCGGCTTCGACTGGGATCCGCGCACCCAGGAGCTCTGGTTCACCGACAACGGCCGCGACAATCTAGGCGACGACGTGCCCTCCGACGAGCTCGACCATGCGCCGAAGGCGGGAATGAACTTCGGCTTCCCGTACTGCCACCAGGGCGACGTGCCCGATCCGCAGTTCGGCCGCAAGCATGCGTGCAGCGAGTTCACGCCGCCGGCGCGCAAGCTCGGCCCGCACGTCGCCTCGCTCGGCATGCGTTTCTACACCGGCAAGCGGTTTCCCGAGGAGTACCGCGGCGCGATCTTCATCGCCGAGCACGGGTCGTGGAACCGCTCGAAGAAGATCGGCTATCGCGTTAGCGTCGTCACCAGGGAGCCGAACGGCAAGTCTTTGCGGTACGAGGCGTTCGCGCAAGGGTGGCTGCAGGGCGAGCAGGCCTGGGGACGGCCGGTCGACGTGATCGTCGCTCCCGACGGCGCCCTGCTCGTGTCCGACGACTCCTCGGGCGTCGTCTACCGCATCGACTACACGCGCTGACCGTTCGTCTGCTCGAGCAGGCGCCGGTACGCGTCGCGCGCTTTCTCGACGCGATCGCGCCGCAAGCCGGCCAGCGGAAACTCGGCCGCGACCAGATCGCTGAGCAGCGCATTCGCCTGCACGAGTAACGGCTCGGCGTCGGGATCGCCGCGCCGCAGCTGCGTGATCAGCTCGTCGCGCAGCTCCGCCGTGCAGCGCGTCGCCACTGCGATCGGATCCTTCTCCGGCGACACTTCGCCGGCGAGCGCGCGGTCGAGCGCCTCGAGCCCCCGCTGGCAGAGGACGTTCAGCTCCATGACTGCGAAGTGAGGCGCAGGTAATCGCGCGCGCTGCGCGCCGACTCGTTGCCGCCTTCGACGAGCGCCCAGCGGGAAAGGAACACGCCGGCGAGGATGCCCGCCGCGGCGAGCACCGAGCGCTCTCGCGAGCGGCCGAGCACCGCATCCATCGCGAAGCAGGCGAGCGGCAGCGCGACGCTGAGGGCGAGTCCGGCCTTGTGCGCACCGGCCCATTTGCCCCGACGCAGGGGTTGATCGACGCGCTTCTTCCCGTGCTCGCGGCTCGCCACGTACGCGGCCGCGCCGTACGCAACCGTCGCGACGCACGCAATCGGCTCCAGGACCGCATTGCGATCGGACAGCATCAAGGCCGCCGCGCCCGAAGCGAAGGCCGCCGTCGCGAACTCAGCGCCGAGCGCGCGCGGCGCGCACGACCAGAGCGGCGTCGCGGTGGCGGCGAGCAGCGCGGGCGTGTAGCTCGCCATGCCGGCGCCGGCGATGGCGGCGGGAATCTGGGTGACACGTTCGATCCTGGGAATGAGCGAGAGCGCGCTGAACCCGCCGAACGCAGTGAGCACGTAGCTGCCGATCGACATCGGCGAAGTGCGCCGGAAGATGCGCAGCATGTTGTACCAGCGCTGCGGCGTGTGCAGGTCGGCGATGAGGAGCGTGGGGCCGATCACCACGCCGTTCAACGCGGCGATGATGCGCCCCGCCTTCACCAGTGAATTGTTTCTTCGCGGAGCGACGAGGTCGGCGATCGTGGCAATCACCTGCACGGCGCCGGCCAGGCCGCCGAGCAACGTGTAGAGCGCGACGTTCCAGCCGTACGGGCTCGCCTTGACCGCGGGGCGTCCGTAGTAGCTGCCGCCGCTGTAGGGGAAGCTTTGCGGCGCGTTCATCTCGAGCTCCGGAAGAGAAACACCGCGGCCAGCGCGGCCAGGCCCGCGACGGTGGAAAGCGCGGACTGCAGCGCCGGACGGACGCGATCGGAGCCGCGCGAGGGCGCGGCGGGCAGGTTGTGGACCTCGGGCTTGTCGGCGAGCAGGAAAAAGGCGTTGAGGCCGCCCAGCTCGCCCCCCGGGCCGCCGGGAAGGCCGTACAGATACGTCTCGCTCCTCCCGAGAGAATGCAGGTGTTCAAGGCGAAAGGCGGCGCGGCTGCGCAGCTCGTCCAGCTCGCCGAACTGGATCGAGTCGGTCGGGCAGGCCTTGGCGCACGCCGGCTCGAAGCCGCCCTTCAGGCGGTCGTAGCAGAGCGTGCACTTGTGCGCCTTGCCGTCGAGCCGGTCGAGGTCGACGACGCCGAACGGGCACGAGGGCACGCAATAGCCGCAGCCGTTGCAGATGTCCTGCTGCACGACGACCGTGTCGAACTCGGTCTTGAAGAGCGCACCGGTCGGGCATGCCTCGAGGCACGGCGCATTCGCGCAGTGCTTGCAGACGTCGCTCATCATCAGCCAGTTCGACTGGAAGGGCGGCATCTCGGTCGGCCTCGCCCCGTCGTCGCCCATCTTCTCGACGAACATCACGTGCCGCCAGGTGTTCGCGGACAACTCGCGCGTGTTGTCGTAGCTCATGCCCGAGAGCGCGAGATTGTCGGCCGGCAGCGCGTTCCACTCCTTGCACGCCACCTCGCACGCCTTGCAGCCGATGCAGAGCGTCGTGTCGGTGAAGAAGCCGTATTTCTTGCCGGGCTCGATGCGCGTGCTGGCGGTGAGTTCTGCTTCTTGTTTTAGAACCGCGCTCATTTTGCGGTAACCCCCCGCTCACTTCGTTCGCTTCCCCCCTTGACAGGGCGGCCAGATAAACGACCCTTCCGCAAGCTACAAGTCAAAGCCTTGTTCTCGTGGATGCTCGTGTTCGGGTCGCCGACCACGCTCGTGAGCAGGTTGGCGATGTCGCCGGTCGCGTAGCCCTTCCAGCCGAAGTGCCACGGCAGGCCGAGCTGGAAGATGCGCCGGCCGTCGATCTCGAGC
>CAYZFN010000162.1:0-11694 GCA_964477695.1 uncultured Enterobacteriaceae bacterium | reverse complement strand
GTCCAGCGTTGCCGGGATCGATTTCGGATCGACGGCTGCGCGCGGCTTGTCGCTTTCGGCAGGCTTGCTCAGGGAAGCGAGGTAGTCGCGCACCAGCTCGGCGGTCTTCGCATCGACGTCGAGCGCCGCCTTCTCGTCCTTCAGCCCCTGGATCTTCTGCTCTAGGTCGGCCTCGCGGCCGGAGAGCGCTTCGCTTCTCCCGATGTCCTGCACGGCGACTTCGCCGATCTGTATTCCGGCATCGCCTTCCACTCGCAGGGTCTTTACGTCGAAATTGGCCGGCAGTCCGGTCATCTCGACCCGGCCGCTGCCGGCGATGACCCGAACTGCGCGCTCGACGGTCGCGCTGCCGGGATAGAGCGTGACCTTGGTGACCTTGCCGATGTCCTGCGCAAAGGCGCCCGTGCAGACGAGCGCCGCGAGAAGAGCTGTTGTGCGAGCGACCATGGCCTCCCTCCTGGAGACGATTTGGCCAGCATGGTATGCGCGCCCTTGAGGTCGTGTGTATCAAATTGTGGCTGGCATATGATGTTGCGGCGAGGAACGGATGGGACCGTCGACTCTGGCCTCCTGGGCGTTGCTGATCCAGCGCACGCTCGCGGCGCGCGGCATCGATGCCGACGTGCTCTTCCGCCGTGCGAAGCTGGATCCCGTGCACCTTAGCGATCCGAACGCACGCTATCCCATGGTCGCCGTGAAGCGCCTCTGGACGCTCGCCGTCGAGGCAACGCATGACTCCTGCCTCGGGCTGGAAGTAGGACAAGCGTGGCACCCGACCACTTTCCACGCGCTCGGCTATTCGGCGATCGCCAGCGCGAGCCTGCGCGAGGCACTCGGTTATGTCGTGCGCTATTCGCGCGTGGTCACCACCGGCGCGCAAGTCGAGCTGATCGATCGCGGCGCGGAAGTGGCACTCCGGCTGACGCCCGGGTTGGGCGAGACTCCGCTACACCCCGAGGCGACGCAGCTTCCGCTACAGGCGGCCTTTGCCGCCCTGGCGGTCCTTTGCCGCGAGGTGCGGCGGGCGCCGCTGGACCTCGTGCGCGTCACTTTTGCCCAGATGGACGAGAGGTGCCGGGCGCCGCTGCAAAGCTTCTTCGAGTGTCCGGTCGTTTTCGGCGACCCGGACAATTCCATGGTGTTCAGCGCGGCGGTGCTCGATGAGCCGCTGCCGACGGCCAATCCGCTGCTCGCGCGGATCAACGAGCAGGCGCTCGCGCGCTACGACGCGGGCCTCCACGCGGCCCATGTTGCCGAGCGCGTGCGGGCGCGGCTCGAGCGTGCGCTGCCGGCCGGCGAATTCGGCCAGGCCGCCGTCGCGCGCTCGCTCAACCTGAGCCTGCGCAGCATGCAGCGCAAGCTCGCGCAGGAAGGTACGACCTACCGCGCACTCCTCGACGAGACGCGCCGGCAGCTCGCCGACCAGTACTCGCGCGACTCGACGCTATCGGCCTCGGAGGTCGCCTACCTGCTTGGCTTCGAGGAGGCGAGCAGCTATTCGCGCGCGATGCGGCGCTGGCAGGCGCCTTCAGGGGATCGGAAGGACAGCAAATCGGCGAACTAATGGGTCTGGCGGGACGCTGCCGAGCTGTTTGGGTCGCCGGTCTCGTCGATCAGATCGATCAACGCCACGAGCTTGCCGTTAGGAATCGGCGTTTCTCCGGCGAGCCAGTCGTCCAGGACGACCAACGGAACATCCAAACGGGCGGCCAGTTCCCTCCGTCCGAGCCGCGCGATCATGAGATCCAGCAGGCGCTGGCGGGTATTTCTCTGCATGTCCAGGCAGTAGGCCATCTACTTCTTCAGTGTTTCCTCGAGCGCGTCGATCAGGTCGACCAGCCGGTGCTCGGGAATCTGCGTGTCCTCGCGCATCCAGTTTTCGATGGTGCTGACCGGGACTCGCAGCCGCTTTGCGACCGCATCCTTCCCGAGGCGGGCGACCACCATGTCCAGGAGACGCTTGCGAATATCCGGTTTCATAGCTGCTGTCACGGTAGTCGACGCCGACTCGTTGACGGTAGGCAAAGCACGCCAATCGATAAGCCCTTTGCGCCATCCGGCGACTACACTCACCGCTCATGGCCGAGCTGAAGAAGGCAGTCCACGAATCGCCCGAGCTCAGGCTCGTCGCGTATCCCGGCGACAACGTGGTGCTGCTTGCGATGTCGCTTCCCGACGATGCCGTCGCCGAGAACGGCAAGAACCTCGCGGGCTTCGCGATCTGGCGCAGCGTGCAGGGCGGCAAGGAGGAGCCGCTCGCCAACCGGCTCGCCTTCGACAGGATCGTCACGCGCGCCACGACGCCGCAGCAGCGCAAATGGACGCCCTCGCCCGAGGCGCCGTTCCAGAAGTTCCGCTGGGTCGACGTACCGCCCGAAGGCTTCGACAAGCCGATCCGCTATCGCGTGGCGGCGCGCTACTTCACCGGACAGGGCAGCGCGCTGCGCGACGGCGCGACGGCGGAGATCGAAGTGCAGCCCGCGAACCCGGAACATTCGCAATTCCGCATCGCGTTCACGCGCGGCTATGCTTCCTCGCAGGCGTATGCCGAGAAGTTCCACAACAAGGACATCCGCCCCAAGGGCGCGAAGAAGGCGCAGTTCGACACGGCGCCCTTCAAGGCGCAGTACGAATGGCTGGGCGCGCAGGCGCGGCGAGCGCTTTTCGAGTTCCTCGACGACTGCCGCCGCGACAAGTCGTGCAAGGTGGACGTGTTCGCCTACGATCTCGACGAGCCGGACGTAATCGCGGAGATTTGCGAACTCGGCCGCGCAGGCCGGCTGCGCGCAGTGCTCGACAACGCATCGCTCCACACCCGGTCGACCGCGGTCGAGCCGAAGGCGGCGAAGCTCATCGAGGCGGCCGCCGGCAAGCAGAACGTGGTGCGCGGCCATTTCGCGCGCTTCCAGCACAACAAGGTGTTCGTCAAGCGCAACGGCGCCGGCTCTCCGGTGCGCGTCCTGTTCGGCTCGATGAATTTCTCGTTGCGCGGTCTCTATGTGCAGGCGAACAATGTGTTGCTAATAGACGACGCCCGGGCGGCGAAGCTCTTCGGCGACGCGTTCGACAACGCCTTCGCCAACCGCACCTCGGCGGCGGCGTTCATGAAGATCCCGCTCGCCGCGGGCTACAACCCGATCAGCGCGCAGGACACGCCGCAGCTGCCGCAGTGCGAGCTTGCGTTATCGCCTCACAAGACCTGGAAGAGCTCGCTCGGGCCGATGGAGAAGGCGCTGCGCGGCGCCCGGAGCTCGGTGCTCTACGCGGTCATGGAGCCGAAGGGCAGCGGTCCGGTGCTCGAGGCGCTGCGCCGCATCGCGGCGAAGCCGACGATCTTCAGCTACGGCACGGTCGAGACGGACAAGGGCTTGCACGTGCAGAATCCGGACGGCGCGCTCGGCGCCGTGACGAGCTACGCGTTCCTGAAGAGCAAAGTGCCGGCGCCTTTCGTAAGCGAATGGTCGGGCGGCGCGGGCAAGCACATCCACCACAAGTTCGTCGTCCTCGACTTCAACGGCGACGCGCCGATGGTCTTCACCGGCTCTTCGAACCTCGCCGCAGGCGGCGAGCAGGCGAACGGCGACAGCCTGATAGTGATCCGCGATCCACTGCTCGCCGGCATGTACGCGGTAGAGGCGGTCCGGCTTTTCGACCACTACCAGTTCCGCAAGAGCATGCAGGGTGCGACCAACGCCGCGCCGCTCTCGCTCTGGTACCCGGGCAAGCCGAACCAGCCGGTGCCGTGGTGGAAGCCCTACTACGACCCGAAGAGCATCAAGCTGCGCGACCGGCTGCTGTTCGCTGACCTTCCGGTCGCGCCGACCTTGCGCTCCAGCAAGAAATCGGACTGGAGCACGCTGAAGAAGCGACGCTGATCGTCATTTCTTGATCGGGCGCAAGATGGAAGGCCGGCCTCGTGGAATGCTGCCGGATGGCCGAGCCGATCAAGGTGTTCATCTACGCCGCGGTCGCCATCGCTGCGACCGGCCTCTTCGCACTGCTCGGCGAGCTCGCCGGCTGGTTCTGATCCGCGAGCGACGCTAGTTGTCGTCGTCGAGCACATCGATGAGCAGCAGGAACTTGCGGTCCGGAATGTCCAGGTAGCCGTCGATCCAGCCGCGCATCACATCCTCCGTGACGCGCAGGCGCGCGGCAAGCTGCGCAGCGCCGATCGTCTTCACCGCGCGTTTCAGGAGCTCGACCCTGAGCGGTTCCTGCAGCACACCCAGACGCTACGCCCCGCAGATTAAGAAAGTACGTTCGGGATGCTCCTATTGCAGGGCGTCCGTTGACCTACGTCAAAGGGCCGAGGAAGGTGCATGCGAAGCTGCTGGCAGTTCCGGCAAGGAGTGCTGACATGAACGCCGCAAGAATCGAGAAAGGCCTGATCGTGTTCTTCCGGCTGGCCATGGCCTGGACGTTCCTCTACGCGGGCCTGCGCCAGGCATTCTTCTCCGACTTCAGCGTGGTGCCGTTCCTCGCGCACACGAAGACGTTCCACGACTTCTTTGCCGTCTTCGCCACCGAGCAATGGGCGCCGATCACGAGCTTCCTCGTCAAGTGGGGGCACCTGCTGATCGGGCTTTCGCTTCTCACCGGTCTCTTGGTGCGGGTGAGCGGCGTGTTCGGCATCCTGCTGCTCGGCACCTACTGGCTCGCGCACATGGACTTCCCGTACATCGAGACCAAGGTGAACTTCCTGCTCGACTACCACATCGTGTACATCGGCGTGATGGCCTTGCTGATCGTCCGGCAGGCCGGCCACGCCTGGGGCCTCGATGGCTGGCTGGAGAAGCGGCGCTTCGTAGCGGAGCATCCGACCCTGCGGCCTCTCGTCGGATAGTTCACACTCGCCTTGGAAAAGGCCCGGCCGCTCGGCTGGGCCTTTTTCGTTTCTGGTATCGTTGCAGCGACGAATCCAAGAAATTAAAAGGCAGGGAAGAAAGTCTTGAAGCTTTTCCAGGGAAGCATCCAGGGCACGGCAAGTCCCGGTCCGGGCGCGCCTCCGCAGGGCCTGCTCGCCTTCTATTGGCATTTCGTCCGCCAGGCGAAGGGATGGTTTGCCGCGATGTTCGCGGCGAGCCTCGCGGTGGCGCTGCTCGACACGGTGATCCCGCTCTTCATCGGCCGGCTCGTGTCGCTCATGGAAGCGACCGACCGCATGGCCGCGCTGCGCTCGCAATGGCCGCTGCTCACCGGCATGGTGGCGCTGGTGCTGGTCATCCGGCCGCTCGTGCTGCTCTGCGACGTCGCCATCCGCCATAACGCGCTCATCCCGGGCGCGACCTCGCTCATCCGCTGGCAGAGCCACTGGCACGTCATCCGCCAGAGCTGGCCGTTCTTCCAGAACGATTTCGCGGGGCGCATCGCCAACCGCGTGATGACCACCGCGCACGCGCTGCGCGAGAGCACGATGGCCAGCATTCGCGCGGTGTTCTACATCGGCGCGCACGGCGCCGCCGCCTTCGCGCTCATGGCGGCCGTGGACTGGCGGCTCGGCATCCCCACTTTCGTGTGGTTCGTCTCGTACCTGCTGTTCCTCCGCTATTTCGTTCCGCGCATGCGCGACCTCGCGAAGGCCAGCTCGGAGGTGCGCTCGCTGGTCATGGCGCGCGTGGTCGACAGCTACACCAATATCCTGACCGTCAAGCTCTTCGCACGCCTCTCGGACGAAGACGCCTTCGTCCGCGAGAGCGTGGACGAGCACCAGCAGGCCATGGGCCGCCACATGCGGCTCATCACCCAGTTCCACTTCTCGCTCACGGTGATGAACGCGGCGCTGCTCGTCGCCACCGCGGCCATCGGCATCGGGCTCTGGGCGAGTGGCAGCATCGGCGCCGGCGCGGTCGCCACCGCCCTGCCCCTCGCCTGGCAGGTCGCGAACGTCTCCGGATGGGTGAGCTGGGAAGTGACCGGCATCTTCGAGAACATCGGCGTCGTGCAGGAAGGCATGCAGTCGATCGCCGTGCCGCATACGCATGTCGACCGGGCCGCTGCCGCTCCGCTGGAAGTGTCGCGCGGTGAAATTCGCTTTGACAACGTCACATTCGCCTATGGGCGACGCGACGCCTCGCCGGTGCTGGAAAAGCTGGATCTGAAAATACAGCCCGGTGAGCGCGTCGGCCTGGTCGGCCGCTCGGGCGCGGGCAAGTCGACGCTCGTGAACCTGCTGCTCCGCTTCTACGACCCCGAGCGGGGCCGCATCGTCATCGACGGCCAGGATATCGCGCAGGTCACCCAGGAGAGCCTGCGCGCGGCGATCGGCATGGTGACCCAGGATACCTCGCTCCTGCACCGCTCGATCGCCGCGAACATCCGCTACGGCCGGCCGAACGCCACCGATGCCGAAGTGGAAGCGGCCGCGCGGCGCGCGCAGGCGCACGAATTCATTTTGAATCTTCGAGACTGGAAAGGCCATGTGGGCTACGCGGCGCACGTCGGCGAGCGCGGCGTCAAGCTCTCCGGCGGGCAGCGCCAGCGTATCGCGCTCGCGCGAGTTCTCCTGAAGGACGCGCCGATACTGGTGCTCGACGAAGCCACCTCGGCGCTCGACAGCGAGGTCGAGCTCGAGATCCAGGACGCGCTGCTCGAGCTGATGGAAGGCAAGACGGTGATCGCCATCGCGCACCGGCTCTCCACCATCGCGCGCATGGACCGGCTGATCGTCCTCGAGGCGGGGCGCATCGTCGAGACCGGATCGCATGCCGAGCTGCTGCGCCTCGGCGGCCACTACGAGAAGCTCTGGCGCCATCAGTCCGGTGGCTTCCTGGGTAACGACCTGCACGACACGGCGGCCGTCAGTTCTCTAAGCGAGGCGGCGTAGCGTCGCTGAATTGCGATAGGCAGTGCGGCCCATGGAAATTGATGCGGCGGCGAAGCGAAGCTAGTCCGCGCCGGCTATCCACACCGCCAATCCGGAAACGGAGGTAGTCCGCCAGAAGGAAGGCCGACGCTTAACCGGGCAACATTCGTCGGGCGGACGCTCCATTCCGGGCAGATTAAGCGCATCGACCGCGGTCAGCTAAAGCCTTCAACCCCTCCGGGGCAAGCTGACTCGCAGTGATAGCTGCAGCTTCCATTCCCGCAAGGAGCTTCCTTGCGAGCGCGGCATGGGGTTTCCTGGCACCGCTTGCCGCGCTGCACGCAGCGATGTTCGCCTACGACATCGCGCATCCCGGGCGGTTTCTGAACGCCGACCGTGCGGGCGAGCGGCTGCAGGTCATCCTCGGCCTGCCTGCGGCCGCGACGAACGGTGCAGCGGGCTCGTATATCGCCGGTCACGGCATCCCCGGCGACTGGCTGCCGCAAGCCCTTCTCTATCTCGCCGGCGGACCGTACTTCGTCATTGCCGTTCAGGTTGCGCTGGCCCTTGTATCCGTCGCCTGGGTGCGGGACATCGGCATGCGAATCGGGCTGTCGAATCGGCGCGCCTCGGCGGCGGCTCTCCTGTACGCGCTGCTTCCTCACACGCTGGTCTTTCCGCACCAGCTCGCTTCCGAAGCGATCTTCGTCCCCCTGGTCATCCTGGCGTTCCGAGCCGCGCCAGCGGGGGCGGGCCTGGCGATCGGCGTGGCGACGCTGGTGCGACCCTTGACCCTCCTCTGGCCACTCGTCCACGCGCTTTCCGCTCCCTCGGGCAAGCCGCGCCGCCGCTTGCTCGCGCTTGCGTTCGCGCCGCTCGCGGTTTGGATCGGATTCGAATACCTGCATAGCGGCGAGCTCTCGATGGGACGTTCCGATCATGATCTCGGCTCGAACCTTCACCACCGGATGCTGCGCATCGCTGCATCGCTACCGCAGGGCGCGCAGCCCGCCGCCGCGCAGACGCGTGCCTCCGTCTTCGACTATGTGCGTTTCGTCGCAGCCCATCCTGGCGCGACGACGCGGCATGCCGCGCGCGATCTCGCCACGCTGGGCGCCAAGTCCGGAATCGAGCGCCTGACGCTCGACTATTTCGATCTCTTCCCGAGCGCGCGAACACGCATTCAGGATTCCGATTCGGGCTGGCGAGCGCGCGCGGAAGAGCTCGGCCTTGCAGCCGAGCTCGCCGACCTCGCGCGCCGGCAACCCGCGCTGGTCCTGACGTCGTCGGCCGGGGTGCTGCTCTGCCTTGCTCTTGTCGGATGCGCCGGCCTCGGCGCGGTGCGCTGGATACGCGCGCTGCGCGCCGTGCCGCGCGACATGGCAGTTCGCCGCCTGCTGGTCGCCGGCTTCGTCGCTTATGTGTTCGCGACGGCGCTGTTCGTCGATGCCGCCCAGTCACGGCACCGCGCGCCCGCCGAGTTCGCGTTGTGCCTGCTCGCCGTCGCCGGCTGGGCGCGCCGCAGGCATCGCTTCCTGGAGGCTCTCCATGTCCGCTGAAGCCGCCGTTTCGCGCCCCGCCACGGCGCGCCCGTCTGTCGAGCCGAAGACCCTCGCCATCTTCGATCTCGATGGCACGCTGACCTCGCGCGACACGCTGTTTCCCTTTCTGCGCTTCGCCGCCGGCCCGGCGGCTTTCT
The DNA here is from genome assembly GCA_964477695.1 of uncultured Enterobacteriaceae bacterium. Classification (GTDB taxonomy): domain Bacteria; phylum Pseudomonadota; class Gammaproteobacteria; order Burkholderiales; family SG8-39; genus SCGC-AG-212-J23. The sequence goes on along the minus strand of CAYZFN010000162.1, from coordinate 3,193 downwards.
GGGTGCGGCTGCCGCTGGCCATGCTTGTAGTCGTGCTCATGGGACTGCGGCTGGTATCGCGGCAGCGCGCGAAAGAATGGGTGCTCGCGCTCTACCTGCGCGGCTGCCATCGCGTGGATCTCGCGGCGCTCGGCGACGCGTTCGCGCGTGAAAAGCTCGGTCCGTTGCTCCGGCCACAGGCAAAGGCGCGGCTCGCATGGCACCGCGAGCGCGGTCACGAATGCGCGTTGGCTACCGCCTCGCTCGCGCTCTACGCCGAGCCCTGGTCGCGCCGCGCAGGCATCGGCCACGTGCTTGCCACAGAGCTCGACTTCGACGAGCGCGGTCTTGCGACGGGCCGCATCAGCGGCCAGAACTGTCGCGGTCCGGAGAAGCTGCGCCGGCTCGAAGAGCGCTTCGGTGACCTTGCTTCCCTGAACGCGCACGGCTACGGCGATAGCGGCGCCGATCGCGCCTTTCTCGAAAAGTGCGCGCAGCCGCATTACCGCAGCTTCGCCGACGAGGCAGCCGAGAAGCCGGCGCTCCAGCAGGCACGCAACGCGCCGCGCGACTTCGTCAGGCTCATGCGGCCGCACCAATGGGCCAAGAACGCCTTCGTGTTCGTCGGCGTGGTGTTCGGCCATGCGTGGATGCAGTTCGATGTGGTGCTGAGCGCGGTCCTGGCGGCGGCCGCCTTCTCGCTCACCTCGAGCGCCATCTACATCGTGAACGATTCCGCCGACCGCGAGCGCGACCAGCTGCACCCCAGGAAGCGCCTCCGCCCGCTCGCGTCCGGCCGCGTCACGCCGCAAGCGGCCTTCGTCCTGGCCGGCGTGCTGGCCGTCGCCGCAGCCGCGATCGCGGCCGGCGCCGGCAAGATCGTAGTGAGCATCGTGGTCGCCTACGCCCTGATGAACCTCGCCTACAGCTTCTCGCTGAAGGGCATCGTCATCCTCGATGTGTTCATCATCGCCGCCGGCTTCATCCTGCGCATTCTCGCGGGCACGCTGGCGATCGGAATCTATCCGTCGCAGTGGCTGATCGTGTGCAGCCTGTTCCTGACCTTGTTCCTCGGCTTCACCAAGCGGCGCGCCGAGCTGCTTTCTGCGGGCTCGGACTTCCTCATTCACCGCAAGGTGCTGCTCGCCTACAACGCGAGCCTGCTCGACAAGATGATCTCCGTTTGCGCGTGCGCGGCGCTGATGTGCTACGCCCTGTACACCACGAGCCCGGTAACGGAGGCGATTCATAACACCGACAAGCTCGTGTACACGCTTCCGTTCGTCGTGTACGGCTTCTTCCGCTACCTCTACCTCCTGCACGCGCGCCACGCCGGCACGGATACCTCGGTCGACCTGGCGCGTGATCGCCACCTTATCGTCACGCTCGCCGGCTGGTTCGCGACGACGGCCTGGCTCATCTCATGAGCAGCGGCTACGCCCTGGTCTTTACCGGCGTTCTGCTCAATGCGCTAGGACAGCTCCTGCTTAAGGCGGGAACGAACGCGGTCGGACGCTTCGACTTCGTCGCCGACAATCTCGTGCCGGTCGCAACGCGCATCGCGTTCGAGCCGCACATCATTGCCGGGGTTCTTTGCTACGGCGTGAGCCTCGTGGTCTGGATCATGGGCCTCTCGCGCGTGCCGGTGAGCATTGCCTATCCCTTGCTCTCGCTCGGCTATGTGATCAACGCCGCGGCGGCCTGGTATCTGTTTGGCGAGGCATTGACGCCGGGCCGGCTTGCCGGCATCGGGCTCATCGTTCTCGGCGTTTACTTCGTCGCGCGCGCTTAGCGGTGTTTTCCGGTAATGTTGCAGAAAAATGCGCGTCGGCAGCCTCGTCGTCTCGACCATCGCCTTCTTCGTCGTCAGCTACTTCACGAAACGCTGGCTCGAGGACAACGACATTCCGAGCGGCGTGACGCGCGGCGCGCTCATCTTCACCCTCGCGCTCGCCGCGGCCTACGGCGCAGGTTGGATCGTCGACCACCTGGTCTGAGCGCGCTCGGCGCTGCGGTCGGCGAGCTGCTCAGGCAGCGGCGCGAGACCCTCGCCGTCGCGGAATCGTCTGCCGGCGGCCTGATCAACGCCGCGCTCGTCGCCGTGCCGGGCGCCTCGGCGTTCTATCTCGGCGGCGCGGTCATCTATACGGCAGCGAGCCGCTCGGGGCTGCTTCAGCTATCGAAAGAAGACGTCGCGCACACGCGCTCCGCCACGGAGCAGATGGCGCGGCTGCTCGCGCAGCGAGTCCGCGAGCGTCTCGGCGCGACCTGGGGACTCGCCGAGACGGGCGCCGCCGGCCCGGCAGGAAACCGCTATGGCGATGCGCCCGGGCATGCGTGCATCGCGCTGAGCGGTCCGGTCGCGGCGGCGATCACCGTCGAGACACGAAGCGCAGAGCGCGAGGCGAACATGTGGGCATTCACCGAGCGGGCTCTCGTCCTGCTCGAGTCGTGCCTGCGCGAGGGGTAGCTAACCGCCAAGAATGGCGGCGTGAAGCAGCTCGCGCGCCGCCTTCATGCCGTGTGCGGCGACGACCGCCGGGAAGTCGATGAAGATACGGATGCCGAGCGCTTCCAGCGCGGCCTGCAGGGCATCGCGCGTCGCCGGTAGCAGCGGCGGCTGAGAAGCGCGCAGGCAGACGACGCGCGGCGCCGGGGTCGGCGGCGAGTCACGCAACGCCTGGAGGAAGTCCAGCATGCGCGATTCATCGAAGCGCACGCTGCAGACAATGCTGTGCAGCGGCAGGCCGAGCTTGCCGAGCGCCTCGTCCACCGAGCGCGCGCTGACCACTTCGGCCTCGCGGCCGAGGACGTCTGTGACGAGGTCAATCGCGTCGTCGGTGCCGGCGACGAGGACGCGGGGAGGAACATCCGTCACGCGGCCGCATCTTGCGACTTCGTGCTTTCAGGAGGCTTACGCGGCTATTGCAGCCGCGGCAAGCCTTCGCCGCTTGCCCGGGCGCCGCCAGCGCTGGCCGGCATTGCGCCCATCACCTTCGCCAGGCGCTGGTCGGCGAGTTGCTTCTGCTGCGCGGTCAGGGAGTTGTAGAGCGCGCTGCCGGCGTCGGCGATGTCCTCCATCGCGGCGAGGCGATTTCGCTGGGTATCGACGAGCCGCTTGAGCTGCTGCACGGCATCGAGCTTCTCTTCAGGATCGGGGCGCTTGCGGCTGCGGCCGATGTCGCCGGCGAGCGCTTCCACCTTCTCGCGGTAG
>CAYZFN010000161.1:0-12002 GCA_964477695.1 uncultured Enterobacteriaceae bacterium | reverse complement strand
GTGCGCGCGAGCGAGGCGCCGCCGGACGCGCCGCGGCTCGCAAGCGCGATCGATTCCGGGCTGCTGGAGGCGCTGAAGCAGGCCTTCGCGGGCAGGAAGGCGAAGCTGGTTTCCATCCAGCCCGCCCTGATGAGCCGCTTCAACGCGGCGCGCAAGAACGTGCCGGCCGGCGGTGCGTGGCTGGTGATCGCCGAGCCCGAGCGCGCCTGCATAGCGCTGCACGGCGGGAAGGCGTGGCGCGCGGTGCAGAACACCAAGGGCGACTGGCGCGCCGCGCTCGAGCGCGAGCGCCATCGCGTGGAGGGCGAGGTGCCGAGCCTGGTGCTTATCGCCGGCGTCGCCGCGCCGTCCAACGACTCGCAATGGCAGTTCCGGGAGATGGGATCCTAGGCAGGACATCCAGGCAGGCAATTCAGGGGAGAAATCATGCAGATCAAGACCCGCGGCGCGTGGCTTTGCGCCATCGCGCTTACCGCAGCGTTCGCCGGGACCGCCTGGGCGGACCCCGATGACGATTGCAAGACCGGCGGCAGCCTGAGGCTGGTGAACGGCAACATCCACACGATGGATAAGCACAGCGCGGTCGTGTCGTCGCTGCTCATCAAGAACGGCCGCTTCGCCTCGGTTGGCAGCGGCGGCGCCGACGATCCAGATTGCGCGCGCACCGTCGATCTGGGGGGTCGCACTGTAGTGCCGGGCATCATCGACAGCCACAACCACATCATCCTGCTCGGGTTGCGCCCCGGCCGCGACGCGCGCCTGGAAAACGCGAACTCGATCCAGGAGGCCCTCGCCACGCTAGCGGCGCGCGCCAAAGAGGCGAAGCGCGGCGAATGGATCACCTCGGTGGGGGGCTTCAGCCGCAACCAGTTCTTCCTCGCGCCGCAGCCGGTGCGCTTCCCGACGCTCGACGAGCTGACGAAAGCCGTGCCCGACCATCCGGTGTTCATCATGGAAGGCTTCAGCGGACCCGGGGCGGTGAACGCCAAGGCGCGGGACTTCCTCGTGGCGAACGGCGTGCCGGTCGGCGCCGACGGCTTCGTCGACGGCGGCGCTTTCGGCGTCGCCACGCCGTGCACCACGGCGCTTTACCTGCTGCGCAAGATGCAGACGCGCGACTCGATGCTGCAAGGCCTGCGCGACGCGATGCGCTACGCGGCGGGAATCGGCGTCACGACGCACCTCGACCAGGGCGGCTTCCCGTTCACCGTCCCGATCGTCGGCGACCCGAGCGACGGCGCGGCGGACTTCGACCGCTACCGCGCGCACGACTCGGTGCGCACGCTCTCGCAGCAGGGCGAGCTGACGAACCGCATCTGGATCAATTTCCTGCACGTCGAGCAGGACATCAGCACGCCCGAGCTGAGGGCGCGCCTCCTCAACAGCTGGAACGACTTCGGCGGCGACATGCTGCACGTGCTCGGCATCGGCGAGTTCACCGCGAGCTCGTTCCTCTCGCCCGGGACTCCCGAATGGTTCGCCGGCACGCGGCTCGTCGCGCAGGCGCAGTGGCGCAACGAGAACCATTCGCTCAACTTCCCGGTGTTCGCGCTGCCAGGGCTGCCGCTCGACTGGAAAGTGATCATCGACGGCTGGAAGACAGTGAACGACGACATGGTGGCTGCGGGCAGCCCCGACGGGATCACGAAACTGCGCTGGGTGCTCGCGCACGTCCCCTATCTCGGCGAGGACGATACTTACATCAACCGCCTGAAGGACCTCGGCGGCGGCGTGAACGTGCTGGGCGGATGGCGCTGGCTCACGGGCGATGCGGCCAACAACGGGCCGCAGTTCAGAAAGCTCCTGAAGAGCGGCATCCCGATGGGCCTCAGCTCCGACGGCATGCAGATCTCGACCATGAGCCCGTGGATCAACCTGTACTACGCCGTCACCGGCAAGAACGCGCGCGGCGAGCTGATCAACGCCGGTCAGACGATCGGCCGCAACGACGCGATGCGGCTCTACACCGCCAACAATGGCTGGTTCCTCGAGGCAGAGGACAGGCTCGGCACCATCGAGGAAGGCAAGCTAGCGGACCTCGTGGTGATCAGCGCCGACTACTTCGACAGCCGCGCGGTTCCCGACGAGAGAATCAAGGACCTGCGCTCGGTGTTCACGGTGGTCGGCGGCAAGGTGGTGTACGACGACCTGGACGGCAAATCGCGCGACTACTGGAAGGCGGCGATGCCGTAAGCCAAGTACGGCCGGGGGGACGTCGCGCTCGATCGACGACCCCGGCCTGGAAAGCGCTACAGCGAGCGCAGGAAGTTGAGCAGGTCCTGCTTGTCATCCTCGCTCAGGTTCCTGAAGTTGCTGATCACGTCGTTCGCTTCTGAACCGTTGCTCGCGTGCTGCAGGATCGCCTGCTTGATGTCCGAGGTCCGGCCGTCATGCAGGAAGAACACCCGCTGGCCCACGCCCCAGAGCGGCGCGCTGCGGAACTCGCGCGGGCCCGCCTCGCCCTGGCTCACGCCGTCGGCGAGGCCGTCGCCCATGTCGTGCACCAGCAGGTCCGAGTACAGGTTGACAGGCTTGTTGCGCAGCGCCGCGATCGTGCTGTTGCCGGTGGTGAAGGACGGCGTGTGGCACAGCGCACAGCCGACGTCGCTGAAGCGCTGCCGGCCGCGCGAGATCGACCACGAGCCGCCCGGCGAGGTCGCGGACGGCTGCGGCGCGTCGAGGAAACGCGAGAAGAACGCGAACTTCTCGATGGCGCTGATCACCTCGGTCGGCACCGACGTGTCGGTGTTGGTGACGTCGTTGGGTACCGCGGCATACTGGCAGCCGCGCTGCTCCTCGCGCTCGGTCTGGAAGAGCTCGTTGGTGATGCCCATCTCGACGTTGTACGCCTCGCCGGCGAACAGCAGCAGCGACTTGTTCTGCGCCTTCCAGCCGAAGCGCGCGATGGTGCCGTCGTTGCCGTTGTTGTTGGTCATGCCGGTGATGGTGCGGCCGACGACCGCGAAGTTGGCCTTGCCGCGGATGCCGAGCGAGCGTTTCTGCCAGCTGTTCGAGCCCTGGTTGGCGAGGATCGCCGCGTCGGGAATCGCCTCGACCAGGCCGCCGCCGAAGGCGGGCGTGGGGATGCGGAAAATGACGTTGTTGTTGACGAGCTGGCCGGCGAAGTCGGGCTGCGCGAGAACGCAGCCTCCGTCCGTACCGGGGCGGCCGGTGATGGTGAAGAGCGCGTGCACGCCGCCGTCCGGGGTGCCGTCGGCATTCTTGACGAAGCGCGCCTCGCGCACCGGCCCGTCGGCGCGGATGAACGACGGCACATCGTCGGCGGCCCCATTCTCCGTAGCGAACGCGAGCTGCGGGTTGGGCACGTTGCCAAAGGGCGGCGTGCCGCGCGTCGGATGCGGGCTCGAGCCGCCGAGCGCGGGCTGGATATGGCAGCCGCCGCAGCTGCTGAGGTTCATGCGCGGCCCGAGGCCGTCGGCGACGGTCTCTACTTCCGCGAAGTCCGTCGCGCCTGCGTTGAAGAACGCAAGCTGGGTCGAGCTCAATCCCGACAAGGGTCCGCCGGCGCCCGCCGGCTCGTCGCGCACGCCGGGGTCGCGGGCGCTGAAAGTGCCGAACGAGGCGGCGATGTCGACGCGCGAAATGAACAGGGCGGCGACCGCCGCGATCAGGAACAGCGGTGCAGCGTGCAGTGCTCTCATGGACATCCTCCCATGTGGCGAGTTGGTTCTTCCCGCCGCCGCCGGAGGTTCTCGAGCGGCAACGTCCGTTAAGCGTTTCATGACGTCTCACGAGGCTCAATCCGCGATCGCCGATATCGCCAATCCCTCCATCCGCGATCGCCGATATCGCCATTCGCTAATGACGCCTCGACACGACGCGACAAAGGTCACGCGAGCCGCACAACTCTGCTTTGAGCGCGCGCCCGCCGTCTTACAATCTGCTGAAGAGAATTCGGGGAAGGGATGCAACAACTCCACCTCAGGGACCTGCAGTGCTTTGTGCTCGTGTACGAGCTGCGCAGCGTCAGCCGTACCGCGGATACGTTGGATACGACGCAGTCGCTGGTCTCGGCGCGCATCCACCGCCTCGAGCAGTTCGTCGGCACGCCGCTCTTCGCTCGCCTGCCGCACGGCATCGCGCCCAACCTGAAGGGCGAAGCGCTCTACCCGCACGCCAAGCGCGTCCTCAGCAACCTTGCCGAGCTGGAGGCGGCGTTGCGGGGCGTCGCCAACTCGGGCTCCGACTCCGACTCCGATCCCGATCCGGGCTCCTAAGGCGCTCCCCGGGGAGTAAAATTCCTCACTGGAGGGGCAAGAAAATTCCCACCGGGAGGCTGGAGCTCGATTACCTCGCGCCGCCGCGGCGTTTGCTGTGGCCCGGCGCGCTGCTGCTCGTGGTGTCGCTCGCGCTCGGCGGCTATCTGCTCGTGCGCTATCACGACGCCCGCCAGGAGATCGCGCGGCTGGAGGCCGAGAGCGGCCTCGTGCTGCCCGAGCGCCGCCCGGTGCGCGCCGTGCCGCGCGAGCGGCTGGAAGCGGAGGCGAAGGCCGCCGAAGCAGTGGTGCGCCAGCTCACCGTTCCGTGGGGCGCGCTGGTCGCCGCGCTCGAGCAGGCCTCGATGCGCGACGTCGCGCTGCTGCAGCTGCAGCCCGACGCGGACCAGCGGCGGCTGCGGCTGACCGCTGAAGCGCGCGACCGCGACGCGATGTTCACCTACCTGCGGCGCCTCGAAGCGGCGCCCGCGCTCGCGGAGGTGGTGCTGATCAGCCACCAGGTGCAGCTCGAGGATCCGCAGCGGCCGATCCAGTTCTCGCTGCAGGCGTCGCTCAAATGAAGGCACGCCTCGAGCGCTGGCTGCGCCGCATCGGCCCCGCCGGGGTGCTCGGCATCGGCGTGCTGCTCGCCTGCGCCGGCTTCTACATCGACGCGCTCGCTCCCGCGCAAGACCAGGCGCGCTCGCAGCGTGTTGCGCTCGAGCGGCTGCGCGCCCGGACGCCTTATCAGCCGGTTACCACCACGGGGCGCGGCGAAGATCTGCAGCGCTTCTACGGGCTCTTTCCCTCGACCGCGCAGCTCACCGACCATGTCGAGCGGCTGCATCGCCTGGCGCGAAAGAGCGGCCTCGAGCTCGCGCAGGGCGAGTATCGCCTGGAGCGGCGCCCCGACGGCCTGTGGGCCTACCGCGTGACGCTTCCGGTGCGCGGCGGCTACGCGCAGTTCCGCACGTTCCTCGGCGCTGTGCTCACCGAAATGCCGATCGCCTCCCTCGACGCGCTGCGCTTCGAGCGCAAGAAGGCCCTCGACACGCAGCTCGAGGCGCAGGTGCGCCTCACGCTCTATGCGCGGCCCACCGGAGACCTGCAATGAGCCGCGTCGCTTGCCTGCTGCTCCTCCTCTGCGTGGCCTGCGCGAGCCAGAGCGTGCTCGACGAGTCGCGCAAGTACTACAACGAGGGCCGCGGCGACGAGGCGCTCGCGCTGCTCGCCAAGGCGATGCGCGAGCATCCCGGGGACGCGCTGCTGCGCGCCGAGTATTTCCGCATGCGCGACACGCTGATCGGCACGTGGCTCGCGCAGGCCGAGGTGGTGCGCCAGGCCGAGCAGGTCGACGCCGCCGAAGTGCTCTACCGCCGCGTGCAGACCTACGATCCACCCAACCCGCGCGCCGCGGCCGGCCTGAACCAGATCGCCGTCGACCGCCGCCATCGCTCGATCATCGCCGCCGCCGACCAGCTCGTGAAGGCGGGCAAGTACCGCGAGGCGCAGGACGTGCTGCGCCCGGTGCTCACCGAGAACCCGCAGCAGCGCGAGGCGCGCCGGCTGCAGCGCACAATCGACGAGCAGCTGATCAAGCCGGCGCTGCTCACCGTGCAGCTGCGGCCGACCATCCTCCGGCCGATCTCGCTCGACCTGCGCGACGTCACGCTGCGCAACGTGTTCGAAGTGCTGCAGCGCGCCTCCGGCATCAACTTCGTCTTCGACCGCGATGTGCGCACCGATCAGCGCACCAGCATCGCGCTGCGCGACGCGACGATCGAGGAGGCGATCCGCATGGCGCTGCTCACCAACCAGCTCGAGCAGAAGGTGCTGAACGAGAACACCGTGTTCGTGTACCCGAACACGCCGCAGAAGCTGCGCGAGTACCAGGAGCTGATCGTCAAGGGCTTCTACCTGTCGAACGCCGACGTCAAGCAGACGGCGAACATGATCCGCACCATGGTGAAGACGCGCGACATCTTCATCGACGAGAAGATCGGCCTGCTGGTGATCAAGGACACGCCGCCGGCGATCCGCCTCGCCGAGCGCCTGATCGCCGCGCAGGACCTCGCCGAGCCCGAGGTGATGCTCGAGGTCGAGGTGATGGAGATCAGCCGCTCGCGCATGCGCGAGCTCGGCATCAAGTACCCCGGCACGCTGGCGGTGAGCCTGCAGGGCGCGGCCGGCACGGCCGGCCAGCTCACCCTCACCGAGTGGCAGAACCGCAACAGCGACATGGTGATCCTGCACTTCACCGATCCGCTGTTCCTCTTCGCGCTCACCGAGACGACGAGCGGCGCGAGCGTGCTCGCCAATCCCCGCATCCGGGTGAAGAACAAGGAAAAGGCGCGCGTGCACATCGGCGACCGCGTGCCGGTGATCACCACCACCGCGGCGGCCACCGGCGGCTTCGTCTCCGAGTCGGTCACCTACCTCGACGTCGGCCTGAAGCTCGAGGTCGAGCCGGTGATCTCGCTCGAGGACGAGGTCAGCATGAAGGTCGGCCTGGAAGTGAGCAACATCACCAACACCGTTAAGTCGAGCTCCGGCACGCTCACTTACCAGCTCGGCACGCGCGTCGCGGCGACCAACCTGCGCCTGCGCGACGGCGAAACGCAGGTCCTGGCGGGCCTCATCTCGAGCTCCGACCGGCGCGCCGCCGACAACGTGCCGGGCCTGGCCGACCTGCCGATCGCCGGCCGGCTGTTCTCGCACACGCTCGACAACAACGACCGCACGGAGATCGTGCTGCTCATCACGCCGCGCATCATGCGCACGCTGCAGCGCCCGGATGCCGCGTCGGTCGAGTTCGCCGCCGGCACGGAGGCCTCGACCGGCACGCCGCGCCTGGGCGCCGCGCCGCCGTCGCTGCCCGTGGTGCCGCCGCCGCAGGTCGAGGAAGCGCCCGTCATACCGCCGACCGTAATCGCGCCGCCCGCGACGCCCGCCGCGCCGGGCTCGCCGCCGGCGATGGTGCCTTTCGGCGGCATACAGGCACCACCGCAGCCGCCGCCTTCGCCGTCGCAATGAACGCGAAGGGCTTCACCCTCATCGAGCTCGTCATCACGGTGGCGATCGTCGCCGTGCTCGCCTCGGTGGCGCTGCCGCTCAACGACCTGATCGTGCAGCGCGGCAAGGAAGCGGATCTGCGCCGCTCGCTGCGCGACATCCGCGAGGCGATCGACGCCTACAAGCAGGCCTTCGACGAGGGCCGCATGGTCAAGCGCGTCGGCGACTCGGGCTATCCGAAGCGCCTCGAGGACCTGGTCGACGGCGTCGAGGACCAGAAGGACCCGAAGAAGAACCGCATCTACTTCCTGCGCCGCATCCCGCGCGATCCGTTCGCCGAGGACCCGGCGCAGACCGCGGCCGAGAGCTGGGCCAAGCGCGCCTATCTCAGCCCGCCCGACGACCCGCGCGAAGGCGAAGACGTCTTCGACATCTACACCCGCTCGACACTGATCGGCCTGAACGGCCGCCCCCTGAAAGAATGGTGAAGCGCGAAATTCCGGGACGGAGCCCGAACTCTTGCGGATTTACGCTGATCGAGCTCCTCGTCGTCTTCACGATCATCGCCCTGCTTCTCACGCTGGCCGTGCCGCGCTACTTCGGCTCGCTCGACAAATCGAAAGAGGCGGTGCTGCGCGAGAACCTGAACCAGATGCGCGACGCCATCTCGCGCTACTACGCCGACAAGGGCAAGTACCCCGAATCGCTGGAATCGCTTGCCACCGACAAGTACCTGCGCCAGGTGCCGCTCGACCCGATCACCGAGAGCGAGAAGACCTGGGTGGTCATCGCCCCCGCCGACCCGCAGAAGGGCGGCGTCTACGACGTGAAGAGCGGCGCGACCGGCAAGACCAAGGAAGGACGCGATTTCTCGGAGTTTTGACGCCTTGACGCCCAAGCACGAGCAGGGGTTCACCTATCTCACGGTGCTCTTCATCGTCGCCATCCTCATGACCGGGCTCGCGCTGGTCGGCGAGGTGTGGGAAACCGCCGCCAAGCGGGACAAGGAAACGGAGCTGCTCTTCATCGGCAACCAGTACCGCCAGGCGATCGCGCGCTTCTACGAGGGCACGCCGGGCGGCGTGAAGCGCTACCCGCGCACGCTGGAGGAGCTGCTCAAGGACCCACGTGCCCCGAGCACCCAGCGCTACCTGCGCCAGCTCTATCCCGATCCCCTCGGCAGCAAGGAATGGGGCATCGTCAAGGCGCCCGACGGCGGCGTTGCGGGGGTCTACAGCCAGTCGGAAGACAAGCCGCTCAAGACCGGCAACTTCAAGCTGCGCGACGCCGGCTTCGACGGCGCGCAGCGCTACGTGGACTGGAAGTTCCTGTACTCGCCCGCCGCTGCGGCGCAGACCGCGCCGCAGACCACGCCGCAGGCTACGCAGCCGGGAGTGACGGGAACGCCGCTGCCTGGGCTCGGACAGTCGGCGCCCGCGGCCGGCTCGCCTCTGCCTGGGCTCGGACAGTCGGCGCCCGCGGCCGGCTCGCCGCTGCCCGCGCTTGGACCGACTGCCGACGAGCCATCATCCCATTAGGGCACCCGGGTGGCGCGGCGGCTGCCATGTCGCTTCTAACGCCCGGATAGCGAGAGGCTCCATTGGGTGACGGCCCTCCCGGCCCTCGCTGCCCCGGCGACCCGGCGAAGCGGCTGGCAGCCGCCGTGCCTAGGCGGAAAGCGGCTTGCGCGGCGCGCCGTGCCGGGGGCACCACTTCACGGTGGGCTCGAGGCAGGCGCAGCGGCTGATCGGCAGCCGGTAGCGATGCACACCGGCGAGCGAATTCACCTGCTGGGTCACGAGGCGGTTGAGGAGTTCGCTGCGTTGACGTTCGGTCATGGGTTCCTCCTTCTTCATGGGAGCGAATGTACGACCCGCCCCCAACCCGCCGAAACGCCGCATGCCGCTCAGGCAGTGTGCGGAATTACCCTCGGCCTCACCGCCAGGCAAAGAAGGAGGATCAGCGCGGCGGCGAGCGCGCAGGCCTGCGCGAAGACGTCGCCGTACGCGGTATAGAACGTTCTCTCGCCCGAGAGCGGCACGTCGCGCACGAGGACGCCGGAAACGAAGAGATCGGCGCCGTCGGCGCCTTGCACCCGGGAGACGATGCGGCCGCGCGTATCGATGAAGGCCGAGACGCCAGTCGTCGCGGAGCGCGCCACGCTCACCCGGTTCTCCACCGCGCGGAAGGCGTTCATGGCGAGCGTCTGGTGCGGGCCTGCCGTTGGACCGAAGGCGCTCTCGTTGGTCACGCTCGCCATGAAATTGGCGCCCGCCAGCACGAAGCGGCGGAACACGTCGGGAAACGAGTTCTCCCAGCAGATCGGCGCGCCGAAGCGTGCCTCGCCGACCTGGAACACCTCGTGGCGCTCTCCGGCGACGAAGCTCTTGCGCAGCCCGGTCATCCAGTGCGGCCAGGCGATCAGGCCCTGCAGCGGCACCATCTCCGTGAACGGCGTGAGGTGCATCTTGTTGTACTGCCCCGCGACGTTGCCCGAGGGCGAGAGCAGGAACTCGCTGTTCGAATAAGGCAGCAGTGAGTCCTGCACCGGCGCGAACTTGTCGCCGCCCGCACCGCCCACGAGGAGCGGCGTGCCGGCGAGCTTGACGATGCGCCCGACGTAGAGCCGGATCATCCAGAACTCGATCGGGCCGGGCAGCGAGGAAGAGGGCCAGACGACGAGCTCCGGTTTCTCCTTCATGGCCTCGCGCGTGAGCCGGTCGTAAGCCGCGAGCTGCGCCATCTGCTCGTGCACCGACATGTTGCCGTGCGAGACCATGTTCGCCTGCACGATCGCGACGCGCAGATGGCCGGTGGGCTGCGGCACTTCGACCAGGCGATAGACGCCATAGGCGAGCACCGCTACGACGATCGCGCTCGTCGCCATCACGGGCATCCGCCAGCGCGACCGTCCGGCGGCGATCAGGCCGGGCAGCTCGCTCAAGAGCTGGCTCACCATCGCCAGCACGAAGGAAACGCCGTAAGCGCCGGCGAAGTCGGCGATCTGGATGAGCGGCAGGTAACGGTACTGGGAATGGCCGACGAAATTCCACGGATAGGCGAGGAACGACGCGCTGCCCCGCAGGTACTCGAACGCCACCCAGAGAGCCGGCGCGGCGAGCAGCATCCACGAACCCAGGCGGCGGATGGCGAGCGCGTAAGCCCAGCCGAAGGCGAGGTAATAGACGCTGAATACCATCACCAGCATCACGAAGCGCAGCGCATTCAGGCTTGGGATGGCGTTAATCCAGAAGAAGCTGCTGGCGCCGAAGGCACAGCCGAAGAGCCACCCGAGGCCCGCACCGGCGAGCGCACCGCGCGTGCGCAGGGCGTAGAGGAACGGCGCGAGCGCGATCCATCCGAGGAAGCCGAGGTCGAACGACGGCAGCGAGAGCGTCGTCAGTGCCGCCGAGAGGAGGGTCAGCAATAAGAGGATGGCGGCCTGGCGCATCGCTAGGCCGCCTCGAGAACTTCGCGCGCCGCGCGTTCGCCCGATTCCAGTGCACCCTGCATCCAGCCCGGCCACGACGAGGTGTGCTCGCCCGCGAAGTGCACGCGGCCTTCCGCGCGGGCGACGTGCGGCTTGAGCTCGAGCATCTCGCCCGGCCGGAAATAGGAAGTCGCGCCGCGCGACCATGGATCATCGTCCCAGCTGACCGACGCGCCGCGCTCGAAGTTCGCGTGCGCCCCCGGGAAGATCCGCTCGAGCTCGGATAGCGCGAACTCGATGCGCTCCGGCTCCGCAAGGCGCGCCACACGCCGCGCGTCGACGCCGACGAGCTGCGCCTCGAGGATGCCGCGGCTGCCCGGCTGGTTGATCGTCTGGTCGAAGACCCAGCGCACCGGCTGGTCGCTCGCCACGAGGACATGCCCTTGCCGCGCCCAGAACCTTTCCCCGAACTGCAAGAACACGCGCACTATGGAGCTGTAGGCGAGCCGCTCGATGGCGCCGGTCTTCGGCGGCGAGAAAGCCGGCGCGACCTCGACCTTGCGCAGGACCGAGAACGGCAGCGTGCACACGACACGCTCGGCACTGAGCCGCTGCGTCGCGCCGTTCCGCTCGACGATGACGCTCGCCGAGCGCTCGCCCGGCTCGATGCGGAGCACCGCCGTGTCGTAGCGAACCGCGTCGCCGAGGCCGGCCGCCAGCGCCTGCGGCAGCCGGTCCGTGCCGCCGCGAATCGCGTACATCACCGTCGGCCGCCCGTCGACGCGCGCGTGCGCAAGCCGCCGCTGCAGGTCAAGAGCGCTATAGCTGTCCATGCCGTCGCCCAGCATATCGAGGAAACCCAGGCGCAGCAGCGCGATCGCCTCGGCCGACGCGCCTCGCGAGCGGAGGAATTCCGTGCCGCTCATCCTGTCGAGCGCCTCGTCGCTCAGGTTCTCCCGCAAGCCTGCCTCGACGAACCGCTGCCACAGGCCGGCACGGCCGAGGTTGCGCTCCTCGTCGGTCAATGCCAATGGCCACGGCTCGCTGCCGTTCATCGGGTCGATCGGCCTGCCTCGCACGTAATAGAGCTGCGCGGAAAAGAGCGGCATCGCCGGCTGCAGCGGAAGGCGAAACAGCCTCACATATTTGAGCGTCAGGTCGTGATTGGCCGGAACGAACAGCGCGCCCGCCTCGGCGTGCTGGCCGTCGGCGAACGGCTCGCGCAGCGTGAGCACCCGGCCGCCCGGCCTGCCGCGCGCCTCGAGCACCAGCACGTCGCGGCCATGCTGGCGCAGCTCGTGCGCCGCCGAGAGCCCGGCGAGGCCGGCGCCCAAGACTATGAC
>CAYZFN010000160.1:0-8957 GCA_964477695.1 uncultured Enterobacteriaceae bacterium | reverse complement strand
GCGTTAGCGGCGCCGAACTCGCGGAAGGCGATGTGGTCCTGGTCGCCGCCGCCGCCCAGGGTATCGTTGCCAAGACCACCCTCGAGCCAGTCGTTGCCGGCTTCGCCGTGCAGGTCGTCGTTGCCCGCGCCGCCGATGATGGTGTCGTTGCCGCTGTTCGCCCAGACGACGTTGTTGCCGGCGTTGCCGGTGATGAGGTTGGCGAGCGTGTTGCCGTCGACTTCGATGCTTGCCGTGCCGGTCATCGTCGCGTTCTCGATACCGGCAGGAAGGTTGAAGGAGACGTCGGTGATGAGGGTGTCTGTGCCGCCGGTGTCGTTGACGACGTCGCCCGAGCCGACGATGTAGATATCGTTGCCGTTACCGCCGTTCAGCGTATCGGGGCCCCCGAATCCCTGTAGCAAATCGTTTCCGGCTGAGCCGTTCAGCGTATTCGCGGCGTTGTCGTTGGCGGTGCCGGGAGAGTTATCGCCGAAGAGCAGCAGGCTGCCGTTGGCGAACGTTACGTTCGAGGTCGCGAGCTGCAGCGCAGAGACGCTCTGCAGCAAGACGCTCTTGCCGGCAGCGGTGATGCTCAGGTCGCTGCCTTGCGCCGCCACGGCGAGGTCGGCGGCCGAGATGGAGGATTGATCGAAGTTCAGGACATCGGAACTGGGATTGAACGAGATTGCCTGGCCATTCGCCAGAGTGCTGAAGCTATAGACGGCCACGGCAACTCCCCACGTGTTGACTGGGAAGGCGATTCTTTGATCGCACCTTAAGCCGCGTCGATAGCCCGCAGCGCGCTGTCGCGACGGGGTGACATGCGCTGACTGGAAGCTGACGGGAGGTCGCCGCTAAACATGCGTCCTGCGAGAGTCGGCCGGTGCAGGAGGTGAAAGGGGCTCTCAGGCCGTATCTCGTCTTCGCCGGGCTGTTCAGCCTGGTGATCAACCTGCTGCTGCTCGCGCCGCCGCTCTACATGCTGCAGGTGTTCGACCGCGTGCTGACGAGCCACAGCAACGAGACGCTCGTCTTCCTGACGTTCGGCGCGGTGCTCGCCCTCGCGACGATGGCCGGCCTCGACATGATCCGCGCGCAGCTGCTGTCCGCCGGCGGCGCGGCCCTCGATCGCGCCCTCGGCTCGCGGGTGCTCGAGCGGCTGCTCGGCGAGGCGGCACGCAAAGGGGCAGGGGAGCACGCCAATGCGCTGCGCGACGCGCATTGCCTGCGCACGTTCTTCGGCGGTGCAGGGATCCTCGCGCTGTTCGACCTGCCGTGGCTGCCGGCCTTCCTCGCCGTGATCTTTCTCTTCCATCCGCTCATGGGCACGTTCGCGCTCTGCGGCGCGATCGTTATGCTGGCGCTTGCCGCCGCCAACGAGCGGCTGACACGGCGCGCGGTGGAGCGCGCGCAAGGCGAGGCGCGCCGCGCGGCGGGCTTCATCGACACGAGCGCCCGCAATTCCGAGGTGGTGAGCGCCCTTGGCATGCTCGCCGCCGTGACGCGCCGCTGGGCGGCGCTGAACGACGCCGCCTCGGAGCGCCAGTTGCAGGCCGCGCGCCGGGGGGCGCGGATGTCCGGCCTTACGCGGTTCACGCGGCAGCTCATCCAGACGGGCATGCTCGCGCTCGGCGCCTACATCGTCGTCGACCAGCAGGTGAGCACCGGCGTGATGATCGCCGCCACGATCCTGCTTTCACGGGCGCTGCAGCCGGTCGAGCAGCTTGTCGCGGGCTGGCGCAACCTGATCGAGGCGCGCGCGGCGTGGCGGCGGCTTACGGATCTGCTGTCCGAAAAGCCGGACAAGGAAAACGAAACGGCTTTGCCGGCGCCTGCGGGACAGGTCTGCGCCGAGAACATAGTGTTCGGCTTCCGCGGCGCCGAACGGCCGATCCTGCGCGGCGCTGCATTCGCTCTGCAGCCGGGCGAGTCGCTCGGCATCATCGGCCCGAGCGCGTCGGGCAAGTCCACGCTCGCGCGATTGATCGTCGGCGTATGGAAGCCGGCGTCGGGACACATGCGGCTCGACGGCGCGGACGTCGCGGCCTGGCCGCGAGCCGAGCTCGGGCGGCACATCGGCTACCTGCCGCAGGACGTCGAGCTCTTTCCCGGCACGGTGGCGCAGAACATCGCGCGGCTCGGCGAAGCGGACGACGCCGAGGTTATCCGCGCGGCTAACCGGGCACACGTGCACGAGCTGATCCTGCGCCTGCCCAAGGGCTACGACACCGAGATGGGCGGGGCGCTCTCGCCGGGTCAGCGCCAGCGCATCGGCCTCGCGCGCGCGCTGTACGGCAACCCGCGGCTCGTCGTCCTCGACGAGCCGAACGCCAATCTCGATGCGGATGGCGAGCAGGCACTGCTTCGCGCGATGGCCGGGCTCAAGGCCGACGGTGTGACCGTGGTCATCGTCGCCCACCGGCCGTCGCTTCTTTCCGGCCTCGACAAGCTGCTCGTGCTGCGCGATGGCGCGGTGGAGGCGTTCGGGCCGCGGGCGGAGATCATGCCGCGGATGGTGAGGCGCGCGGCATGAGTGAGCTGAAGCACCTCGTGCTCTCCGGGAGCCTGATCGTCCTCGCCGGCGCGAGCGCGCTCGGCGCCTGGGGCGCCCTCGCGCCGCTGACCGGCGCGGTCGTCGCGCCGGGGGTGGTCAAGGTCGACCTGAATCGCAAGGTTGTCCAGCACCAGGAAGGCGGGATCGTGCGCGAGATCCATGTGCGCGACGGCGACCATGTGACCGCCGGGCAGGAGCTGATCCGCCTCGACGACGTGAGCGTGGACGCGCAGCTCGATCTGCTGCGCACGCAGCTCGACGCCGAGCGCGCGAAGGCGGCGCGTCTGGAAGCCGAGCGCGCCTATGCGGGTAAGCCTTCGTTCCCGCGCGACCTGGTGCGCCGGCGATCGGATCCGAAAATCGAGGAGCTGCTCGCCAAGGAGTCCGGGCTCTTCCGCGCCCGCCGCGAGGCGCTCGACACGCAGATCGCCGTGCTGCACCGTCAGATCGGCGAGACGAGCGCGGAGGAGAAGGCGCTCGCGGTGCAGCTCGAGGCGGAGGAGCGCGCGCTCAAGCTGCAGAAGGACGAACTCGGCGCCAACCAGCGCCTGCTCGAGAAGGGCTTCGTGCAGAAGACGCGCATCCTCACCCTGCAGCGCGCGGTCGCGGAGTACGAGGCGAGCTACGGCCAGCACCAGGCGCAGGCCTCGCAGGCGCGCCAGCGCGCGACCGAGCTCGAGCTGCGCATCCTGTCGCTGCGCAACCAGTACACGCAGACCGCCGCCGACGAGCTGAAGGACACCACGGCGCGGCTCTTCGATCTCCAAGAGAAGATCCGGCCGTCGAAGGACGCGGCGGACCGCCAGCGCATCACGGCGCCGATCGCCGGCGAGATCGTGAACCTGCGCGTCTTCACCGCCGGCTCGGTGATCGGGCCGCGCGAGGTGCTGATGGAGATCGTACCCTCGCTGCAGAACCTGATCGTCGAGGCGCACATCCGGCCGGAAGACATCAACCACGTGCAGAAGGGCTCGCCCGCGGAGATCCGGCTGACCGCCTACAAGCAGCGCACGACACCGCTCGTGAACGGCGTGGTGAGCTACGTCTCGGGCGATCGGCTGGTCGACGAGCAGAACAAGGCCGCGTACTACACGGTGCACATCGAGGTCGATCGCAAGTCGCTCGGCGATCTGAGCATGACGGCCGGCATGCCCGCCGAGGTGTATGTGCGCACCGACCGGCGCACCGTGTTCGACTATCTCTTCGCGCCGGTCACGCAGTACCTGCGGCGCGCCATGCGCGAGCCCGTATGAGGCTGCTCTTCATCCACCAGAACTTCCCCGGCCAGTACCGGCACCTCGCCGCCCACTACGCCGCCCGGCCCGGCTGCGAGGTGGTCGGCGTAGGGGAGAAGGGCAACCTGCTGCGCGCCAAGCCGCAGATTCCCGGCGTGAAACTGCTTGCCTATGACATGCCGGGCGTGAAGGGCGACTCGCTCCAGCG
Organism: uncultured Enterobacteriaceae bacterium; assembly: GCA_964477695.1. Classification (GTDB taxonomy): domain Bacteria; phylum Pseudomonadota; class Gammaproteobacteria; order Burkholderiales; family SG8-39; genus SCGC-AG-212-J23. The sequence goes on along the minus strand of CAYZFN010000160.1, from coordinate 4,978 downwards.
AGCGATCGCGCGCGGCAAGCGGGTCGCTTCCGGCGCGGCGCGGCTGCGCGCCTCCGGCTTTGTCCCCGACGTCGTCTTCGCCCACATCGGCTGGGGAGAGGCGCTCTTCCTCAAGGACATCTTCCCCGAGGCGCGGATACTCCTCTACTGCGAGTTCTTTTATCGCTCGCGCGGCGCCGACACGGGCTTCGATCCCGAGTTTCCGCTTACGCCAGACAAGATCCTGCGCCTGCGCCTCATGAACGCGCCGCTGCTCATGTCGCTCGACGCGAGCGACTTCGGCATGGCGCCGACGCGCTGGCAGCATCGGCAGTTTCCCGGGGTCCATAAGCCGCGCATCGCCGTCGTGCACGACGGCATCGATACCGAAGCCGTAAGTCCGCGCGGCGAGCCCGAGGATGAGCTCATCACCTACGTGGCGCGCAATCTCGAGCCCTATCGCGGCTTCCACGTCTTCATGCGCGCGATTCCGGAGATCCAGCGCCGGCGCCCGAAGGCGCGCATAGTGATCGTCGGCGGGGACGAGGTCAGCTATTCGCCGCACCCGCCGGCAGGGCAGACGTATCGCACCCTCCTGCTGCGCGAGCTCGAGGGCCGGATCGACCTGTCGCGCGTGCATTTCCTGGGCCGCATTCCGTACGCTCAATACCTGAATGTGCTGAGGCGCTCGTCGGTGCACGTCTATCTCACCTATCCCTTCGTGCTCTCGTGGTCGCTCCTCGAGGCGATGTCGGCCGGCTGCCTCCTGGTCGGCTCGCGCACGCCGCCGGTGGAGGAGGTGATCCGCGACGGCGAGAACGGGCTGCTCGTGGACTTCTTCTCCACCGAAGGCATCGCCGCCAAGATCGACTATGCATTGGCAAATGGGCGCGAGCTGGCGCAACTGCGATTGAATGCCAGGAAGACGGTGGTTGAGCGCTACGACCTCAAGCGCCTCTGCCTGCCCGCGCAGGCGAAGCTCGTGGCCGAGCTACAGCGTCAGCGTGCCGACGCTCGTTCCGCCGCAGACGTAAAGCACCTGCCCCGTGACGAAGCCCGCGTCCCGGTCGGCGAAGAACAGCACCGCGCGCGCGACGTCGTCGGGCTGGCCTAGCCGCTTCACCGGAATCGACTGGATGACGCTGTCGACCTGGGGGCTGCCCTCGGGGATGACGCCGTGGAAATTCGCGGTCTTGATTGGCCCCGGCGCGACCACGTTCACCGTGATGCCGGAGGGCGCGAGCTCGAGCGCCCAGGTGCGTGCAAGGCCCAGCATTGCGGATTTGGTCGCCGAGTAGACAGTGCGTGTCGGCAGGCCCAGCACGGCGCGTGAGGAAACGAGCACGATGCGGCCATAGCGCGCGCTCTGCATCGTCGGCAGCGCGGCCTGAGTAAGCACCACGGCCGAGGAGACGTGCAGGTTCACGAGCGCGTTCAGGTCCTGCAGCTTCACGTCGGGGAGCAGGGCGGGGCGGATCACCCCGGCGTTGTGGATCAGCGTGGTGATTGCGTGATCGCGCGCGACATCGCTCGCCACGCGCCGTGTCGCCTCGGTATCCGTGAGATCCACATGCACATGGCGCAGCTTGGGATGCGCGAGGCCGGAGGGCTGCACATCGAGCGAGATCACCTCGCGCCCCTGGTCGAGCAGCCGCTGCGCGATCGCGCGGCCGATACCGTGGCTGCCGCCGGTGATGAGGGCAGCCATTAATTAGGGCTCTGACCCCGAATTTCGCTCACAGGAAGAGTTGAATCGACGGCAGCGCCGCGTCGCAGTTGAGAATGTCCACCCGCTTGAGCTTAATGCGCAGGCTGCCGGCGGAAAAGACCAGGGTGTGCAAGGCGGTGGCGGCGTAGCGCTGCGAGTCGTCGCCGCGCGTTTCGGTGTACAGGAAAGGCGTGCGCGTGAGGTACTCGGCGCGCGATTCGTCGCGCTTCTCGACCTCGGGCTCCTGCAGGACGTGCAGCGAGCGGCTCGCCGGCCTGAGCGAGAAGGCGCGGTCGCTCTTCAGCCGCTCGACCCGCAGCTTGAGGAGCAGCTTGTCCTCGTAGGCGAGCGAATTGTGGAGCAGCGGATCGGCCTGGGCCGGGGCCGCCGGCACCCAGTAGTGGCCGTCCTCGGCGAACAGCTCGTACCATTCGTCGAAGCGCTTCTCGTCGATGAGGCGCGCCTCGCGCTTCACGAATCTGGCCAGCTCGGCGTCCGACGGAGCGGTCATTGTTCAGTCATAAGCTCGGCCCAGGCGCGGAACTGGTTGCGCATGGAGATCTCGCTCGTGCCGTTGCAGGTCAGCTCGCCCGCCTCGCGCAGCTCGGGTACCTCGGTGATGTCGAAATTGCGATGCAGGCTGACCCAGTCGTTGCCCTGCGCGGCGAGCCCTTCCTGGATCGAGCGGTAGCAGTGCAGGTCGTCATGCCCGACCACGGACATGGGCGAATTGATGAGACGGTTGTAGGTCACGGTGCGCTGAAGCAGCACGTCCGGCGCGCCCTTCAGCCGGAACGTGTAGGACTCGAGCACCGTCTTGTCCGCGGCCAGCGGGCGCGCGACGCGGATCGACTGGATCGCACCCTTGATGGTCAGGCTTGGGTAATAGACCGTGTTGTGGCGCACCGTCCCGAGGATCTCCTTCGCACGCTTCTCGCCATAGGCGCGCTTCATCATCGCCTCGTAGTCGCCGAGCGCCGAGTAGGACGAGTGGATCGAAAAGTGCACGCCGGAGAAGCTGTGGCCGTGCCGATAGACGCGCACGCCCATGTCGTCGAAGAACTTGTAGTCGCTCGCGAAAGGCGCGATCTGCTCGATGGCCATGGGCTTCGGCTTGTCCGAAGGCTGGCCTTCCCAGATTTTTTTGGCAGTTCCCGCCGACGACGCATGGGCGATCATCGGATGCATGGTGTCGTTCAGGTTCTCGACGAACATCTTCCAGTTGCAGTTGTGCAGGTACCTCAGGCAGCCGCCGACCAGCTCGAGCTCGCCTTCGGGCGAGCGGTCGGCGAGGTTGTCGATCGAGGAGAGCGAGTCGCCGAAGAAATCCTTGAAGCCGATGCCGCGCTCGGCGAGGCGGGCGAAGACGAAGCCGCGGTAGACCTCGACGTTCTTCACCTGCGCGAGGCCGCGAATGGCGTGCGTATCCGAGAGGCGGGTGCCCTCGTAGCCTTCCTTGAGAGGAATGTTGAGCAGCGTGCCGTCGGTTCGATAGGTCCAGGCGTGGTAGGGGCAACGGAACGTCTTGCCGGTATTTCCGGCGAAGTCATAGACGACCTTCGTGCCCTTGTGCGCGCAGCGATTCATGAGCACGTGGAGGTTGCCGTCGCTGTGCCGGACCAGGATAACCGGCTGCGCGGCGATGTCGACAGTGATGTAGTCGCCGGGGTTGGGCACCTGGCTCGCATGTCCTACGTAGATCCAGGCGCGCGACCAAAGGCGCTCCATCTCCAGCTGGAAAACCTCGGGATCGGTATAGACGTCGCGGTGGACGCGATCGTCCTGCACCAGGCTCCTCAGCGCGTGCGAGTCTTCGCGGTACTTGCCCATGGACGCATTGTAGAATCACCTAAATGATTGTTTTCGACCTGCTTTGTTCCGCCGGCCATCGGTTCGAAGGCTGGTTCGGCTCGAGCGACGATTTCGCCTCGCAGCTCGGCCGCGGCCTCGTCTCCTGCCCGTCGTGCGGCTCGGCCGAAGTGCAGCGCATCCCTTCGGCGGCGCGAGTCAACTTCGGTGCCCATCCGCCCAAGCCGCAGCCCGTGCCGGCTCAAGCCAAGCCGCCTGCGAAGACGCCCGACATGGAGGGCAAGGACCCGTTCGCCATCGCGCAGATGCTCTATTCGCGCATGCTGGACGAGCTCTTCACCAAGTCCGAGGACGTGGGCCGGAAATTTCCCGACGAAGCGCGCAAGATCTTCTACGAGGAAGCGCCCGCCCGCGCAATCCGCGGCGAGGCGACCCAGGAGGAGCACGACGAGCTGCTCGACGAGGGCATCCCCGTCGCGCGCTTTCCGGTTCCGCGGCGGGAAGACCTCAGCTAGTCGTTCCGTTCAACCCGAAGTGCTCGTCGAGCCACTTGGCGAGCTCGACGCCCATGAAGAGCGCGCCGCGTCGATGGACGCTGCCTTCCGAGACCTGGATGCGCCCGTTCGGGCCTTCGAGAGTGGTCGGCTTGACGCAAGTCCACGAGCCATCAGCATTGCGCTGAAAGGCCGATCCTAGATTTTCCAACTGAGTCCCCCCCGGGACCTTCCCTTGGCCGAAACGCTACGCCAACGGCCGGCGCGCATCAACCGCACGCGGGGACCGAGTTGCCGGCTTTCAGCTATCTCCTTGTACATGCTGCGGATCTTCCGGCGCGCAGGCGAGCTTCTGCGAGCGCGGCGCATGGGCCGATCGCTATGGATTTGGTGCGCCGCTTCGGCGTAATGTGGCGCATGGGCCCGGAGAGGAAAGACGAGCTAGCCGCCGACAATCGGGTCGATTCTCGCCAGCAGGTAAACGAGGCCGTCCATCTCACCTCGAAGCGCCTGCGGGAGGAGGCACAGCACCTCCTTCGCGAAGCGGAGCGGCTTGTCGGGCTATCCGCCGCCCGGCGCGAGAAGAGAGCGCCCTGGACGTTCACGGCCTCGTGCGATCGCGGGCATCAGACCGTCGAAAGCAACTACGACCGCTCGACCCTCTGGGAGCTGCTTCACAGTGGCGAGCCGATCCGCCTGTATTGCCGCTCCTGCAACCGCCATTGGACGGCCACCGAAGACCAGCGCGCCCGGATCGATTGGGCGCTCCGCAACTCCGAGTAGCCGCCGAATCCGGCCTCGCCGGTACCGCTCGGCTAGGCGCGCTGCTTGCTCTGCCGCCCTTGCTGTCGAGAGACGGGGTTTTCGCCGTGGAGCGGTTCCTTGGCTTGCCGCGCTATCCATTCACCCAGGCGATGATCGAGCTCGCGCCGCAGGAGCCGGGGGTGTTCGGGCTCTTCGACGGCGAGGAGCTCATCTACATCGGGTG
>CAYZFN010000159.1:0-30221 GCA_964477695.1 uncultured Enterobacteriaceae bacterium | reverse complement strand
CAGGTGATTCCGCACATCACCGACGAGATCAAGAGCTTCATCAAGCGCGGCGCCGGCGAGGCCGACGTGGCGATCGTCGAGGTCGGCGGCACGGTGGGCGACATCGAGTCGCTGCCCTTTCTCGAGGCGATCCGGCAGATGGGGCTCGAGCTCGGCCGCAACAACGTCTGCTACGTGCATCTCACGCTGGTGCCCTACATCGCCTCGGCGGGCGAGATCAAGACCAAGCCGACGCAGCACTCGGTGAAGGAGCTGCGCGAGATCGGCATCCAGCCCGACGCGCTGCTCTGCCGCACCATCCAGCCGCTGCCCGAGGACGAGCGGCGCAAGATCGCGCTGTTCTGCAACGTGCAGAAGGAGGCGGTGATCTCGGCGTGGGACGTCGACTCGATCTACAAGATCCCGATGATGCTGCACGACCAGATGCTCGACGAGATCGTCTGCCACAAGCTGTCGATCCTCGCGCGCGCGGCCGACCTCTCGGCCTGGCGCAAGATCGTCGAAGCGCAGCAGAATCCGCGGCACGAGGTGGACATTGCCTTCGTCGGCAAATACGTCGAGTTGCAGGACTCGTACAAGTCGCTGAACGAGGCGCTGCGCCACGCCGGCATCCACACCTCGAGCAAGGTGAACATCCATTACGTGGATTCGGAGGAGGTCGAGCGCGGCGGCAGCCTCGGCGCGCTGGAGAAGATGGATGCAATCCTCGTCCCGGGCGGCTTCGGCAAGCGCGGCACGGAAGGCAAGATCCGCGCGATCCGCCATGCGCGCGAGAACGGCATTCCCTACCTCGGCATCTGCCTCGGCATGCAGCTCGCCACCATCGAGTTCGCGCGCAACGTGTGCGGGCTCGCCGGCGCCAACAGCACGGAGTTCGATGCCGACACGCCGCACCCGGTGGTCGCGCTGATCACCGAGTGGCTCGATCGCACCGGGCGCATCGAGAAGCGCACTGAAAAGTCGGACCTCGGCGGCACCATGCGCCTCGGCGCGCAGAAGTGCCCGGTCGAGCCGAATACGCTCGCGTTCTCCATTTACGGGCCCGAGGTCAACGAGCGGCACCGCCACCGCTACGAGGTGAACAACATCTACGTGCCGCAGCTCGAGGCCAGGGGCTACAAGGTCTCGGCGCGCACGCCGAGCGAGCACCTGCCGGAGATGATGGAGCTGCCCGGCCACCCGTTCTTCGCCGGCGTGCAGTTCCACCCCGAGTTCACCTCGACGCCGCGCGACGGCCATCCGCTGTTCAAGGCGTTCGTCGAGGCCGCGCTCAAGCAGCGCGCCCGCGCGCAGCGGCCGGGCGGCACGCTGTCGGTCGTCGCGGCCTGATTCCCCAATGAAACTGTGCGGGTTCGAAGTCGGCTTGGACAGGCCGCTTTTTCTTATCGCCGGCCCCTGCGTCGTCGAATCGCGCGAGCTGCAGATCGACACCGCCGGCCGGCTGAAGGAAATCGCCCGCAAGCTCGACGTGCCATTCATCTTCAAGTCGTCCTACGACAAGGCAAACCGCAGCTCGGGAAGCTCCTTTCGCGGCCTCGGCATGGACAAAGGCCTGGAGATCCTTGCCGAAGTAAAGCGGCAGGTGGGCGTGCCGGTGCTGACCGATGTCCACGAGGCGGACGAAGTGAAGCCGGCGGCCGCCGTGGTGGACGTGCTGCAGACGCCCGCGTTCCTTTGCCGGCAGACCGATTTCATCCGCGCCGCCGCGTCCGCCGGCAAGCCGGTCAACATCAAGAAGGGTCAGTTCCTGTCGCCGCAGGAGATGCGCAACGTGGTCGAGAAGGCAAAGGACGCGTCGCGGCAGGACAACATCCTGGTTTGCGAGCGCGGGTTTGCGTTCGGCTACCAGAACCTCGTCTCCGACATGCGCTCGCTCGCCATCATGCGCGACACGGGCTGCCCGGTGGTCTTCGACGCCACGCACTCGGTGCAGCTGCCGGGCGGGCAGGGCAGCGCTTCGGGCGGCCAGCGGGAGTTCATCCCGGTGCTGGCGCGCGCCGCGGTGGCGAGCGGCATTGCCGGGCTGTTCATGGAAACGCATCCCAATCCCGCCAAGGCGCTGTCGGACGGTCCCAACGCCTGGCCGCTCGGCCTGATGGAGGAGCTCCTGGAGACGCTCGTCCAGCTCGATCGCGCCGTCAAGAAGAGAGGCTTCGCCGAGATGAAAGTCAGGAACGCATGAGCTCGATCGTCGACGTCGTCGCCCGCGAGATCCTCGATTCGCGCGGCAACCCGACCGTGGAGGCCGACGTGCTGCTCGAGTCGGGCGTCATGGGCCGAGCCGCCGTGCCCTCCGGCGCCTCGACGGGCAGCCGCGAGGCGATCGAGCTGCGCGACGGCGACAAGGGGCGCTACGGCGGCAAGGGCGTGCTCAAGGCGGTCGAGTTCGTGAACACCGAGATCTCGGAGGCGATCGTCGGCCTGGACGCTTCCGAGCAGGCGTTCGTCGACCACACGCTGATCGAGCTCGACGGCACGGAGAACAAGTCGCGTCTCGGCGCCAACGCATTGCTCGCGGTGTCGATGGCGAACGCCCGCGCCGCGGCCGAGGAGTCGGGGCTGCCGCTGTACCGCTATTTCGGCGGCTCGGGCCCGATGCGCATGCCGGTGCCGATGATGAACGTCATCAACGGCGGCGCGCACGCGAACAACCGCCTCGACATGCAGGAGATGATGATCGTGCCGGTCGGGCCGCAGAGCTTTCGCGAAGCCTTGCGCTGCGGCGCCGAGGTTTTTCAATCGCTAAAGCGGATCATCGACGCCAAGGGCCTGTCGACCGCGGTCGGCGACGAGGGCGGCTTCGCGCCCGACCTGCCGAGCCACGAGGCGGCGATCGAGCTGCTGATCGAGGCCATCGGCAAGGCGGGCTACAACGCCGGGCGCGACGTGCTGCTCGCCCTCGACTGCGCAGCGTCCGAGTTCTACAAGGACGGCCGCTACATGCTCGAATCGGAAGGCGAGCGCTTCACGTCGAGCGAATTCGCCGGCTACCTCGAGCAGCTCGCGGCCCGCTATCCCATCGTGTCGATCGAGGACGGCATGGCCGAGAACGACTGGGAAGGATGGAAGGCGCTCACCGGCCGGCTCGGAGCCAAGGTGCAGCTCGTGGGCGACGATCTGTTCGTCACCAACGTCGGCATCCTGCGCGAAGGCATCCGCCAGCGCGCGGCGAATGCGATCCTGATCAAGGTGAACCAGATCGGCACGCTGACCGAGACCTTCGCCGCGATCGAGCTCGCGAAGCGCTCGGGCTACGGCACCGTGATCTCGCACCGCTCGGGCGAGACCGAGGACACGACGATCGCCGATATCGCGGTCGGCACGAACGCGCTGCAGATCAAGACCGGGTCGCTGTCGCGCTCGGACCGCGTCGCCAAGTACAACCAGCTGCTGCGCATAGAGGAGGATCTCGGCGACTCGGTGTCCTATCCGGGCCGGGAGGCCTTCGCCGTCAACCGATGAAGGTTCTTGCGGGAATCCTGATGGCGCTCATCGTGCTGATCCAGTACCCGCTATGGTTCGGCAAGGGCGGCTGGCTGCGCGTCTGGCAGACCGGCAACGACCTGGAGAGCCAGAAGCTCGCCAACCGCAAGCTCGAGGCGCGCAACGCTACGCTCGCCGCCGAGGTGCGCGACCTGCAGACCGGCAGCGAGGCGATCGAGGAGCGCGCGCGGAGCGAGCTCGACATGGTGCGCGGCGACGAGGTGTTCTTCCAGATCGAGGAGCCGGCGGCGAAAAAGCCGTAGACTGTCCACCTCAGCAGGAGGACGGCCATGGAACTTTCCCGGCAGCAGCTCGAGCAGTTCGACCGCGACGGCTATCTCTTCTTCCCGTCGCTGTTCACGCAGCAGGAGATGAAGCGTCTCAACGACGAGGTGCCGGCGCTCTACGCCCAGCGCCGCCCGGAGAACGTGCGCGAGAAGACCGGCGACGTGGTGCGCACCAATTTCGCGGCGCACCTGTACAGCTACCCGTTCGCCCGGCTGGCGCGCCATCCGCGCATGGTCGAGCCGGTGAAGCAGCTGTTCGGCGAGGACGTGTACATGCACCAGTTCAAGATCAACGGCAAGGCGGCGTTCGACGGCGACGTCTGGCAGTGGCACCAGGACTACGGCACGTGGCGCAACGACGACCAGATGCCGGAGGCGCGCGCGATGAACGTGGCGATCTTCCTCGACGAAGTGAACGAGTTCAACGGCCCGCTGATGTTCATTCCCGGCAGCCACAAGCTCGGCGTGCTGGACGCCGAGCACGACATCACGACGACCAGCTACCCGCTCTGGACCATCAACCACGAAACGATCAGCAAGCTTGTCGAGCGCGGCGGCATAGTCGCGCCGAAAGGCGCCGCGGGATCGATGATCCTGTTCCACGGCTGCCTGGTGCACGCCTCGACCTCCAACCTCTCGCCGTGGAACCGCGTGAGCGTGTACCTCTCGCTGTGCGCCGTGTCGAACCACATTCGTCGCTTCAAGCGCCCCGGCTACATCGCGCACCGCGTTTTCACGCCGATCCAGTGCCTGCCCGACGACTGCCTGCTCAAGGACTACGACGTGCCGCTGCCGTGGAAGAACGGCACGCCGCCGGAAGAACTGCAGGGACAGCTCAAAGCGGCTTGAGTCAACCCTAATCAGGGACGGACCACGATTTTTCTCTTCGTACGAAAACGTGGTCTGTCCCTGTTTTTGGAGGTGTTGTGAATCTGTACACGAAGTTGCTCGAGAGGAAAGACAATCCGCTGCGCATCGGGCTGATCGGGGCGGGCAAGTTCGCCGCGATGTACCTCGCGCAGGTGCCCAAGACGCCCGGCATCCGGCTCGTCGTGATCGCCGACCTGGCGCCGGCGAACGCCCGGGCGAACCTCGAGCGCGTGGGCTGGCCGGCGGAGCTCGTCCAGCGGATGCCGATCGTCGAGGACTGGCGCAAAGTCGTCGCTCATCCCGAGATCGACATCGTCATCGAGGCGACGGGCAATCCCATGGCCGCCGTCGAGCACGTGCTCGCCGCCTTTGCGCATGGCAAGCACGTCGTCATGGTGACGGTCGAGGCCGACGCGTTCTGCGGCCCGCTGCTCGCCCGCAAGGCGGCGGACGCGGGCGTGATCTATAGCCTCGCCTATGGCGACCAGCCGGCGCTGATCTGCGACCTCGTGGACTGGGCGCGCGCCGCCGGCTTTCCGGTCGTCGCGGCCGGGCGCGGTCACAAATGGCTGCCGCATTTCGCGCAGTCGACGCCCGAGACCGTCTGGGGCTACTACGGCCTCACGCCCGAGCAGGCGAAGCTCGGCGGCCTGAATCCCAAGATGTTCAATTCCTTCCTCGACGGGTCGAAGCCCGCCATCGAGACGACCGCGGTATGCAACGCAACCGGGCTCACGCCAGCGCCCGATGGACTCGCCTATCCGCCGGGCGCGATTGACGAGATTCCCTCGCTGATGCGGCCGCGCAGCGAGGGCGGCACGCTGCACCACAAAGGACAGGTCGAGGTGGTGTCTTCTTTGCGAAGCGACGGAAAACCCATCGACTACGACATTCGCTTCGGCGTGTTCGTAGTCTTCGAGGGCGAGAGCGAGTACATCCGGCGCTGCTTCAGCGAGTACGGCGTGAAGACCGACCCGTCCGGGCGCTACGCGTGCCTCTACAAGCGCTGGCACCTGATCGGCCTCGAGGCCGGCATCTCGGTCGCATCAGTCGGCCTGCGCGGCGAGCCGACCGGCTGCGCCACAGGATGGCGGGCCGATGCCGTCGCCCTGGCAAAAAGAGATCTGAAACCGGGTGAAATCCTCGACGGCGAGGGCGGTTACACCGTCGTGGGGCGCCTCATGCCGGCGGCCGATTCGCTCGCCGCCGGCTGCCTGCCGCTCGGGCTCGCGCACGGCTGGAAGGTGCTGCGGCCGGTCGCGGCCGGCCAGCCGCTCACTTGGCGCGACGTCGCTTGCGACGAAGGTTCGACCGCCGTGCGCGCGCGGCGCGAGATGGAGTCCGCAATCGCTCCAGATAGCGATAGATCTCGGTATGGTCGGCCTGCGCCGGCAGCTTCCGCTGCGCGGCGCGCCACAGCTTGAGCGTCTCGCGCAGATAGGGCGCCGGCACGCCGAGATCGCGCGCAAGTCCGGCGGCGATGCCGACGTCCTTCGCCATGAGGGCGAGCTTGAACCCGGAAGCGAAGGCGCCGGTCAGGACCTGCTGCGGGATCTTGCGCTCGGTGGTGCTGTTCTTTCCGGTCGAGGCGTTGATCGCGTCGATCATCGGTTTCGGATCGAGCCCGAAGGCGCGCGCCACGAGCAGCGCCTCGAAGCCCGCAATCGTGCCCGCGGCGCCGAGATAGTTGTTCAGCGCCTTGACGGCGTGCCCGGCGCCGACCGGGCCGCAGTGGAAGATCTCGCGGCCCATCGCGCGCAGCACGGCATCGACGCGCTGCACGGCGTCTTTCTGCCCGCCGACCATGATGGCGAGCGTGCCGTCGCGCGCCTTGCCCACCGCGCCGGAGACCGGGGCATCGACCAGCTCGACCTTTTTCGCGGCGAGGGCGGCGGCGAGCGCGCGCGTGCCGCTCGGATCCGAAGAGCTCATGTCGATGACCACCGCGCCCGCCTGCAGCGCGGGCAGCGCTTCGAGAACGACCTCGCGCACCACCTCGCCGTCCGGCAGCATGGTGACGAGCGCATCGGCGCCGCTCGCCGCCTCGCGGATCGATTGGCGAGTGCCCTTGCCCGCGGCGTCGAACGACTGCACCGCGAAGCCGGCGCGCGCGAGGTTGGCGGCCATCGGCTCGCCCATCGTGCCGAGGCCGATGAAGGCGACGGTCTTAACTTTGCAAGACCTCTCTGGCGCAGCGGAAGGCCGCCACCGCGGCCGGCACGCCGCAGTAGATCGCGGTCTGCAGCAGCACTTCCTTGATCTCGTCCCTGGTGAGGCCGTTGTTGAGCGCGCCTCGGATGTGCAGCTTGAGCTCGTGCTCCTTGCCGAGCGCGGTCAGCATGCCGAGGTTCAGCACCGAGCGCATCTTGCGCGAAAGGCCCGGGCGGTTCCAGACGTCGTTCCAGCAGTAGGTGTGCAGGAGCTCGGTGAATTCGCGGTTGAAGTCGTCGACGTTCTTCTGCGACTTCTCGACCCACTCCTTGCCCAGCACCTCGCTGCGGGTCTTCAGTCCGTCCTTCTCGCGCTCCTTGTGCGGCCTCGAATCCATGGCTCCTCCGATGAAAGCGTCGGACTATACAACAGCCGGCGTGCCCTACTTCCTCTGCATCCGTACGATCCAGTCCCTGAAGCCGACCAGCAGGTCGCTAAGGAACTTGCGCGTCGTCTCGTCGGTGAGCCGCCCTTGCGCGTCGAACTTGGTCGGCGCGTTGCCGATGAATACCTCGGGGCGCGGCAGCACGTGTCCCCAGAGCTGTCCGAGGATGCGCCGCAGGTCGTACTGGTTGCGCGGGCCGCCCAACGGTCCGCCGGTCGCGGAGAAGATCGCCACCGGCTTGTCCTGGAACACCTGGTTCGGGGGCCGCGATCCCCAGTCGACGGCGTTCTTCAGCGCCCCGCTGACGGAGAAGTTGTACTCGGGGCTCGCGATCAGCAGGCCATCCGCGGCAGCCACTTCCGTGCGGAAGCGCTGCGCCGATTCCGGGAGGCCGGCATCGAACACGTCCTGATTGAAGAGCGGAATGTCGTCGATGCGTGCATAGCTGAGCGTCATGCCCGCCGGCATGAGTTCTGCGCACGTGCGCAGCGCCGCCGTGTTGTACGAGCCTTTGCGCAGACTACCGCTGATGCCGAGCACCTTCAGATCCGCCATTTCGATCCCCGCACTCGTAAAAGGCCGCGAGTTTACTCGACCTGATGCCCGTGGCGATGATGCAGATCGGGGTAATGCGGGTGGCGGTGGGTGAGGGCGGCATGCCGGTGGGTATGGCTGTGCGGCTCGCGGCCGTCCCACGCGAAGTCGTGCGCATGACGATGATGATCGTCGTGCACGTGCTCATGGCCGTGCTCGAGCGGCGCATGGCTGTGCTCGTGCTCGTGGCGCTCGCTCACGTGCAGCCATACGCCGAGCGCCATTAGGCCAGCCGCAATCCAGAACAGGGCATGCGGGCGCTCGCCCAGGACGAGCAGCGCCAGCGCCGCGCCGAAGAAAGGCGCGACCGAGAAATAGGCGCTGGTGCGCGCCGATCCGAGCCCGCGCAGCGCGGCGATAAAAAGCGCGAGACTGACGCCGTACCCGACCACCCCGACGGCGCCGATTGCGGCGAGCTGCGCGGGCGACGGCAGCGTCGCCCCATACGCGAAGGCGAGGCCGACGTTCACTGCCCCCGCGACGATGCCCTTGAGCGCGGCGATGGTCGCCGCGTCGCCGCCCGACACTCGGCGAACCACGTTGTTGTCGATGGCCCAAGCCAGGCAGGCTGCGACAACGAGCAACGGCCCGGCGAGGTTCGCCGCCCGCGGCCAGTGCTCCCATGAAAGCAGCACGCCGCCCGCGACGATTGCGAGCATGCCGAGCACCACGCGCGGGCCGACGTGCTCGCGAAACAGCCACACCGCGATGAGCACGGTGAAGACGGCTTCGAGGTTGAGCAGCAAAGATGCGCTTGCTGCGTCGCTACGCCCCAGGCCATACATCAGCAGCGCGGGTCCTGCCACGCCACCCGAGACGATCGCCGCGCCGAGCCATGGCACATCCCGGCGGGACAATCCGACCGACTCAGGAGAGGCCCGGTATTGGACGCTTCGCACGACCCTCCAAGCCGACAGCCCAATCCCGCTGCCAAGGTAAAGCAGCCCGGCAAGCATGAGCGGCGGTACTTCGGCGGCGAGCATCTTCGCCAGCGGCGTGCTCGCGCCGAAGAGCGCTGCCGCGAGGAGAGCGTGCGCGATCGCCCGGCGGTCCATGGCCGATGCTAGCTTGCGCGGCCGCATCCGCGGGCATAGACTTTTCGCCAGCTTCAGCGGGGGCGTAGCAGACCCCCCGCCCAAGACGCCAAGCGTCCAAGCTCTGCCAAGGAGCGATCATGGACGCTAGCAGCCTTTCCCGAGCAGTCATGGTGGCTCTCACTATGGAGGTCGCCATGTCGCAGGCCATAGCCGAAACCGTCTCATTCGATAGCGATGCGCCCGGCGCGCTACCCGCGCGCTGGCAGCAAGGCGTGACGGGAAAAGGCACGCCGCGCTGGTCGGTGCGCGAGGACGCCTCGGCGCCGAGCGCGCCCAACGTTCTGCAGCAGTCGGGCTCAGGAACGTTCCCATGGTGCGTGCTGCGCGGCAGCGCGCTCGAGAATGGCTACCTCGAGGTGAAATTCAAGCCGATCAGCGGGAGAGAAGACCAGGCGGGCGGCGTGGTATGGCGCTGGAAAAACGGCGACAACTATTACGTCGCGCGCGCCAATGCGCTGGAGAACAACGTGTCGCTGTACTACACCGAGAATGGCCGCCGCAACACGCTCAGGTACGTCGACGCCCCTGTGCCGGCGAATACGTGGCACGTGCTGCGCGTCGAGTTCTCCGGCAGCCATATCCGCGTAGCGCTGAATGGCAAGGGGTACATCGAGCTCGACGACCGGCACATCGCCGGCGCGGGCGCAGTCGGCCTCTGGACGAAAGCCGACAGCGTGTCCGCCTTCGACGACTTCAGCTTCGGCACCCTTCCATGATTCGCCGGATCCTCGTCGCGCGCGCCCTGCGCTCGTTCGCCGACGGCTTCATCGCCGTGGTACTGCCGGCGTACCTGCTCGCGCTGGGCTTGGGACAGCTCGAGGTCGGGTTCATCAGCACGGCGACGCTGCTCGGCTCGGCGCTCGCGACGCTGGCGATCGGCCGCTGGGGCCACCGCTTCTCGATCCGGCGTCTTTTGCTCGCCGCGGCGCTGCTCATGGCGGCGACCGGCCTCGCCTTTGCGGGGCTATCGTCGCTCTGGCCGTTGCTCCTCGTGAGCTTCGTCGGCACGCTCAATCCGTCGAGCGGCGACGCGAGCCTCTTCATGCCGCTCGACCACACCATGCTTGCGAACGCGCCCGACCGTCCCTCTGTCTTCGCGCGCTACAGCTTCGTCGGCTCGATCTGCGGCGCCTTGGGCGCGCTCGCCGCCGGCTTGCCCGAGGCTCTGGCCGGGCAACTGTCGATGCTCGCCGCGCTGCGGGTCATGTTCCTGCTTTACGCCGTCGTCGGAATCCTGGTCTGGCTGCTCTATCTCGGCTTGCCCGATCGCCACGCCGAGCAGCAAGCCGCCAATGCCGCGCTCGGGCCTTCGCGCGGCATCGTTTGGCGCCTGGCCGCGCTTTTCAGCGTCGACTCTTTCGCCGGTGGGCTGGTGCTGAACTCGCTCTTGGCGCTCTGGCTTTTTCAGAGGTTCGGAATGTCGCTCGCGGCCGCGGGCAGCTTCTTTTTCTGGACCGGCCTGCTTGCCGCCTGTTCGCAGCTGGTCGCCGCGCCGCTCGCTCGACGAATCGGCATGGTCAATACCATGGTGTTCACGCATATCCCGTCCAGCGTGTGCCTCATAGGCGCGGCGCTCGCCTCGAGCCTGCAGCTCACGCTCGCCCTCCTGCTCGCGAGGAGCCTGCTTTCCCAGATGGATGTGCCGGCGCGCGGCGCCTTTGTCATGAGCGTCGTCACGCCGGCTGAGCGACCGGCGGCCGCAAGCTTCACTGCCGTGCCGCGTAGCCTCGCCGCGGCGGTGAGCCCGTCCATTACCGGCGCACTGTTCGCGGCCGGCGCCATGGCGGCGCCGCTCGTCGCCTGCGGCGTGCTGAAGATCGCCTACGACCTGGCGCTCTTTGCCGCCTTCCGCCGCGCCGAAGCGAGGATCGCCTGACCGTGCGTCTCAGGGTTCTTGTCATGCTTGCGCTCTACGCCAGCGCCGCGGGCGCCTACCGGCCGTTCGATTCGACGGACGCGGACGTTGCCAGGCCCGGCGAATTCGAGCTCGAGCTCGGGCCGGTCGGCAGGCTCGACGAAGGCTCGAATCGATTTCAAGTTGCGCCGGCGCTCGTCGCCAACTTCGGTTTCTCGCGCGATCGCGAGCTGGTGATCCAGGGACAGCGCCAGGTCGCCGAGCAGGCGCAACCCGGCGAGCCGCACTCGACGCTGGTCGACGACGGCATCTTCATCAAGCAAGTGCTGCGGCGCGGTGTGCTGCAGGACGAAAGCGGCCCGAGCATCGCTACCGAGTACGGATTCCTGCTGCCCGACGTGAACGGCCAGCACGGGACAGGAATTTCACTGGCCGGAATCCTGTCGCAGCGCTGGACGGCCGCGACCGTCCACCTCAACGGCGCGCTCGCAATTACGCGCGAGCACGAGCCGGATCTTTTCCTCGGCGTCATCCTCGAGGGACCGTACGCGTGGCGTGTCCGCCCGGTCGCCGAGGTTTTCGCCGAGCAGGCGCGAGGAGGCGAGCGGATCAAGTCGGCGCTGCTCGGCGCCATCTGGCGCGCCAGCGAAGGGCTATCACTCGATGCCGGCGTGCGCTCGGCGCAGGCCGGCAGCGAGTCGATCCACGAAGTGCGGCTCGGCTTCACATGGGCTTATGAATTCAGGAGGCGATGATGAACGGCGTCATTTGCTGTCTGTTCGAGCTGGTCGCGACGATCGCTCTTCCCGGGGTCGGCGGACGCATCGATCATTTCGCCGCCGACGTCCCCGGGCATCGCCTGTTCGTCGCCGCGCTCGGCAACGACACCGTTGAAGTCCTCGACACTTCGCTCAACCGGCGCGCAAGAAGCCTGTCTGGATTTGGCGAGCCGCAGGGGCTCGGCTACCTTTCCGGGCAGAACCGGCTTTATGCGGCGAACGGCTCCGCCAACCGCATCGATATCCTAGATGGACATTCGCTCGCCGTGCTGCGGCGAATCGAGCGGATCGACGATGCGGACAACGTGCGCTACGACGCGCAGCATGGCGAGGTGCTCGTGGGCTATGGCGCTGGCGCGCTGCGCGTGATGGAAGGCAAAGGCGGCGAATCGCGCGGCGACATCGCGCTCGCGGGTCATCCGGAATCCTTCCAGCTGGAAGCGAAAGGCACGCGCGCATTCGTCAACATTCCGACTGCCGCCCAGGTGGCCGTGGTCGATCGCGCGCAACTGCGAGTGGTCGCGACCTGGCCTGTGCCGGCCAAGGCGAACTTTCCAATGGCGCTCGACGAGCAGGGCCGGCGCCTCTTCGTCGGCGCGCGTTCACCGGCGGTCATGCTGGTCTACGACACCGAGTCGGGCGCCATCGTCGCTCGATTACCGATCGGCCGCGACAGCGACGATCTTTTCTACGACGCGCTGCGCAAACGCGTTTACGTGGTTTGCGGCGAAGGGCGCATCGACGTGTTCCGCCAGGAATCGGTGGACCGATATGCGCACGAGGGCTCGATCACCACTGCGCCGCGCGCGCGAACCGGGCTGTTCGTCGCCGAGGAATCGAAGCTCTACGTGGGCGCGCCGGCGAGCGGCGGCTTACCCGCCCGCGTACTGGTCTATGCGGTCAGTGAGCGATCCGGACGAGGGTCACCTCGTTGACCAGGCTGTTGGCCAGCACGAAGTTGCCTTGCTTGGTCACCGAGGTGTTGCGCACGATATTGCCGCCGCCCGGGATCGCCCAGCTCTCGAACTTCTGGCTCTTCGGATCGAAGCGCACGACGGTGTTGGGCGAGGCCTCCGATTCGCTGTACCAGATGACGCCCTTGATGGCCGAGATCCCGTAAGGCGCCGATTTCGGGCCGCTCGGCGACTGCCATTCCTTCACTTCGCCGGTCTTCGGGTTCAGCCGCCCGAGATAGCCGCGCGCGTAATCGGTATACCAGATCATGTTGTCCGGCGTGATGGCGATGCGCCGCGGGCGGGCGGCGGTGTCGGGCAGCGTGAACTCCTTGACTGCAAGGGTCTTGGGATTTATGAGCGCCACCTTGTTCGTGCCGAAGAGCACGGAGTAGACGTTGTTCTTTGAGTCGACCGCCATGCCGTAGGGCCGCGAATTCGGCGTTGGCATGGTGATGAGCTTGATATCGCCAGTCTTGGGATCGAGGCGGCCGATCCGGTTGCCGCCCTGCACGGAGAACCACAGGATCCCTTGCTTATCGAAGATCGGCGTGTGCGGATCCTTCGCCGCCGGGTCGGGCATCTTGTACTCCGTCACTTCGCCGGTTTTCGGGTTCACCTTGCCGACCAGCCCGGCCGCGTTGCCGGTGTACCAGATGTTGCCCTGGCGATCCTCGACGAGGCCGTGCGGACCGGAGTGAGGGGTCTTGAGCGGATATTCCCGGATCTGCCCGGTCTGCGGATCGAGGTGGCCCAGGGCGTTGACCATCTGGCCGGTGTACCAGAGCGAGCCGTCCTTCGCTGCGAGCGGATCATGGGGGCGCGAGCCCGGCGTCGCGACCGGCCAGGCGTGCATGGAAACCTTGACCGGTCCGGGGACGATGACCGCATCCGGCCGGCCTTTGACCGGATAGGTCTTGACGAGATACTCCTTGATCGCGGGCAGCTGCTCGGCGCTGATCGGCGCGCCCTGGTTCGTCATCATGCGCAGCACCGTGTCCCAGCCCTGCGGCGTGTAGCCGGTGCCGACGCGTGCCGCCAGCGGGTGGCAGGTGTTGCATTGCGCGTCGACGAGGGCCTTGCCGGCGTCCGCGCCGTCCTCCGACCAGGCGGGTAGCGTGAAGCAAAGTGCAACAGCGGCGACGATCGGGCGAATGTTCTGCGGGCTCAAGGCGGCTCCTCTTGCGTGGTGAAATGCGCGGGCCGCCATCGTATGCCCGCGTCGTGAATCGGTAAACTGCGGCTAGCGAAGAGGAGGAGGACCCGGTGAAGAAAGCACTCGCGGCAGCGCTGCTCGCGCTGATCTACAGCCTTTCGTTCGCGCAAGGCTTTCCCGAGCGGCCGATCAGGCTCGTGGTGCCGCTGCCGCCCGGCGGCTCGCCCGATACCATCGCCCGCACCCTCGCGCTGGGCGTGCAGGGCGTATGGTCGCAGCCGATAGTCGTCGAGAACCGCACCGGCGGCAGCCAGAACATCGGCTCCGACGCCGTCGCGAAGAGCCCGCCCGACGGCTACACGTGGCTGCTCGCGCCGGACAACGTCTTCGTCACCAATCCGTATCTCGCCAAGGCATCGTTCGATCCGCAGACCGACCTCGCGCCGGTGACGCTGCTTGCGCGCATCCAGTTCCTGCTCGTGGTGCATCCGTCCGTCCCGGCGCAGTCGGTGCAGGAGCTCGTCGCCTATGCGAAGGGCCATCCGAACGAGCTGAACTTCGGCTCCTCCGGCACCGGAAGCCCGCAGCATCTCGGCGGGCTGCTGCTGCAGCAGCTGGCCGGCATCAAGATGAACCACGTGCCGTACAAAGGCGCGGCGCCGGCAGTGGCCGACCTGCTCGCCGGACGGATCCAGGTATGGATCGGCGCGGCCAACTCGCTTCTTCCCCATATCCACGCCGGCAAGCTGCGCGTCCTCGCGACGGCGGCATCGCAGCGCTTCAGCTCGCTGCCGGACACGCCGACCATCGCCGAAGCGGGTGTGCCGGGCTATGCGCTCTACCCCTGGCTCGGGCTGTTCGTGCCGGCGAAGACGCCGCCCGACATCGTGGCAGCGGTCAACCGCGAGACGCGGCGCATCCTTGCCCTGGACGAGACGAAGGCGCGCCTCGTACCGCAGGGCATGGATCTGATCACCGGCTCGCCGCAGGAGCTCGCCAAGCTCATCCAGGACGAGTATGCCTACTGGGGCAAGGTCATCAAGAGTTCCGGTCTGAAAAGCGCGGACTGAAAGGCGACTGACTGGCGTCGCCGTTCAGCTATCGGCAATACCGCCGGCTGTGGACGAGCTCGGTACTATCGTGGGGCAGCCAGTGGATCCAGCAAGCCGCGCTCGGCTGGGTGGTGTACGAGGTCACCGGCTCGGGGGCGCTGCTGGGCGCGGTGCTCGGCGTGCGCGCCGTGCCGATGATCGTTCTCGCGCCGCTTTCCGGGGTCGCCGCCGACCGCTTCGATCGCAAGCGCCTGCTGCAGGCGAGCCAATGGCTTGCCGCGGGGGTGTCGGCGTTGCTCGGCGCGGCGCTCGCGCTCGGCATGGTCGGCGTCTGGATGCTGTTCGTGTTCACGGTGCTGATGGGCGCGTCGAATGTGATCGACCGCCCCGCGCGCTTCACCACCGCCTTCGAGCTCGTGCCCCGCGAGATCGCCGCCAAGGCAATGGCGCTGAACACGATCGGCTTCTCGCTCATGCGCGTGCTCGGTCCGGCGCTCGCCGGTTTTCTCGTCGCCTGGGCGGGCGGCGCCGGCACATTCTTCGTCCTGGCGATTTTCTACGGCGCCTCCGCGCTGGTCGCTCTCACGGTCGCCATTCCGGCGCCGCGCAAGCCGCTCGCGCATGCCTCGGCGCTCGCCGACATGACGGAGGGCTTTCGGTTCTCCGTGCGCAATCCGGTGATGCGCATGCTGCTTGCGCTCGGCGCGTTGCCTTACCTGCTCCTCGTGCCCGTGTGGGTGACGCTCTTTCCCATCTATGCGAAGGACGTCTTCGCCGCCGGGCCCGAAGGCCTGGGCGTGCTGCTCACGAGCGTCGGCCTCGGCGGCACGCTCGGCGGCCTCATCGCCAACGCGCTCGCGCGCAGGGAGCGACAAGGACTGCTGCAGGCGGGTTGGATCGCCGCCATGGCAGGCGCGATCCTCGGCGTCGCGGCGAGCCCCACGCTTTCCATAGCCGCGGCGTGCGCGTTTTTCGGCGGCATCGCCGAGATGGCCCTCACCGCGAGCAACATGGCCGTGCTGCAGCTTTCCGCGCCGGAAGCGATGCGCGGCCGCATCGCGAGCCTGATGCTGCTCTATCCGGCAATGATCTCCACCGGCTCGTTCCTCGCCGGTCCGCTCGCCGACCTGCTCGGTGCGCGCGGCGCTTCCGCGGCGCTCGCCGCCACCGCGTTGTTCACGATCGCGCTGCTCTACTTCTCTTCCCCCGTCATCAAGGAGATTCGCCAACGATGAAGAAGCTCTCGGCCAGCAAGGCGCTCGTCGACGACCTGGTCGCCGCCAGCCGCATCCTCGCCGCGCACGACGTGCTCGACGCCTACGGCCACGCGAGCGCGCGCAGCGACAAGCGTCCCGAGCGCTTCCTCATGTCGCGCTCGCGTGCGCCCGCGCTCGTCACCGCCGCCGACCTGATGGAGCTCGACGCGGACAGCGAGCCGCTGCCCGGCGACAAGCGCAAAGGGTTCATCGAGCGCTACATCCACGGCGAGATCTACCGCGCGCGGCCCGACGTGATGGCGATCGTGCACAGCCACTCGGCTTCGGTCATCCCCTTCGGCATCACGCGCACGCGCCTGCGGCCGGTCTACCACATGGGCTCGTTCCTCTGGAGCGGCGCACCGGTCTGGGACATCCGCAAGGTGCGCGAGGAGAACGACCTTCTCGTGCGCGACCGGCCGCTCGGCGAGGCGCTCGCCAATGCGCTGGGAAAGTGCAACTGCGTGCTGATGCGCGGCCACGGCATGACCGTCATCGGCGACAGCGTTCCCGAAGCCGTATTCCGCGCGATCTACACCGAGATGAACGCGCGCCTGCAGCTCCAGGCCACTCAGCTCGAGGGACCTATCGAGTTCCTGTCGGACGAGGAGGGCAGGCGCTCGACGGTCTCGAACCGCGGGACGCTCGAGCGGCCCTGGGAGGTGTGGAAGACGCAGGCGCTGGCGCGCCGTTAGCTCGCTCGCGGGCGTAGCATCCTCCTGGTGGGACCGGGGGAACAGCGGCAGCGGCTGACGGCGATCCTCGCCGCGGACGTCGCCGGCTATACGCGGCTCATTGCCGCCGATGCCGACGGCACCGTCGCGGCGCTGGAGGAGGCACGCGCGCTGTTTCGCCGCGAGACCGAGGCCCACGCCGGGCGGGTCGTGGACATGACGGGCGACTCGGTGCTGGCACTCTTCCAAAGTGCAGGTGGCGCGGTGCAGGCGGCGCTCGCCGTGCAGAAGGCGCTCGAAGGCCGCTCGGCGCAGGCGCCCGAGGAGCGCCGCATGCGCATGCGCATCGGCGTGCATCTGGGCGATGTGATCGAAAAACCGGACGGGACGGTTTACGGCCACGGCGTGAACGTCGCGGCGCGCTTGCAAGCAAAAGCCGCACCGGGCGGCGTCTGCATGAGCGAAGCGCTCTACGAAAGCGTCAAAGAACGGCTGCCGATCCCAGCGCGCTACGCCGGCCGACAGCGGTTGAAGAACATCGACGAGCCCATCGCGCTCTGGCAGCTTTTGCCCGAAGGCGCGCAGGGCGTCGACGAAGGCCACGAAGCGCCGCCGAACAACCTGCCGCTGCAGCTCACTTCGTTCATCGGCCGCGAGGACGATTTGGCCAAGGCGGCCAAGCTGCTCGCGCGCTCGCGACTGCTCACCCTCCTCGGCGTCGGCGGCATCGGCAAGAGCCGGCTGTCGCTCGAGCTCGCAGCACAGGTCATGCCGGAATTTGCCGACGGCGTCTGGCTGGTAGAGCTGGCGACGCTCGCCGATAAGCGTCTTGTCCCGCAGGCGGTGGCGAGCGTACTCGGGGTCAAGGAAGCCGTAGGACGCACAGTCGGCGATGCGCTCGTCCAGCACCTGCGCGAACGGCAGGCCCTGCTCATACTCGATAACTGCGAGCACCTCCTGCAGGGCTGTGCTGATCTGACGAGACAGATCCTCCAGGCTGCGCCGCGCACGAAGCTGGTCGCTTCCTCGCGCGAGCCGCTGCGCATCGCCGGTGAAACCACCTACGCGGTGCCGACGCTGGCCGAAGGCGAGGCGGTGCGCCTCTTCGCCGACCGTGCCACGGCGGCGAGCGGCAGCTTCCGCATCAATGGCCAGGCCGCGGCCGTAGCGAGCATCTGCCGCCGCCTCGACGGCATCCCGCTCGCGATCGAGCTCGCCGCGGCACGCGTGCGTACGCTGCCGGTCGAGGTGATCGCGCAGCGGCTGGACGATCGCTTTCGCCTGCTCACCGGCGGCGATCGCACGGCCCTGCCGCGCCAGCAGACGCTGCGCGCGCTCATCGACTGGAGCTACGAACTGCTGAGCGAGGCGCAGCGCGCGGTGCTGCGCCGCCTCGCGGTGTTCGCCGGCGGCTGGACGCTGGAAGCCGGGGAAGCGGTCGCTGGATTCGGCGAAGTGGCGAGGGCGAGCGTGCTCGAGCATTTGAGCGAGCTCGTCGAGAAATCGTTGGTCGTGCTCGACGCCGAACGCGCGCGCTATCGGCTGCTCGACACTGTGCGCCAATACGCGCGAGAGCGCCTCGACGAATCGCCCGATGCTGCCCCGGCGCGCGAGCGGCATTTGCGCTTCTACCTCGAGCTCGCCGAAACGGCGCGGCCGAAGCTCGGTGGCGCCGAACAAGCCGGGTGGCTCGCGCGCTTGGACCGCGAGCGCGAGAATCTTCTCGCCGCGCACGCCACATGCGACTTAGCGGCGGGCGGCACGGAAGCGGGCCTGCGATTCGCGTATCTGCTCCGTCGCTATTGGCTCAACCGCGGGTTGTTGGAGCTCGGCTTGCGTCTCACGATCGAGGCACTCGAGCGGAGCGGCGCCAACGCGCGCACCTTGACGCGTGCACGCGGCCTCTTCGACGCTGGCCAGATCTGCGTCTTCATGGGCCGCTATAGCGCGGCTTTGCGCTACCTCGACGAAAGCCTGGCCATCGCGCGCGAGGTCGGCGACGACCGAAGCATCGCCGTGGTGCTGCAACCGATAGGCATGGCATACCTCGGCCTGGGCGACGTTCCGAACGCCCGCCGGTTTCTCGAGGAAGCGTTGATACTCGCGGAGAAGCGCGGCGAGCAGCGCGAGATCGCTGCAGCGGCCAATCAGCTCGCCCAGCTGCTACGCGCAAGCAGTGAGCTCGACCGGGCCGAGCAACTCTACGAGCGCGTGATTGGCATCTCCCGCACGCTCGAGGATCGAGAGACGATCGCCATAGGCCTGCTCAATATGGCCATGACAGTCATCGGACGGAATGACGCGGAGCGAGCACGCGGCATGCTGATCGAGGTCGCCGCCATCGCGGCGGAGACGGGCTCCATCCCGGCTGCGCAGAGCCTGCTCGACGTATCGGCCGGGCTGGCGGCGTTACGTGGCGAGGCGGACCGCGCGGCGCGCTTCTACGGGGCCGCGGAGGCGCAAATTGCACACACCGGATTACAACGCGATCCGAGCGACGAAGCCTTCCTCGGGCCGTTCATCGCTCGAGCGCGAGCCGCGCTACCGGCATTTGCCGTTGCCGAGGCGGCAGGGCGATCGCTGGAACTAGGACAAGCGACCGCCGAAGCGCGCGCCTGGCTCGCCGGGACAGGCTAGTTGTTTACGACCCAAGGATCGAGCTCCAGCGGCCCGCCCGGCCCCGTCACTCTTATGCGGTACTTGTAGAAGCGCGGAAAGTCGGTCTCGTCCTTGGTGTGGTTGTTGTCGTGGCAGCGGTAAGTCAAGCCGCCGTCGAGCACGTCACCGTTCTTGCCGCCCTTGCAAGTGTCGAAGTCGCCGCGCCCGTCGTCGACCGCGATGCCGTCCGCTGTGAACTTGTAGCCGACGCCGGCGTCGAGGTACCAGAAGATCTTCACGTTCTTCTTGCCTACGAGCACGCTGTCCGGATAAACCGCGAGCCGCCTGACCCCGCCGCTGTCCACCAGCACTCCGACGTAGACATAGGCATCGTCGGGGCCCGGAGCGGTCTTCATCATGCGCGCGCTCGGTGTTGGCTCGAACGCCGCGCAACCGGCCAGCACCGCCGCGGCAACGGCGAGCAATAGCGTTCTCATCCCTTCCTCCCCTCGTAGAGCGACAAGGGTACGCGCGCGCCAGCGCAATCCGCAAGGCCGCAATTTATCGCCCTGTCCTAAGCGGCCGCCAGCCCGCGAGCGCGCCAGCGGCGGAGGAGCCAAAAGGCGATCGACAGGTTGAGCAGGTTCCACGCGATGCCATTCAAGAAGGCGGCGCGATAGGACCCTGTCTGGTCGAAGATGGCGCCCGACATCCAGCCGCCGAGCGCCATGCCGAAGAGGGTCGCCATGAGTACCACCGCGGTGCGAATCCCCGCCTCGCGCGGATCGAAGTATTCGCGCACGATCAGGGCGTAGGCTGGGACGATGCCGCCTTGGAAAAGGCCGAACAACGCGGAAACGACGTAGAGCGAGACGAGGGTCGTCGAGGGCAGGAAGAGGAGCAGGGCGACGCCCTGCAGCAGCGAGCCGAGGAGGAGTGTACGCAAGCCGCCGATGTGGTCGGAGATCCAGCCCGAGAGAAGGCGGCTGACGATGCCGAAGCCGAGCATGAGGGAGAGCATCTCGGCGCCGCGTGCCGCGCCATAACCGAGGTCGCCGCAGTAGGCGACGATGTGCACCTGGGGCATCGACATGGCTACGCAGCAGGCGACGCCGGCGATCGCCAGGAGGACGGTGAGCGCATTCGCGGAGAGGCCGAGCGGCCGCGTCGCGGCGTGCGCGGCAGCGGCGCCAGAACCGGGACGGATCGCGGGCGGGCGGCGCCTTAGCGCGAGCGAGAGCAGCAGGATGCTCGCGCAACAGAAGATTCCCACGCCAATATAGGTCGAGCGCCAGCCCGAGGTCTCGAAGAAGTGCTGCACCAGCGGCGGCCATACGGTGCCGGCGAGGTAGTTGCCGCTCGCGCAGATCGCCACGGCGATGCCGCGGCGGCGCGTAAACCAGAGCGCGGTGTCGGCCACGAGCGGGGCGAAGGTCGCCGAGCAGCCGAAAAACCCGATCAGCAGTCCGTGGGCGAGGCTGAACTGGGCGAGGCTCTGCGACATCCCGGCGAGCACGAACCCGGCGCCCAGGCAGACGCCGCCGAAAATCACCGGCACGACCACGCCGAAGCGATCAGCGAGACGCCCCATGAGGATGCCGCCGATGCCGAAGCCGATCATCGTCACCGTGTAGGGGAGGGAGGCGCCGCCGCGGGCACTGCCGAATTCCGCTTGTACTGCCGGCAGCGCGACGGACATCACGTACATGCCGACGCCGCCCACGGTCATCAGGGCGAGCGACGCGCCGAGGCGCAACCAGGCATACGTCGATTCGGGCTCGCTCGCCTGGGTCATTCGTCCGAGATTACCCGTTTGCGTGCAAGCTATCGCTTTTCAAGGCGAAACGAGAGGAGATTCGTCCAATGAAGGTGGCGTTCATCGGCCTCGGAGCGATGGGCGGTCCCATGGCCGCCAACCTGCAGTCCGCGGGACACGAGCTGCGCGTGCACGACCGGCGTCGCGTCGAAGGCTTCGCGAATTGGTACGCCAGCGCGGCCGACGCCGCGCACGGATGCGAGGTTGCATTCACGTCGCTTCCCGGCCCCGCGGAAGTGGAAGAGGTGGCGCGCGGCCTGAAGAGCGCGCTTCCGCGCGGCGCTGCCTGGTTCGACCTCTCGACCAATTCGCCGCCGTGCATCCGACGCCTGCACCGGGAGTTCGACGAGCAACGCATCCACGTGCTCGATGCACCGGTGAGCGGCGGGCCGAAGGGCGCCAGGGCCGGCAAGCTCGCCATCTGGGTCGGCGGCGAGCGGCCGATCTTCGAGCGCCATCTGCCGCTGCTGCGGCTGATAGGCGATCAGCCGCTCTACGTCGGGCCGATAGGCGCCGGCACGGTCGCCAAGCTGGCTCACAACTGCGCGAGCTTTTCGGTGCAGGCGGCGCTCGCCGAGATCTTCACGCTCGGAGTGAAGGGCGGCGTAGAGCCGCTTGCGCTGTTCCGCGCCCTGCGGCAAGGCGCCACGGGCCGCAAGCGCACGTTCGACCGCCTCGCCGAGCATTTCCTGCCCGGCCGTTACGATCCCGCCGACTTCACGGTGCGCCTCGCGCACAAGGACGTCGCGCTCGCGCTCGAGCTGGCGGAGGAGTGCGGCGTGCCGATGCGGGTCGGGCGCACGGCGCTCGACGAGCTCACAGAGGCGATGCGCCGCGGCTGGGCCGAGCGCGACTGCCGCGTCGCCATGACGCTCCAGGAGGAGCGCGCGGGGGTCAGCGTGCGCGTGCCCGCCGGGGAGCTCGAGAAGGTGCTCGACTGAGGCGCTCCACCGAGCGCAGGAGGCGCACCAGAGCGCGCGCCCCCTCCGGCGTCGAGTCCCACGTGCGCAGCGCCGCGCGGATGACGGCCGCGCGCGCCGCTTCGGAAGGTTCCTTGGCGCCCGCGTAGCGCTGCGGCTCGCGCGCGTACGCGAGCAGCGTGCGTACGTTGGGCGAGATGCGCCGGAACTGCCCGCGGAACAGGCGGGAAACCTGGCTTTGATGGATGCCGGTGTCGGCGGCGACGCGCGTCGTCTGCACCCGTTGCGCGAGCTCGAGTAGGGCGCGCCGCGCGGCCGCGATGCCGTCTGGCGCCGCCGGTTTGACTTTTATTTGCATAATGCATATTCTATTGCATATGCAGATAGGCGGCCGGAAAAAAGAACACGCGAACATGGGCGGTCTGGAAGCGACTCTCCTGCAGGCCTACGCCGGACGGGAGAGGGATACCTCGGTCTTGGTGGCGGCGATGAGCGCGCGCGAGGGACAAAGACCGGCCGCCAGCGAGCCGGCCACCGCGCGCGCTGTCGCCCGCTGCCTGGAATTGCTCGGCCATGCGGTGGAAGCGAACGGCGGGCGTGTCGTGCGCAGCCGGGGCAGCGAGCTGATGGCAGTCTTCGCCACGGCCGATGCGGCGGCGGCGGCGGCGGCGCGGGTGCAGCACGACTTCCAGCGCATCGTGCCCGACGGCGCGCTCGACCTGCGCACCGCCTTCCACAGCGGGCCGGTGCGCCAGCGCGGGCACGACATTTACGGCGATACGGTCAACCTGACGGCCGCGCTCGCGAGTCGCGCGCGGCCCGGCCAGATCCTGACCTCGGACACGGTGGCGGCTGGCCTCGGCGCGGAGTTCCGACACGCCCTGCGCAGCGTCCCGCTGCCCGCGAAAGACACCGGGTGCCCTGCTGCCGAGCTCGACTGGCACCGAGTCCCGCTCGACGTTCTGCAAAACGCCGGCACGGGCAAGGCCTTGTGCGTTCGCGTCACTTATCGCTACAACACGCTGGTGCGCCGGCGGCACGGCGACTCGATCACCATGGGCCGCGATCCCGATTGCGACCTCTGCGTCGACATGCGGCTCGCCTCGCGCAGGCATTGCACCCTCGAGCGGCGCGGCGACAAGGTGCTGTTGCGCGACCACAGCACAAACGGCACGTTCGTCACGCTCGCGGGCAGCCGCGAGCGGCGTATTCGCGCCGAAGAGATCGTTCTGCAAGGGCGCGGCTGGCTCTCCTTCGGCGTGTCGCGTCTGCTCGCGGAGGAGCTGGTGCAGTTTCACTGCGAATGAGCCTCGCCGAGAAAGCGGGCGACGCGGCGGCGGTCGCGGCCCTGATCGATAGCGAGCATCGCACGCGCGTCCTCGCCTGGGCAATTTCCGCGCTGCGCGAGCGACGCATCGCCAAGGCACAAAGCAGCGAGCTCACGCGCTGCGCAGCGGAGTTCACGAAGCTTGCCAACGTGCAGCTCGAATATGCCAAGGCCGTCGGCGCGAAGCGTCCGGTGCATCCGGGGCCGCTGCCCTCGCTGGCCGGCCTGCTCGCCCTGCTCGAGCAGAGTCTCGTCGCCGAGGCGCTACGCGAAAGCGCGCGAATCCGTGCCGAGCTGGCGTCGATCCTCGCCGAAGCACGGCGGCGCCTTCACGGCGCCCGGCAGTAGACCGGCAGGTCCATCCCTTGCGCCGTCCGGACTAGGTCCGACGGCACGGGCGCTGCTGGAGCCCGTGGAAGGATGGCGCAATGGAAGACGATCTGAAGCAGGCGGGCGAGCTCACCGACGAGCCGATCGCGATGGAACAGGATCCGGAAATGTGGGACTGGGCGCGCACGGCTGGCGTGTCCCGCGAGGATCTGCTCCGGGCGCTCGAGCTGTCGCGGCCGCGCTAGCCAGAACCGAGCGCGGCTAGATCTTCGTCAGCACCCAGCCGATGAAGGTGATGGCTGCGGTAATGCCTACGATCACGCCGACTACGACCTGGCGGTCGAACTCTTGGGCCAGCTTTCCCATGGTCGTGCTCCGCTGTGTCGCCTGTTGGCGTCACTATCGCGTGCCACGCAGGCCCCGGCAAACACATTCACGGAATTTTTCACGGCGCTGACTCCGTCGCCGGAGCGTTGTTGCCCAAGCGCCAACGCGCAGTGTGAATTAAGTCTTTTGCCGTCCGGCGCGCCGCGCATTACATAGCGTCATGGCGGATTTCGTCACGGTCGCCTTCCATGCCTCGCAGACGCTCGGCGGCCCGCACCGGCTTGCGCGCCGCCTCGGCGTGCAGCCCGACGATCTGTATCGCTGGATCGCCGGTCTCGACCTCCCCGCAGAAGGGCTGCGCGTAGATCTGCAACGACGCATCAGCCGAGTGCTCGTCGTCGCGCCGGCCGCAGGATCGGCAGGTCGCCGCCACGGCGACCATACGCTCTCCAACTAGGTCGCCCCTTCCGCCTCGCGACCGCGAGTAGAACTTCCTGGCAGCGAGCCGCATGTGCGTGCGCTAATCTGGCTCCTTCGCCTCACAAGGAGCGACAAGTGAAAAGAACTCTAGTGTTCCTGGCCGCGGCTCTCGCCTGCGGTGCGGCGCAAGCGGCCGGCATAGGCGTACGCGCCGGCACGACGGGCGTCGGCGCCGACTTCGCATTCGGACTGGCCCCGACGCTCGATGGACGCATCGGTTATTCGGGATTGAAGTGGAACTACAAGACCAGCACCTCCGACGCGAGCTACGACGGCAACCTCAGGCTTTCCAACCTGAATGCGCTGATCGACTTCCATCCTGTGGGGCCGGTATTCCGAATCACCGGCGGCGTGATCTTCAACGACAACAAGTACGAAGCGACGGGTCATCCGAACGGCGTGCCCGGCAGCTTCAATGCCACGGTGGAGGCCGGGAAGCACGCGGCGCCTTACCTTGGCATCGGCTGGGGCAACGTGGCGGGGGCGGGCGTCAATTTCTACGCCGACCTCGGCGTCATGTTCATGGGCTCGCCGAAGGCGACGATCACACCCGACTGCACCGGACTCTCGGGCGCGCAATGCTCGGCTTTGCAGGGCCAGGCCGCGGCGGAGCAGGTCAAGCTGGAGGACCAGCTCAAGCACTTCAAGACCTACCCGGTGCTCAACCTCGGGCTGACGATCGGCTTCTGATTCACTTGAGGGCAAAGTCGACGCGCGTCGACTTGCCCTTGTCGCCGATGCCTGCGGCGCTCATCTTGGGCGCGACGATGAACACCCGCGCCACGGGTACCTGGCCCGTCTCGACCAGCCAGTCCTTGGCCGCCTGAGCGCGCGCCTGCGCCAGAGCGCGCAGCTCGTCGTCGCTGACTTCCGCGTGAGCGAGCATGAGCCGCTCCATTTCCGAGGCGGGTAGCTCCTGCAGCGCGCCAGTGGCGTTGCGCGGCCGCTCGAAGTCCGCCGCTCGGTAAGCCGCCGCGAGGTATTTGTCGTGCTCGACCGGCTCGATCGTGACGTCCTGAAGTGCCGCGGTCTCGGCGGTCTTCAGCTCGGTCTCCCTGGCCTTCGCCGCCTTGAGCTGGCGCTCGACGGCGGCATGCTTCAAGGCATCGCGATCGGCATCGGGATCGATCCGGCCGCTCACATCCAGCTTTAGCGCGGGCCGCTCGTAGAGCGCTTTCGC
Organism: uncultured Enterobacteriaceae bacterium; assembly: GCA_964477695.1. Taxonomy (GTDB): domain Bacteria; phylum Pseudomonadota; class Gammaproteobacteria; order Burkholderiales; family SG8-39; genus SCGC-AG-212-J23. Next base: position 4,591 of record CAYZFN010000159.1, on the reverse strand, counting down.
CAGGGTCTTGAGCTTCTCCTCCTGGGCGGGAGCGACAGTCGCCGACCCCGACGAAAACTCGACGAAGGCGAGCTCCTCGCCGCCGCCGAAGACCGAGCCGATCAGGGCGAACGGCGAGGTGACGGCTTTCTCGATCAGGTTGACGAATACGCGCATGATCACGCTGCCGACGCTGAACTGCGGATCGTCGAGCGGACCCGAGACCGGCAGGTTCACGTCGATGACGCCGTTCCGATCCTTGAGCAGCGCGACGGCGAACAGCACCGGAAGCTTGGTCGCAGTGGGGCTGTCGACCTTCTCGCCGAAGGTCAGCTGGTCGACATAGAGATTGTTCTCGGCGACCAGCTTGCGATCCTGGACAAGGTACGTGAGCTTCAGCGACAGCTTGCCCTTGTCGATGCCGTATCCGGCGTATTTCACGGAATAGGTCGACATCTGCGACAGCTCGATATCCTGCGCGGTCGCCTTCAGGTCGACCACCAGGTCCGGCGAGAGCACGTTCAGCTTGCCGGCGATTTCCACCGGCGCGGTGTCCTGAACGTGCCCGGTGAGGCTCACTTCGCTGGCCTTGTCGCGAGTCATCTCGCTCATGCTGCCGTTCACGCCCGACAGCATGACGGTGTAGTTCGGCTTCACGAAGTAATCCGTGAAGTTGATGCGGCCGTCACGCAGCACGACCTTGCCAAGGTGGATGTCGGGCGGCGGGCTTGTCGCATCCACCCCAGGCGACGTCGCTGTCGGATCGGCTGGTTTCTGCTTCGCGAGCGACTGCCAGTTCAACGTGCCATCGGAATTGATGATCAGCCGCGAATACAGCTCGGCTAGCGTCACCTGGCCGATGGTGAGCTTGAGCGGCGCCAGCTCGAAGTCGATGCCGGCGATCCCGAGCGCCTTCCAGTTCAGCAAGTCCTGCGACGTTGCGCGATCGACCGAGGCGAAACGCCCGACGCTGGCGTCGGCCCGATAAGCGACGCGCAACGGCGATCCCTCCGGAGCGTCGAGCGAAAGCCGGCCTCTGGTCGACAACGCGCCGCCCGTGATGACGATATTGAGAAATTGCTCGACGTAGGGCGCGAATGCGTCGAGGCGCAGCGCCGTCACCTCGAGCTGTCCCTCGCTGCGCAACGGGACGAGCTGCAAAGCGCCGTCGTAGCCGAGCCGGCCCTTCGCCCACGCGTCGCAGCCGAGAGTCAACGCCGCTTTCGCTTGACTGGCGTTGCTGAGATCGGTGACCTTCAGCGACAGATTGTTCAGCGCCAGGCGGATCGGCTTCGCGGGCGTCTGATCGACGAAGCGCAGCTTGCCGTCGGTGAGCGATAGGCCGCCGACGCTGAAGGTAAGCGACGGCTCGCTCGAGCTCGCGGCTGAAGGTGGGTTGGCAGGCGCCGGAGGAAATATGCCCAGCAGTTTGAAGCTGCCGTCGGCCATGCGGGTGATGTCGACTTCCGGCGCAGCGACGCGCACCGTCTTGATGGCGGCGTGCCGCTGCAGGAAATCCCACGAGTCGAGATCCACGCCGAGCTCGCCGAGCGCGGCGAGCGGGGCACCGTCCGCGTGCTCGATGGTCAACCGCTTCAGGCTCGCCGTGCCGGAAAGGGCGAGCTTCTGCAGACGCTCGCCGCTTCCGGCGGCATACGACAGGACGAGCCGGGTATTCAGCCGACCCGAAGGGATGCGGATGCGGAGCGGGATCGGCGAATAGGACAGATATCGCCCCAGTTCGAGGTCCTCGATGTCGATCCGCAACGTGGCCTCGTGCGTTTCCTTGAACGGCTTCGCCTCGCCGACGATCTCGAACGGCGTACCGTTGACGTTCGCGCTCAGCCGCGGGACGACGACGATGTCCACCTGCCTCGGCAGGCTGGAGACGAACGGCAAGCCGATCTGCAAATCGGTCACCGCGTGGCGGGTTTTCTGCGGCTGATCGTCGAAATCGATTCGCCCGTCGCGCACCTCGACGTTGTAGATCGCGAACCGCGGCGACGGCCCGGGCGGCGCAGCGGGCGCATTGGCGAACTTGTCGATGATGTCCTGGAAGTTGTATTTCTCGTCCTCGCCGCGCACTAGGCGCACGTGCGGCTTCAAGAGCTGGGCCGCTTCCACGACGACGCCCAGCCGGAAGAGCGACGACAGCGTGACGTTGACGCGCAGCTCGTCGAACGTGATAGCGTCCGTGGTGCCGTCACGCTCCTTGAGGCTGAAGTCGCGCACCGCCGCGGACAGGGCGAACGGATTGATGCGGACCCGCTCGATGGTGACCTTGCGCCCGAGCTGCTCGCTAAGCGCGCGCTCGAGCTGCTGGCGTGCGATCGGCGGCGCGATGAGGAATCCGACGACGGCATAGAGCGCGACCAGGGCACTCGCCCAAAGCGCGAGCTTACGCACCCGCGGCGCCCGCGCCCTGCGGATCGCAAACGACGAAACGCGTTGCGCGATCTGATTCGTGGCCGACCCTCCCCGGACCGACACCTGCTGAAGGTCAGCTTACGCCTGGGGAGACATTCTAGAAAGAGCACGAATTGATCTGCCGCAAATCGTCCCCTCCCGAGATCGGCAAAATCAATTAGCGTCGGGCGGAGCGCATCGCGCCCCGGATGTTCGCGCTCGGCCAGAACTTCTACAATGCAGCGCAGAGGAGGAGCACCCATGGAGATTCGCATCAAGCAAGCCGCGCTTGCGGCCGCCCTGCTGCTCGGCGCGAGCGCCGCGCAGGCGCAGCTCAAGATCGCCTACATCGACCCGCTTTCCGGCGCGTTCGCCAACGTCGGCGAAGCGGGCCTCAAGCACTTCCAGGCGATGGCCGAGGAGATCAACGCGAACGGCGGCATCAACGGCCAGAAGGTCGAGGTCGTCGGCTTCGACAACAAGGTGAGCCCGCAGGAGGCGCTGAATCAACTCAAGCGCGTGATCGACGACGGCATCCACTTCATCACGCAGGGCAACAGCTCCGCGGTGGCCGGCGCGCTGATCGAGGCGGTGAACCGCCACAACGAACGCAATCCCGGCAAGGAGATCCTGTATCTCAACTACGCCGCGGTCGACCCGGCCTTCACCAACGACAAGTGCTCGTTCTGGCACTTCCGCTTCGACGCCAACAGCGACATGAAGATGGAGGCGCTCACCACCTGGATGGCGAAGAACCCGAAGATCAAGAAGGTGTACCTGATCAACCAGGACTATTCGTTCGGGCAGGCGGTACGCAAGGCGGCGCGCGAGATGCTGAACAGGAAGCGTCCCGACATCGAGATCGTCGGCGACGACCTGCATCCGCTTGGCAAGGTGACCGACTTCTCGCCCTATGTGGCGAAGATGAAGCAGGCCGGCACCGACACCGTGATCACCGGCAACTGGGGGCAGGACATGAGCCTGCTCATCAAGGCGGCGAAGGACGCGGGCCTGAACGCCGACTTCTACACCTACTACGCGGGCGGCCTCGGCGCGCTGCCCGCGATGGGCGAATCCGCGCTCGGGCACGTCAAGCAGATCACCGAGTGGCACGAGAACGTGCTGCCGAGCTCGATCGAGAAGTGGAGCCAGGACTTCGAGAAGAAGTACAAGACGGACTTCTACTACCTGCGCATCCGCACGGAGATGCAGATGCTCGCGGCGGCGGCCAAGCGCGCGAAGTCGAACGACCCGAAGGCGGTGGCCTACGCGCTGGAGGGCATGCGCTTCGATACGCCGACCGGCGAGGTCGAGATGCGCAAGCAGGACCACCAGCTCATCCAGCCGCTGTATCTCTCGACGGTGCAGAGAACGGCGGCGAAGGGCGGTCCGAAGGAAGTGAAGTACGACGTCGAGGACACGGGCTTCGGCTTCAAGACCGATGCCAAGCTCGAAGCCTCCACTTCCGCGCAGTCGAGCTCCTGCAACATGACGCGTCCCTGAGCTGGTCGCGCTAAGCAAACGGGGCTTCGGCCCCTTTTGCGCATGGAGTGGCGTAGCGCTGCTACGGCCACGTCGCAGAGCTCCACTTGACTTCATACCGCACGCCATGGGGCCGCACGTCTGATTCATGAGCATGTCTCATGGGTCGCACCTAGACATTCACAGGTACGCGTACCTAAGATCGATTGTCCGCCGGCGTCACGATCGGGAGCGGCCACCGGACGAAACGGGAGGGGGTGCACATGAGCAAGGTTCTTGCCGTACTGACCGAAGCATTATTGTCGGGCGCGCTGCTGGCGGCGCCGGCTTTCGCCGACGAGCCGACACCGCTCACGTGCGCGCAATTGGCAGGCATGATGATACCGGCCTCTGCGATCGGGCTGCCTACGACGGGAGGCCACGTGACCAGCGCGACGCTCGTCCCCGCCAGTGGCAGCGGCGCGAGCGCGCTTCCTGAATATTGCCGCGTCGATGGAAGCATCGGCCCGATTGATCCCGCGGCGCCGAACATCCTCTTCAGGGTCGCGCTGCCAACGGCGTGGAATTCGAAAGCCGTGATGTTTGGCGGCGGTGGATTCAACGGATCCATTCCCAATGTCGCGGGGAACGTACCGGCAGGCCCCGCCAACCAGTTGACGCCGCTCGGCCGCGGCTACGCGACGTTCGCGAGCGACTCCGGTCACCAAGCCGGCGCCCTCGGTTC
>CAYZFN010000158.1:0-10575 GCA_964477695.1 uncultured Enterobacteriaceae bacterium | reverse complement strand
AGGACGAAACGTCATCGCTCTCCTGCTGGCTGCACGCCATCGTGCATCGGATGGAGGGCGACGAGGCGAACGCGCGCTACTGGTATGGCGCGGCGAAGCGGCCTTTCCCGGACGGTGCGGATATCGCCGCGGAGATCAGGGCGGCGAGAAAAGAATTACGACCCTGACCGCGAATTTCAGGCGCGGCGCGTGACGCGCCGGCGTGGGCGCACGAGCGTCGCGTTGCTGGTGGTGATGAGCGCGGTGAAGTCGTGGGCCGGCATCGGCCGCGCGAACAGGAAGCCCTGGGCCTGCTCGCAGCCGAGCTTGCGCAGGAAGGCCGCCTGGGCGTCGCGCTCGACGCCTTCGGCGATCACCGTGAAGCCGAGGGTGTGCGCCATGTCGACGATGGTGCGTACGATCGTCGCGTCGGCCTCGTCGGACAGCACGTCGGCGACGAACGAGCGGTCGATCTTGAGCGAGGCGAGCGGAAAGCGGGTGAGGTAGGCGAGGCTCGAGTAGCCGGTGCCGAAGTCGTCCACGGCGATGCGCAGGCCGGCCGCGCCGAGCCGCTCGAGGACGCGGATCGCGTGATCGGGGTCGTGCATCAGCTGGCTCTCGGTGATCTCGAGCTCGATCAGCGCCGGGTCGATGCCCGCCGCAGCGACGATGGCGCGGATGCGCTCGTCGAGATCGTGCTGGCGGAACTGGCGCGCCGAGAGGTTGACGGCGACCGGCATGGCGGGCATGCCGGAGCGCTGCCAGCCCTTCAGGTCCTCGCACGCCTTGCGCAGCACCCATTCGCCGACCGGCACGATGAGGCCGGTCTCCTCCAGTACCGGGATGAACTCGACCGGCGCGACGCGGCCGCGCTCGGGGTGCTCCCAGCGCAGCAGCGCCTCGGCACCGCACGGCCGGCCGCTCACCAGGTCGATCTTCGGCTGGTAGTGGAGCGTGAATTCCTTGCGCTCGAGCGCGCGGCGCAACTCCGTGCCGAGCACCGCCCGCGCGCGCGTGCGTTGATTGATGTCGGCGGTGAAGAACTGGAAGGCGTTGCGGCCAGACTGCTTGGCACGGTACATCGCCGCGTCCGCGGCCCCGAGGAGCGCCTCCGCGTCGTCACCGTCAGCCGGGAAGGTGGCGATGCCGATGCTCGCGGTGACGATCGCTTCCTGGCCGCGAATCGCGAACGGCTCGACCAGGCGATCGAGGATCTTCTGCGCGACGAGCGCCGCATCATCCGCGCGCGCCAGGTCGGACAGGATGATCGCGAACTCGTCGCCGCTGATGCGCGCCACGGTATCGCCGTCGCGCACGGTCGATTGCAGGCGGCGCGCGGTCTCCTTGAGCAGCTCGTCGCCCGCGGCGTGGCCCTGCGTGTCGTTCACCATCTTGAAGTCGTCGAGGTCGATGAACAGCACCCCGAGCGACGCGCTGCGGCGGCGCGCCTGCACGATCAGCATCGCGAAGCGGTCGGCGAGCAGCGTACGGTTCGGCAGCCCGGTGAGAGGATCGAACTGCGCGAGATAGGCGAGCCGCGCCTCGCTGTCCAGGCGGTGCAGGGCCGCGGAGACCATGCTCGCTGCGGCACCGAGGAAGCGGGTCTCTTCCGGCCCGAACGCGCCGGGGCGCTCCGCGAGCGCGCACACGAGCCCGCGAGGGCCGCCGTCCGCGGGCACCGGGACCACCGCCAGGCTGGCATAGCGATGCAGCCACGCCATCGGCAGCGGCGCGGCCGCAGCCCACGGGCCGCTCAGCACGACCGGCTCCGAATGCTCGAGCAGCGGAGCGAGCGCGCTCCCCGGCTCGATGCGCACCACGGCCGGCTCGACCGGCGTCGCGCCGAGGCCGGCCACGCGCCGCAGCACCATCTCCCGCGCATCGTCGCCGCGCTCGAAATAGGCCACGACCCCGCCGCCCAGGCCGTCGAGCACGCTCTGCACGGCCTTGGCGACCAGCTCGGCCGGATCACGCTTGGAGAGCGCCGCCTGCCCGAGACGCGAGATCTTCTTCTGGTAGCGCGCCTGCGCGGCGCGGCGCTGCTCGGAGCGCATGCGCTCGGTCAGGTCGCGCGAGTTGATGAGCAGCACCCGTCCCTGCGGCGTCTCGATCAGGCTGCGCCGGCTCTCCACGGGGAAGGCGCTGCCGTCCTTGCGGCGATACTCGGTCAGCACGGTGTTGCGGCGGCCGCCCTGGCGCAGCATCTCGGCGGTCTCGGCGCGCAGCGTCTCTGCGCTCGCGCCGACGCGGATGTCCTTGCCGCCGAGGCGAAGCAGCTCCTCGCGCCTGTAGCCGAGATAGCTGCAGGCGGTCTCGTTGAAGTCGAGCAGCCGGCCGCTGGCCACGTCGAACAGGAACACCATGTCGGCCGCCGAGTCGAGCGCGGTGCGGAAGCGCTGCAGCGCCGCTTCCTTCTCCTTGCGCCCGGTGATGTCCTCCATGACCGCGATTTCGTGCTGCGGCTCGCCCTCGGCATTGCGCACGAGCGCCACGGTGAGGTCGATCCAGACGATCGTGCCGTCCTTGCGCACGTAGCGCTTCTCGAAGCGCGCCGAATCCACCTCGCCGGAGAGCATGCGGCCGCGCTCGGCGTCGGTCACGTCGCGATCGTCGGGATGCGAGACATCCTTCACCGAGCGCGCGAGCAGCTCGTCGGCGCTGTAGCCGAGGATTTCGCAAAGGCTGCGGTTGACGCTCAGGAACCGGCCGGAGAGGGAGACGTGGGCGATGCCCGAGCCGGCGAGCTCGAACGTCTGCCGGAAGAGCCGCTCGTTCTCGCTCAGCGCCGCCTCGGCCTGCTTGCGCTGCAGGAACTGGCCGACCTGCGCGCCGATCATGCTCATGGTCTGCATGAGGCGCTCGTCGGGCTTGCGTACCGTGCTGCTCGAAATCGACAGCACGCCGACCACGCGATCCTCGAAGGTCACCGGGAAGAGGAACGCGCCGTGCTCGCCGGCTTCGTCGCGCACCCTGGCCGAGGAGATTCGCGGATCCTGGGTGACATCGGAGATCCACAGCGGCATGCCGGTGTCCCAGACATGCGAGACCAGGCCGAAGCCGCGCGGGCGCACCGAGCCGCGCGAGGATTCGGCGAAGCGGGCGAGCGGGCCCGTGCCGCTGCTCCACACCTCCTCGCAGCGCATGAGCTGCGCCTGGCTGTCCATGCGGAAGAAGCGCGCGCAGTCCCAGCCTTCCGAAACGCATACCGCGCGCATCACGCTGCGCAGCGCATCGGAGACGTGCTTCGCGTCGGCAAGATGGCGGGCGACGGCGTGCTCCAGCGCGACCAGGCGTTCCTCGCGGCGTTGCGCCGTGACGTCGCGTCCTACGCCGCGGTAGCCCATGAACTCGCCCTCGGGGCCGAACATCGGCTCGCCGCTGATCGCGAGGTAACGGCGGATTCCGTCGGGGTCGATGCGCGAGATCTCGAAGTCGCGGAACGGCTCGCGGCGCTCGAGCTGTGCGCGGTGCGCCGCCCAGCCCGCCGCGTCGGGCTCCATCGCGCCGAGCTCCCAGCGGCGCTTGCCGAGGACCGGGGCGCTCGCCGGCCGGTGCTTCTGGTCGTGCGTGGTGTGCGTCAGGCGGTGCTCGGGGTCGGTCTCCCAGTAGAAGTCCGAGGACAGCTCGACCAGGCTGCGAAAGCGCGCTTCGCTCCGGCGCAGCGCCTGCTCGGCGTGCTTTTGCGCGGTGATGTCGCGCCCTATCCCGCGGTAGCCCTTGAAGGCGCCTTCCGCGTCGTACACCGGCTCGCCGCTGATCGACAGCCACCGCGCCGTGCCGTCCGGCGAGGGGCGCAGCATCTCGAAATCGCGGAACGGCTCGCGCCGCTCGAGCTGCGCGCGGTGCGCCGCCCAGTCCGCCTCGCTCAGGTTGAGCGCCGGATGGTCCCAGCGGCGCCGGCCGAGATAGGCCGAGGCGTCGAGGCCGGTCTTCTCGCCGAGCAGCTTCGACATCGCGGTGAGCCGGAAATCGGCGTCGTGCTCCCAGTACCAGTCGGAGGAGAGCTCGGTGAGCTTGCGGAAGCGCTCCTCGCTCTCGCGCAGCGAAGCGAGCGTGCGCGCCTGCAGCGCGGCGAGGCGCACCAGACGCTCGAGCGTGCCCTCGTCGAGCTTGCCCTTGGTGAGGAAGTCGTACGCGCCGCGCGCGAGCGCCTGCGCGGCGAGCTGCGGGTCGACATCGGCGCTGACCGCGATGATCGGCTGGTCGCAGGCGCGCACCAGCGCGGCGATGGTCGCCTCGCCGCGCGAATCGGGCAGATGCACGTCGGCGACGAGCAGGTCGAAGCGCTCGGCGGCGAGGCGCGCGAGCGCCCCGGCGAGCGTGGTCTCGAGCGTGATCGCGCACTGCACGCCGTCGACCGCGCGCACGTGCTGCTCGAGGACCATCGCCGAGGCGCGCTCGTCCTCGATCAGCAGGATGCGCAGCTTTTGCGGCGCGCTCATCCGACCGCGGCGGTCTTGCGCGCGAGCAGCTGCATCACGTCCTCGCCGGGCATCGGCCGCGCGAGCAGGTAGCCTTGCGCCTGCTCGCAACCGAGATTGCGCAGGAACTGCTTCTGGCCTTCGTTCTCGACGCCTTCGGCGATGACCGCGAAGCCGAGCGTGTGCGCCATCTCGACGATGGTGCGCACGATCGTCGCGTCGCCCGCCTTGTGCAGCACGCCGGCGACGAAGGAGCGGTCGATCTTGAGCGCCGAAAGCGGGAAGCGGGTCAGGTAGGCAAGGCTCGAATAGCCGGTGCCGAAGTCGTCGATCGCGATGCGCATGCCCGCCTCGGTGAGCGCGCGCATCGAGCGGATCGCATGATCGGGATCCTGCATCAGGTGGCTCTCGGTGATCTCGAGCTCGATCAGGGTCGGGTCGACGGCCGAGGCACGCACGAGCGCGCGGATGCGGCCCGACAGGTCCTGCTGGCGGAACTGGCGCGCCGAGAGGTTGACCGCGACCGGCAGCACCGGCAGGCCCGCGTCGCGCCATGCCTTGACGTCGTGGCAGGCGCGGCGCAGGACCCATTCGCCGACCTGCACGATGAGCCCGCTTTCCTCGAGCACGGGGATGAACTCGGCCGGCGATACCATGCCGCGGCTCGGGTGTTGCCAGCGCAGCAGCGCCTCGGCGCCCGAGAGCCGGTCGCTCTGCAGCTCGAACTTCGGCTGGTAGACGAGCCGGAACTCCTCGCGCTCGAGCGCGCGGCGCAGCTCCGCGCCAAGCAGCGCGCGCGCACGCGTGCGCTGGTTGATCTCCGGAGTGAAGAACTGGAAGGCGTTGCGCCCGGATTGCTTGGCGCGGTACATCGCGGCGTCGGCGGCCCCGAGCAGCGCCTCGGCGTTGTCGCCGTCGGCCGGGAAAACGGCGGCGCCGACGCTGGCGGTGATGAACAGCTCGTGGCCGGCGACGGTGAGCGGCGCGGCAAGCCGGTCGAGGATCTTCTGCGCGACCAGGCCCGCGTCCTCGGCGCGCGCGAGGTCGCCCAGGACGACGGCGAACTCGTCGCCCGCCATGCGCGCCACGGTGTCGCCGCTGCGGATCGAGCCCTCGAGGCGGCGCGCGATCTCGCGCAGCAGCTCGTCGCCCGCGGCATGGCCGAGCGAGTCGTTGACCAGCTTGAACTCGTCGAGGTCGACGAACAAGACGCCGAGCTGCGAGCCGCGGCGCCTCGCCTGGACGATCATCTGCCCGAAGCGGTCGAACAGCAGCGCGCGGTTCGGCAGGCCGGTCAGCGGGTCGAACTGCGCGAGGAACGCAAGGCGCGTCTCGCTCTCGATGCGCTTCAGGCCGGCCGAGAGCACGCTCGCCGCGGCGGCGAGAAAGCGCGACTCCTCGACGCCGAGCGCGCCGCGCTCGGGAAGCGCGCAAAGGGCCCCGCGTGCGCCCTGCTCTCCGGACACCGGCACGAACGTCGCCACGCGTCCGCGCGCCCAGGGCAGCGGCAGGGTGCCGGCGCCGGCCTGCCCGCGGTCGAAAATGGCGGCCAGCGGATCGCCCGCCTCATAGTTTGCGACGAGCTCTTCGGGCGTCTCGGCGAGCCCTTCCACGCGGCGCACCACGAGCTCGCGCTCCGCGCGGCCGCGCTCGACATAGGCGACGGCGCCGCTGCTCAAGCCTTCCAGCACATGGCGCACGGCCTCGCCGATCAGCTCGTCGGCTTCGCGCTTGGCGAGCGCATCCTCGCCGAAGCGCGCGATCTTGGTCTGGTAACGGGCGTTCGCGCGCAGCGAGCTGAGGGCGCCGGCCTGGATGGTGGCGAGCCGCATCACGCGCTTCAGCTCGCCCTGGTCGAAGCCGTGCTTGCGCACCACGTCGTACGCGCCGTGCTCGAGCGCCGCGCGGGCGAGCTCCGAGTCGCGCTCGCCTTCCCCGGCGAGGACGAGCACGAGCTGCCCGCCGCTGCGCAGCTCGCGCAGCGTGGCAAGGCCCCGCGAATCCGGCAGGTTGAGATCGGCGATGACGAGATCGAACTGCCTCGCGGCGAGCCTCTCGCGAGCAGCGGCGAGCGTCGTCGCGACATCGAGCCTCGGCACGCCGGAGAGATGCGTGAGCGTGGAAAACGGACCCGAAAGCGTGCTATCGGGACCGAGCGTGCGAAGGTACGCGCGCACGAGCGCAGCAAAGGTCTCGTCGCCTTCGACGAGCAAAATACGAGCGGACTGCCCTGCCGGCCCCCTTGTGCTCTCCCCGGTCATCGCCCGCCAGCATACTGGCTCGGCGGGAACTTTCGAGGCGGCAGACAATTGCTGACGCTGCCGCGCCCTCGGCTTCAGCCGCCGGGGATGCAGCCCGTCGGCAGCTCTGTGCAATAGTTGGCAATTTCCCGCGGCCGCGTCCACCATACCCGACCCGCGTGCCGGTGGCTGCTGCAGTGCGAGAGCGCAGCTCGCAGGCGCCGCAGGCGGAACGGCTGCCCGAACACATAGGTGTGCACCGAGACGTTCATGACCAGCGGGTGGCGCTCGCACTGGTCGATCATCTCGTCGAACTGGTCGACGATCATGTCGCAGAAATCGCTCGCATCCTGCCGGCGGTGGATCACGGTCTGCGAATCGTTCAGCTCGATCGGATAAGGCACGGAAAGCAGCGGGCCGGCGCGAGTTCGCAGCCACACCGGCTGATCGTCCATGGGCCAGTCCATCACGTAGCGATAGCCGAGCTCCTTCAGGAGATCGAGCGTATGCGCCGTCTCGTACGCGCCCGAGCCCATCCAGCCCGCGGGCGGCGCGCCTTCGTGGCGGGCAATCGTTTCCGTCACCTCGCGCAGGATGCGCTCCTCGTCGGGCTGCCACAGGCCGCGCAGGTTCTCGGCGTTGGTCCTGCCGTGGGCGACGACCTCGTCGCCGCGCTTGCGGATCGCCGCCATGATTTGCGGCGCGTGTTCGTAGAGCAGGCTGTTCGCGTTATGCGCGGCCGGCAGCTTCAGCTCGTCGAAGAGCTCGAGCAGCCGCCACACGCCGATGCGATTGCCATAGTCGCGCCAGGCGTAGTTGCGATGCGTCTGCGGCTCGCCCTGCTTCGCGGGATCGTGGCCGGATCAAGGCTCGAATTACAGCGCCATCTGTAGGCTGTAGAGCCCGCCGGAATGGCGGTCCACCGCGAACACGATGCCGCGGTCGTCCACCAGCACGTCGTTGATCTGCGCCGCGCCGACCGGCGAGCCGTCCGGCGCCGGCGGCACGAAGGAAGCGATCTCCTTCGGCGCGAGGGGATCGCGCACGTCGTAGGCGCGCACGCCGGCGTTGAAGAACGTGCCGAGGACGACGTCCTCGGAGCGCCAGACGCCCTTGGCCGGCGGGTTCTCGTGCAGGTTGTGCGCGCCACAGCGCCCGCCGCGGTGCATGAGCGGCTTGACCCCGCTCACCGGCAGCGTGCCGATGCTCACAAGGTTCCGCTCGTCGCGCGCATCGATCAGCCAGACCAGCTTCGGCCAGTCGGCGCCGTCCTTCTGCACGCATTCGTCGGTGACGAGCAGCAGGCCGCGCTCGAAAAGCGGCAGCACCGTGTGGTTGAAGCCGTTGTACGGCGGCGAGTTCGTCCAGCGCGAGACCAGCTTGGGCCGCGCCTTGTCGGCTATGTCGAGCACCATGATCCCGCCGTCGATGTAGCCGAGATAGCAGCGGTCGGGCCGCTGCGGATAAACGTTGGTGTTGTGCGCGCGGAAGCCGGCGTCGAATTTCGCCGGCAGGCGGCGCGGCGGCGGCTCGCTGTCGCTCGTCATCGTGCCGGGCAGGTGCCAGCGCCCGAGCGCGCTCGGCTGCGACGGATTGCGCACGTCGACGCTGCGGTAGATCTGGTCGTCCTTCGGGTTGCGCGGCGTGAGCTCCGGATCGCCGCACGACATGTGGACCGTCTCGCCGTCGACGAACCACAGCTGGTGGCAGCCGCGCGAGGTCGGCCCCGACGCGTCGAAGAACGACACCGAGCGTGGCTTCTCGGGGTTGCTGATATCGAACAGCTCGAAGCCGGCCGGCTTCATCCCGGGCGTCGAGACCTGGTAGGCGACCGCCATCAGGTCGCCCGAAGCTTCGAGCGAGTTCGAGCGCATCTTCGGGTGCGGCAGGTCGGTCTGCACGATGACCTTCGGCTTCTTCGGGTTGGTGACGTCGACGCCGGTGAAGTTCTTCGGCGCGCTCTCGTGCGCGAGCCAAAGTATCCGGCGCTCGCCCTTCACCTGCAGCGACATGCCTTCGCCCATGCCGCCGTAGCCGTTGAGCGTGTGCTGCGCGAGCAATTTCATTTCTTTGGCCATGGATCGATCGTCAGCATCGGATAGTGGGTCACGGGCCCGGCGTACGCCGGGAAGGTGGCGAAATCAGCGCGCATCTTCGCACGCACCGGCGAGCCGAGCGCCGCTTCGAGGGCCTGCGGGCTGTCGAACGCGACCTTGTTTCGCTGCAGCGAGCGCACGGATTTCCACGCTCGGCTCCCGTTTTGCCAGTCAATGGGGACGTACACCTCGAGCTCGCGGATGCCCGGCAGCTCGGCCATGATCGGCGGATGGTGCGCGAGGTAGTGCGCATGCCAGGCGTCCGGATCCTCGGCAGGGCCGGCATAAGCGACGAGGTAGGTGCAGCGGCCGACGCCGGGCTGCGACACCGGAAAAGGACGTACCCGCATCGACTCGCAACTCGCGCCGGGACCGAGCCTGTTCTCCAGGGCGGGCAAGGCCGCTTCCAGCGCCGGCAGATCGGCGAAGTAGAGCTGCACGACGAGCGCAGGCGGCGCGCCATCGTGCAGGAACGGATCGTGCGCGCGCGCCGGCGCATGAACGCGGATCTTCTCCGCGGCGCGAAAGTCCCGCAGCGCGGTGGCTGCGTCAGCGGCATCGGCTTGCGCGAACGAAACGAAGAGGCAGAACGACACGGCGGACCGTAACATACCGCCTGAAAACCGTGGAGAGAACGTCATGAGCCAGAAGAGAGTCGCCCTCGTCACCGGCGCGGGCACCGGAATCGGCAAATCGGCCGCGCTCGCCCTGCTCGGCGACGGCTATCACGTCGCCTTGGTCGGCCGGCGCAAGGAGCTGCTGGAAAAGGCGGCCGCGGACTCGGGGGCCAAGGACCGGGCGATGGTGTGCCCCGGCGACATCACCAAGCCGGAGGTGGTGAAGGACCTCTTCGGCAGAGTGAAGAGCCAGTGGGGAAGGCTGGATGTGCTGTTCAACAACGCGGGCATGGGGGCCCCGGCCATGCCGCTGGAGGACCTGCCGCTCGACGCCTGGCGCGCCGTGGTGGACATCAACCTCACGGCGATGTTCCTGTGCTCGCAGGAGGCGATCAAGATCATGAAGGCGCAGCAACCGCGCGGCGGGCGGATCATCAACAACGGCTCGATATCGGCGCACGCGCCTCGGCCGTTCACCGTCGCCTATACCTCGACCAAGCACGCCGTCACCGGCCTGACCAAGTCGCTTTCGCTCGATTGCCGGCAGTACGACATCGCCGCCGGCCAGATCGACATTGGCAACGCCGCCACGGAGATGACCGAGCGCATGGCGAAAGGCATCCTGCAGGCGAACGGCACGACCCTGGTCGAGCCGCGCATGGACGTGAAGCACGTCGGCAGCGCTGTGCTGTACATGGCCAACCTGCCGCTCGATGCCAACGTGCAGTTCATGACCATCATGGCGAGCAAGATGCCGTTCATTGGCAGGGGATGAAGCTTCTTGCTGCCTTGCTCGTTCCAATTGCCGCCTGGGCCGGCAACGCGGAGCGCGGCAGGGCCATCGCCACCGGCAACGCCGAGGCGAGCTGCAAGCTCTGCCATGCGATTCCCGGCGCCGAAGCGCCGTCCGGAAACCTCGGCCCGTCGCTCGCCGGCGTAGGCACGCGGCTGCGGGGCGACGAGCTGCGCTCGCGCATCGTCGACGCCTCGCGCATCAACCCGAAGACCGTGATGCCGCCTTACGGGCGCACGCAAGGGCTTTATCAGGTCGCGGCGCCTTATCGCGGCAAGCCGCTCCTTAGCGATGAGCAGATCGACGACGTTGTCGCTTTTCTTCTCACGCTGAAGTGAAGCTCGCAGCGCTGGTATTCCTGTTCGCGGCATCTACGGCGCTCGCGCAGCGCTCCGGGGTCGAATATGCGAGCCCCGAGATCCGGCGGCT
>CAYZFN010000157.1:0-18932 GCA_964477695.1 uncultured Enterobacteriaceae bacterium | reverse complement strand
GGCTCTGACCCCGAATTCAGCGGCTGCGCAGGCGGCGGTCGCGCAGGCGGCCGAAGGGGAAGAGCACGACGTTGCGCAGGCCCTCGATCGGCGAGAGCTGCGAGAGCGAGCGCGAGGCTTCCTCGACGAACTGCTGGATGACCTGGCGCTCGCTGTGCTCCTTCCCTTCGTTGATGCGCGAGAGCGCGTGCAGCACGTACCAGCCGCACAGGAAGGACAGCGCGAACAGGAACTCCCAGTGCTGGAACTTGATCACCGTGATCTGGTGCGAGGCGCTCGCCGATGCCCAGTGCACGAGCACGTTCAGCTCGCGCGCCCAGAACCAGTCGGCCAACGCGCCGCCGGCGAGCGAGGCGAGGCCGCCCGCAGCCGCGCCGCACAGTCCCACGGCGGCGAGGAACGAGGTGCCGCGGCCCTGCGGCGCGAGCTTCAAGCCGAGGTTGCCGGTCGCAAGCCCGATGCCGCCCGAGGCGGCGCCCATGACGATGTGGATGAGATAGAGGAGCGGCAGCGTGAGCGCATGCGCCTCGGGGATCGCGCTGAACGGAAAGGCGACCAGGCAGCCGAGATAGGCCGGCACCGCGACCGCCAGGATCGCCTTGTTGGTCAGCCGGTCGGAGAGCCGCCCCCAGAGATACATCGTGAGCGCGTTCGCCACCTGGCTCGAGATCCAGAGCGTGGTCACCGTGCCGAGGCCGTAGCCGAGCTGCTGCAGCAGGTACACGGTGAGGAACGGCGCCGCGAGGTTGGAGGCGAAGTTCCACGAGCCCATGAAGATGATGACGCGCCGGAAGTTCGCGTCGAGGAACGGCGCGCGCAGCATCTCGAGGAGCGGCGTGCGCGGGCCGGTCTGCTGCATGATCGGCTCGGGCACCTGCGTCAGGTAGTAGATGCTGACGAGCCCGGCGAGGCCGGCGGCGACGAAGTCGACGGCGTAGGCACTCAGCTTCTCGCCGCCCGGCCAGTGCTGCACCAGCTGGCCGGCGACGCAGGCGCCGAGCGAGGCGAGCACCGTCGACCAGAAGAGCCGGCGCGAGAAGAGATCGCCGAGGTTCTGCCTGGCGAGCAGCTGGTGCATCCAGGCATTGACCGAGCAGCCGCCCACCGAGCCGAGCACCGTGATCAGCGCCTGGGCGGCGAGCAGCAGGCCCAGCCGCGCGCGGTCGTCCGGCACGAATGCGAGCAGGGCGAGCGCGAAGACGATGAGGCGCGACGTGCTGACCGCCACGATGGCGATTCGCTTCCGCGCGCGCAGGCGCTCGACGAGCACGATGGCGGGGATCTGCGCAATCTGCGCGAAGAACGGGATCGCCGCGAGCACGCCGATGTAGAACGGGCTGGCGCCCAGCTGCAGCGCGAAGCCGACCAGCACCACGCCGCCATAGAGCGCGCCGACCATGCTCGCCCACGCGGCGTCCTTGACCAGCGCGCGCTTGCCCCGCGCCAGAGCTTCGGGCGTGACGACCGGATCGGGGTGGAGATGCATCCAAAAGACGCAAGCAAAGCGCGCGCCAATGCATTAGTTCGCGCAGAAGCAAGCGGGCGGGTAGCATCGCGCCTCCGTGCGCCTCTCCATCCTCGACCAGTCGCCGATCATCCGCGGCCATGCCGCGCCGCGCGCGATCGAGGAGACGCTCGCTCTCGCGCGGCGCGCGGACGAGCTCGGCTACCACCGCTACTGGCTCGCCGAGCATCACGCGATCGCAGCGCTCGCCGATCCCTGCCCGGAGGTCCTGCTGGCGCGCCTGGGCGCCGAAACGAAGCGCATCCGCATAGGTACCGGCGGCATCCTGCTGCCCTACTACAGCGCGTTTCGCACCGCCGAGACGTTCCGCATGCTCGAGGCTCTCTATCCGGGGCGCATCGATCTCGGCATCGGCCGCGCGCCAGGCGGCGATGCGCGCACCGCGCAGGCCGTGTCCGGCGGCGGCTTTCCCGACGCCTCGCGCTTCCCTGCTCAGGTGCAGGAGCTCGCCGCGCATCTCGACGGCACGCTGCCCAACGGCCACCCGTTCGGCGGGGTGCGCGTGCAGCCGGAGGTCGAGACATGGCCCGAGGTGTGGCTGCTCGGCTCCTCGGACTACAGCGGCGCGCTCGCCGCGCAGCTCGGCCTGCCCTTCTCGTTCGCGCATTTCATCAACCCGCGCGGCGGCGAGCTGGTCACGCAGTTCTACCGCAGCCGCTTCAAGCCGGGGCGCGAGGCGGCGCCGCGCGTGATGGTCTGCACCTTCGCAATTTGCGCCGAGAGCGACGCCGAAGCCGAGCGCCTCGCCGCGCCGATCGACCTGCGCCGCCTGCACATGGCGCTCAACATCGACTCGCCGATCCCGAGCGACGAGGAGGCTGCGCGCCACCGCTACAGCGAGGAGGAGCGCACGTACGTGCTCGGGCAGCGTGCGCGTGCAGTGCTGGGCTCGCCGCTGACGTGCCGGCGCGAGATCGAAGCGATGGCCGAGCGCTACGGCGCCGACGAGATGATGGTGCTCACGATCACGGGAAGCTACGAGACGCGCCGGCGCTCTTACGAGCGCCTCATGGAACAATTCCCGGACGCCTGGAGTCGCTGATGCACTACCCCGTGTAGTGATTCCGGCACAGCACGTCGCCCTATCCTTTCATTGACTTTCGCAGCGTCGGCGGAATAGTCTCGTGCGCAGGTTCAGTTGATCCCCGTTCCCCCTTCCTCAACCGTTCCCCCTTACCATTAGGAGTCATTGCATGGATACCGCCTGGGCCAAGACCTTTTGCCGCCTGTTGATCGCGCTGATGATCTGGACGCCCTACCAGATCGCGACCGCGGGAATGATCGGTACCGACAAGGTCGTCACCTCGACCGCGCAGAGCGATCGCGCGACGGTGCTGAACTTCCTCACGCGCGGCGACGTGCAGAAGCAGCTGCAGGCGATGGGCGTGAACGCCGCGACCGCGAAGGATCGTGTGGCCGCCATGACCGACGAGGAAGTGAGCTCGCTTGCCGGACGCATCAACAGCATGCCTGCCGGCGCGATGTCGGATGCCGCCGCGATCCTGCTGATCATCGTCATCGCCGCGGCAATCTGGTGGTTCTGGAGACGCTGATCGGTTTCGGCCGCAAGGCCGAAAGAAACGCTCGCCTGCTGGCGGGCGTTTTTTTTGTCTGCGCGGCCGCGCTGCTCGGCGGCTGCGCGGGCCTCGTGCCGCAGAGCGCGAAGCTGCACGACGAGGGCATGCCGCCCGGGCTGCCCAAGCACTTCGAGCTGACCGACGTGCCGTTCTTCCCGCAGGACGACTACCAGTGCGGCCCCGCGGCGCTCGCCACCGTGCTCTCCTATTACGGCGAGAAAGTGACGCCCGACGTGCTCGTCCCCGAGGTGTACCTGCCCGAGCGCAAGGGCAGCCTGCAGGTGGAGATGCTCGCCGCGGCGCGCCGCCACGGCCTGATCTCCTACCAGATCAAGCCGAGCCTCGAGGACCTGATGCGCGAGGTCCAGGGCGGGAATCCGGTGATCCTGCTGCAGAACCTCGGCCTGCGGAACGGCTGGCACTACGCGGTGGCGATCGGCTGGGATTACGACGACGGCATGCTGCTCCTTCGCTCGGGCGAGGAGAAGCGCAAGGAGCTGCGCTTCCCGTTCAACGAGTTCGCCTGGATGCGCAGCGGCTATTGGGCGATGGTGACCATTCCGCCCGACCGCATGCCGGCTACCGCGGACGAGGAGCGCTGGCTGGCCGCGATCGCGGCTTTCGAGCGCACTGCCGACCCGGCGAAGGCGCGTATCGCCTACGCGCGCTTCCTGCAGCGCTGGCCGGAGAACACCGGCGCCTCCATCGGCCTCGCGAACGCGCTGCACGCCATGGGCAATCTCAAGGAAGCCGAGGGCGTGCTGCGCGAGGCGGCGCGCCATGCGCCGGACTCGGTCATCGTGCTGAACAACCTCGCGCAGACGCTTTCCGACCAGGGGCGCGACGAGGAGGCGCTGCCGGTCATCGAGCGCGCCGTGGGCGCCGGCGGACCCTTCTCCCAGGCAGCGCGCGAGACGCGCGATGAGATTGTGGAGAAGCTCAAGAAGCGAGCTTCGCCGGGTCAAGCTCTTCGATAAGCGGCGGCAGCGGGCAGTCGAGCACCGCGCCGACGAGCCGCATCAGCTCCGCCTCGGCTACGCGGATAACGCCGTCGGCGGTCACCGCGGCGAAGAGGCCCTTCACCAGCCGCGCTTTCTCCAGCGGCGCCAGCTCGCGCGCCGCTTCCAGCGCGCCGCTGACCGCTTCCAGCGATAGGCTCGCGTTGCGAGCCGCGCCGGCGTCGATGCCGAGCTCGGCGGCGCCGGCGGCGAGCGCCTTGTCGAGCGCCTCGCTGCGCGCCCCTTCCGCGTCGCTGCGCGTACCGGCGTGCGCGATCACGGCGATGAGGATGCTCGCGTCGGAGGCGATGTCGGCCACGCGCTTGCGGCCGGCTGCCGGCTCGGGCGCCGGCGCGAGCTGGTATCGCATGAGCGCGAGGACCACGAACTCGTGCAGCGAGACCCGGCGGTCGGCATACGCGAGCGTCTGAAGCGTGCCGAGCAGCGCCTTGCGGGCCTCCTCGGGCGCGGCTTTCAGCACCGGCAGGGCGAGGTCGATCACCGGCAGGTGGAAGGCGACGTTCAAGCCGCGGGTCAGCCGCGCTGCGGCGCGCACCGGCTCGGCCATGTCGGCGAGTCCCGCCGTGCGCAGCGCCTGGAGCTGCTGCTCGAGGATTTCGTCCTTGGGCGCAGCGAGGAGCGCCGCAACTGCGGCGGGCGCGTGGGCCGGGTCGCGCAGGGTCTCGCGCAGCTCCGCGGGCAGCGCCGCCAGCAGGCGCGCCGCATGATCCATCTTGCCCGGCTCCAGGGTACCGACCAGCGCCACGCTTTCGGCCGCCGATCGGCCCCACGCCACGCCGGCGTCGCCGGCTCGCCGGCCATTGGGCTTGCGCTTGCGGTCCGCTGCGGTCTCGTCGACGGTGGTATCGCGCCGCGCGCGGTATTGGGTCGCGAGGAAGCGCGGATTGATGCGCCGGATGCGCTCGTCGATCGGCGGGTGCGTGGCGAGCAGACGGCCGAGCATCAGCGCCTGGCCGAAGAACATGTGCGACATCTCCTCGGCGTAGCGGCCGCCGATCAGCGCGCCCGCCGGGGCGGTGCGGATCTGGTCGAGCGCGCCGGCGAGGCCGTCGGGGTTGCGCGTGAACTGCACGCTCGAGGCGTCGGCGAGGAACTCGCGCTGGCGCGACACGGCGGCCTTGATGATGCGCGCGCAGAAGAGGCCGGTATAGCCGATGACGAAGAGCGCGAGTCCGATGCAGAAGATCGCCGCGCCGCCCTTGCCTTCGCCGCGCACGCGGCGCATGACGAACGCGCCGACCGAGCCGATCGACACGATGCCGGCCAGCACGCCGATCATGCGCAGGTTGAGGCCCATGTCGCCGTTCAGGATGTGGCTGAACTCGTGGCCGATCACCCCCTGCAGCTCGTCGCGCGAGAGCCGCTCCAGCGTGCCGCGCGTCACGCCGATCACCGCGTTGGAGACGTCGCGTCCCGCGGCGAAGGCGTTGATTGCCGACTCGTTGTCGAGCACGTAGACCTTGGGCACGCGCACGCCCGAGGCGATGGCCATCTCCTCCACGACGTTGAGCATCC
Source organism: uncultured Enterobacteriaceae bacterium (assembly GCA_964477695.1). Lineage (GTDB taxonomy): Bacteria > Pseudomonadota > Gammaproteobacteria > Burkholderiales > SG8-39 > SCGC-AG-212-J23. The sequence continues at coordinate 13,296 of CAYZFN010000157.1, read as the reverse complement.
GCCGCTCGAGCGGCTCGCTGCTCGCGGGGCTGAGCGGCCGCCCGCCCGCGAGCTCCGCGATCGCCTCGCCGCCGGCGCGCAGCTGGAGAATCTGCCGCAGCGACCCGAAGACGATGCAGGCGAGCGCCGCGGCGGCGCCCCAGTAGTAGAGCTCGCGCGGCGGATGCCGGTCTACCCCCCACGACCATCCCAGCCACAGCGCCGCGTCCACGGCGGCGACGACAGCGACGACGGACAGGACGAACAGCACGACCATCCGCCGCGAGCGGCTACGCGCCAGCTCCTGGTCGTGGAAGAAGTTCATGCCGCGAGCGCCAGCGGATCCTGCTCGCCTACGAGCGGCGGCACGGGGCAGTCGAGCGTCGCGGCCACCATGCGCACCAGCTCCGCTTCCTGAAGCGTGAGCTTGCCGTCCGCCCCGGCCGCCTCGCAGCATGCCTTGAGGAACGCCGGCTTGGCAAAGGGCGCGAGTTCGCGCAGCCGGTCGAGCGCTGCGCCGAGCGTTTGCGTGCCGAGCGCGCTCGCCGGCAACGCCTCGCGCCAGCCGAGCTCGAGGACCGCGGCGGCGCGCTCGAACGCCTGTCGGACGCCGGCCGGGCCCGCGCAGAGCGCGACCAGCGAGAGCACCGCCTGGGCATCGGTGGAAAGCTCGGCGATGGAGCGGAATCGCGCCGGAATGGGCAGCCCGGCCCCCTCGCGCAGCCGCTGCCGGAGCAGCGTGAAGAGCACGAACTCCCGCAGCGTGACGCGGCCGTCGAGCTCGACCAGCCGCGCAAGATCGGCGAGGAAGCGCTCGCGCTCCTTTTGCGGCTGCGACTTGATCGCCGGGATGGCGAGGCCGGCGAGCGTGAGCATGTGCTGGCGCTTGAGCGCTGCCACCATCGTATGGAGGTCCGCCGTGGCGCGCGCGCAATCCGCCCCGCGCAGCCGCTCGACGAGCGCCAGCGACGCCTCGCGCTGCTCGCGTTCGAAGCCGAGCGCGAACATCGCAAGCTCGGCGCCGTGCGGCTCGCGCAACGCGTCGCACAGCGCTCGCGGCAGCCGCGAGAGCAGCCGCGCCGCAAAATCGACGTGCTGCGCGGTCGGCCGGCCGACGGCCTCGCGCGGCAGGCTCGCCACATGCTTGACGACGTTACCGAGGTCGTCGAGCACCGCCACGTCGCGGCTGCGGCCGTAGCGCCGCGCGCGATAGTCGTCGGGCCTGAAGCGCGGGTCGGCGCGGCGGATGCGCTCGGCGATCGGCGGATGGGTCGCGAATCCCCACCAGCGCGACACCGCCGGCGCGAAGAACATGTGCGCGAACTCCCGGCTATACGCGGCCGACACGGTGGTGTAGGCGGGCAGCGAAAGCAGGCTGTCGAGCGCCCCGGCAATCCCTTCCGGGTTGCGCGTCAGCTGCACGCTCGCCGCGTCGGCGAGCATCTCGCGCTCGCGCGAGATACGGGCGCGGATCGCGTCCGCGGCGAGGCTGCCGGGAAAGCCTACGAACGCCAGGAAGGTGCCGAAGAGCACGCTCAACGGCTCGCCCGCAGGGTTGCCTTCCGTATCCCGGGTACCGAGCGAAGCGAGCGCCATCTGTTCGCCCTTCGTGGAGACCCACGTCAGCCCGGCGAGCCAGCCGGCGAGAAACATGTTGAGCGCCATGTCGCCGTTCAGGATGTGGCTGAACTCGTGCGCCACCACGCCTTGCAGCTCGTCGCGCGTCAGGCTTTCGACCGCGCCGCGCGTGATGATGATCACCGCCTCGTTCGGCGAATAGCCGGCCACCATGGCATTGATGCCGCGCTCGTATGCCAGCAGGTACACCGGCGGCACCGCGATGCCGGAGGCGACGGACATTTCCTCGACGATGTTGAGCACGCGGCGCTCATCGGGCGAGCAGCGCCCCGACTCGACATAGCGCGCGCCGAGCAGCTCGGCGATCGCCGGGCCGCCTTCCCTAAGCTGCCACAGGCGCGCCGCGGTGACGACGAGCATCGGCAGGCCGACGATTGCGGCGATAAAGGCGAGGAAGTGCGGCGGGACGCGGAAGAGCGCAGCGAAATAGGTCGTCCACAGCCCGTGCCAGACGAGCTCGCCCCCGCTGACCGGAAGCGCGCCGGCCGTGGCGAAAAAAGCGTAGATCAGCGCGGCCGCGAGGCAGTAGCTGCCGATGACCCCAAGCGCGGCGGCGAGGTACCAGAGCAGGAACCGGCGCGAGGCCGCGCGCGAGCGCTCCTGTTGCGCAAAAAAATCCAAGCTACTGGAAAGAGACTTTGGGTGCCTTGCGCTCTTCGCCCGATTCCGTCGCCTGCAGCAGCTCCGCCGGGCCGAAGCCGAACATGCCGGCGAAGATCGTGTCGGGGAAGGACTCGCGCTTGGTGTTGTACTCCATCACCGAGTCGTTGTAGGCCTGGCGCGCGAAGGCGACCTTGTTCTCGGTGCTGGAGAGCTCTTCCTGGAGCGCGAGCATGTTCTGGTTCGCCTTGAGCTCCGGGTAGGACTCGACCACGGCGAGCAGCCGGCTCAGCACGCCGGTGAGCGCGCCCTCGGCCTGGCCGAGGCCCTGCATGGCGGCGGGATTGCCGGGGTTGGCGCCGGCGGCCTGGGCCGCGGCGAGCGCGGTGTTGCGCGCCCGGGTGACCGCCTCGAGCGTCTCGCGCTCGTGCTTGATGTACGCCTTCGCCGTCTCGACCAGGTTAGGGATCAGGTCGTAGCGGCGCTTGAGCTGCACGTCGATCTGCGAGAACGCGTTCTTGAAGCGGTTGCGCAGGCCGACCAGGCCGTTGTAGATCGAGATGGCCCATACCGCGAGCGCGACGATGATCGCCAAGAGGACCCAGCCCATTCGCTTCCCCCTTTTCGGATTTCCCCTCCGGCCTACTATAGCTCATGCACGAATTTCTGCGTCGCGTGCTGCGCGCCGAGCGCCATGAGCTTCCGGCCGTAGCCTGGGCATTCGCGTATTTTTTCCTGCTTCTGTGCAGTTACTACATCCTGCGGCCGGTGCGCGACTCGCTGGCCGTCGAGATCGGGCCGCAGACGCTGCGCCTGCTCTTCACTGCGACCTTCGCCGCCATGCTCGCCCTCGTGCCGCTTTTCGGCTGGCTATGCGCCCGCCTGCCGAGGGCGCGCCTGCTTCCGGTGATCTACGGCTTCTTCGCGCTCGACCTGGTGGCGTTCGCGTTCGCGCTCGAGGCACACGTGTTCTTCGTCTGGCTTTCGGTGTTCAACCTGTTCGTCGTCTCGGTGTTCTGGAGCTTCATGGCGGACCTTTTTCACACCGGACAGGCTGCACGCCTCTATGGCACGATCGCGGCCGGCGGCAGCCTGGGCGCGATCGCGGGGCCGGTGGCCGCGTCGTCTATGGTTTCGACGATCGGGGTTCGCGGGCTCCTGATGGCCTCGGCACTGCTTCTCGTCGGTACGGTCTTGTGCGTCATCATGCTTGGTCGCTGGGCACGCGCACACCCGAGGCACGGCGAGCCGCCGCCCGAGGTGCCCATGGGCGGGGGGATCCTCGAGGGGGTGCGGGCGGCCCTCCGCTCGCCGTTCCTGCTCGCCATCTGCGGCTATCTCCTCTGCTATACCGCGCTCTCTACCGCGCTTTACTTCCAGCAGGTGGACATCCTCGCGCGCGAAGTGGCCACGACGGAGGCGCGCACGCGGCTGCTCGCGAGCGTCGACCTGGCTGTCAACGTGCTGACACTCGCGCTGCAGCTGCTCGCCTTCTCGAGGCTCGCTTTGGCGCTCGGCCCGACCGGGATGCTGGTCGTCATGCCACTCGTGTCGCTCGTCGGCTTCCTGATCCTCGGCGCCGCGCCGACGCTCGCCGTGCTGATCTCCTTCGGCGTCTCCCGGCGGGTAGGCGAGTTCGCGATCTCCAAGCCGGCGCGCGAGGCCCTCTTCACCGCGGTGCCGCGCCGCGAGCGGTACAAGGCGAAGAACTTCATCGACACGGTGGTGTATCGCGGCGGCGATGCGCTTTCCGGCTGGGCTTTCGCGGGACTGGCAGCAGCGGCAGTAGTCGCGGCTGGGGTCTCGGCAGTATGGGCCGCGCTCGCCGTGTATCTCGGTCATAGAATCAGGCGATGGACCCCCGTCGCCGAGCCCTCGTCGGCGTCCTTGCCGCAGGAGCGCTCGTGAGGCCCGCGCAGGCTTCCGCGCTCGCCGCACGCCGCATTCCGGCCACGGGCGAGGCGCTCCCGGTCATCGGCGTGGGCACGTGGCAGACCTTCGATGCCGGGAACGACGCTGCCGCGCGGGCGCCGCTGCGCGAGGTGCTGCGCATGCTGGACGGGAACGTCGTCGACTCCTCGCCGATGTACGGCTCGTCCGAGGCCGTGGCGGGCGAGCTCGTCGCCGAGCTTGGCATGCGCAGGCGCCTGTTCATCGCGACCAAGGTCTGGACGAGCGGCCGCGCCGAGGGCATCCGGCAGATGGAGACCTCGTTCCGCCGCCTGCGCGTCGAGCGCATGGACCTCATGCAGGTGCACAACCTCGTCGATGTCGCCACCCACACGCAGACGCTGAAGGCCTGGAAAGCCCAAGGCCGCGTGCGCTACCTCGGCATCACGCACTACACGTCCTCGGCATACCGCGAGGTCGAGCAGTGGATGAAGACCGGCGACTACGACTTCGTGCAGATCAACTATTCGCTCGCCGAGCGTGACGCGGAAAAGCGCATCCTGGAAGTCGCCCGCGATCGGCGCCTTGCGGTGATCGTCAACCGGCCCTTCGCCGAGGGCACGCTCTTCCGCTGGGTGCGCGGCAAGCCCCTGCCCGACTGGGCGAAGAGCGAGCTCGGCGTCGAGAGCTGGGCGCAGTACTTCCTTAAGTGGATCGTCGGCCATCCGGCGGTCACCTGCGCGATCCCGGGCACCGGCAAGCCCGAGCACATGCGCGACAACCTCGGCGCGGGCATGGGCGTCATTCCCGACGCGGCCATGCGCACGCGCATGGCGGAGTATCTGGCGAAGCTTTAATCGTTCCGTTCGGCCTCAAGCTAGAATTTCCGTCCTCGAGGAGGGACAAATGAAGATGAGACTCGCGGGCCTTGCGCTCGCTGCATGCCTTTCGTTCGGCGCGCAGGCGGCGAACGAGCTGAAGATCGGCTTCCTTTCCACGCTGTCGGGGCCGGCGGGCGGTCTGGGCGTGGAGATCCGCGACGGCTTCAACCTCGCGCTCAAGCTGAACGGCGGCAAGCTGGGCGGGCTGCCGACCGAGGTCGAATTCGCCGACGACACTCTTAATCCCGACACCGGCCGCCAGATCGCCGAGCGCATGCTCAAGCGCGATCGCGTGAACCTGATGACCGGCGTCGTGTTCTCGAACGTGATGCTCGCGGTGTGGCCGATCATCGAGCAGTCGAAGGTGTTCTACATCGCGCCGAACTCGACGCCGACCTCGATCACCGGCAAGGGCTGCAGCCCGTACTTCTTCTCCGCTTCCTGGCCGAACGAGGCGCACCACGAGGCGGCGGGGGAGTTCGCGAACTCCAAGGGCTACAAGAACGTGTTCCTCATCGCGCCCAACTACCCGGCGGGCAAGGACTCGCTCACGGGCTTCAAGCGCATGTACAAGGGCAGCGTGGTGGGGGAGGTGTACTCGAAGCTGAACCAGCTCGACTACTCGGCCGAGCTCGCGCAGGTGCGCGCCGCGCACCCGGAGGCGCTGTATGCGTTCCTGCCGGGCGGCATGGGCATCAACTTCATCAAGCAGTTCGTCGCCTCGGGGCTTTCCAAGGATGTGCAGCTCATCGTTCCGGGCTTCGCCTCGGACCAGGACGTGGTGCGCGCGGTGGGCGAGCCGATGCTCGGCCTTTTCGACACCTCGCAATGGGCCTACGACCTCGACAACGACGCGAACCGCAAATTCGTGTCCGAGTTCGAGAAAGAGTACAAGCGCCTGCCGACGCTTTATGCCGAGCAGGGCTACACCGCGGCGCTCATCATCGACCAGGCGGTGCGCGATGCCAAAGGCAAGGTGCAGGACGAGAAGGCGTTCCACGCCGCGCTCATGAAGGCGCCCGAGCGCGCCAGGACGCCGCGCGGCAAGTGGAAGGAAGCGGCCAACGGCACGCCGATCCAGGACTACTACGTACGCGCGCTCGTCAAGGACCGCGAAGGGCGCATCGTCAATCGCAAGATCGCGACGATCCTGCACGACCACAAAGATTATTGGGCCAAAGACTGCCCGATGAAGTAGCGCAAGATCGGGGACGTAGCCCGAATTATTTGAGTTCGGGCTCCGTCCCCGAATCATGTCCGGCATCCTCTTCCTCGAGCAGTCGCTGAACGGCCTGCAGTTCGGGCTGATGCTGTTCCTGCTCGCCGCGGGCTTGACGCTCGTGTTCGGCATCATGGACATGATCAACCTCGCGCACGGCTCGCTGTACATGATCGGCGCGTACCTCATGGCGAGCTTCGCGCAGGCCACCGGATCCTTCTGGATTGCGCTGCCCCTCGCCCTCGCGGCGACAGCCCTGGTTGGCGCCGTCCTTGAATTGACTCTGCTGAGAAGGCTCTACGCGCGCGACCACCTGACCCAGGTGCTCGCCACGTTCGCGCTCATCCTGATCGCCAACGAGGTCGTGCGCATAGTCTGGGGAGCGCAGCCGATCCTGCTCAACCCGCCGCCTTCGCTCACCGGCCCGGTGGCGCTGCCCGGCGGGCTGCAGTACGCGTCGTACCGGCTGCTGATCATAGGTGTCGGTGTCCTGGTTGCTCTTCTGCTTTACCTCTTGGTCGCAAAAACGAGGGTTGGCATGCGGGTAAGGGCCGGTGCGTCCAACCGCGAGATGGCGCTCGCCATGGGCGTGGATATCCGACGGCTCTTCACCGCCGTGTTCGCGCTCGGCGCGGCGCTCTGCGCGCTCGCCGGGGCGATGCTCGGTCCGATCCTCGCCGTTCAGGTCGGGATGGGCGAGAACATCCTCATCCTCGCGTTCGTGGTGATCGTGATCGGCGGCATCGGCTCGATCCGCGGCGCGCTGGTCGGCGCGCTGCTGGTCGGCATCGTCGACACGAGCGGCCGCGCGTTCCTGCCGCTCGGGTTCAGCGCCTTCCTGCCGCCGCAGCTCGCGAGCGCCGCGGGACCGGCGGTCGCCTCGGTGCTCATCTACCTGCTCATGGCGGTGGTGCTCTACTTCCGGCCGCAGGGCCTCTTTCCGGCGCGCGGATGAAAAAGGTTCTGCTGATATTTGCCTTGCTGCTCATCTTCCCGGTCGCGATGAAGACGATCGACAGCCTCTTCTACGTGAGCCTGGCGAGCCGGATGCTGATCTACGCTATCGCCGCGACGAGCCTCAACCTCGCGCTCGGCTACGGCGGCATGGTGAGCTTCGGTCATGCGGCGTTCTTTGGCGCCGGCGCCTATACCGTCGGCATCCTGGCCGCGGAAGGCGTCGCCAGCCTCTGGCTGACCTGGCCTGCTGCCATCGCCGTCGCCGCTCTGGCGGCGCTCGTCATCGGCGCGGTGTCGCTCCGGACGCGCGGCGTGTACTTCATCATGATCACGCTCGCCTTCGCGCAGATGGTGTACTACGTGCTCATCTCACTGAAGGAATACGGCGGCGAGGACGGCCTGCCGATGCGCAGCCGCTCGAGCGGGCTCGGCCTTTCGCTCGGCGACGACGTCGTGTGGTACTACCTCGTGCTCGCGCTTTTGGCAGCGGTGCTGTATGGCCTTTACCGCCTTTCGCGCTCGCGCTTCGGCCGGGCGATCGAGGCGATACGCGAGAACGAGACCCGCGCCGAGGCGATCGGCTTCCCCGTGTACCGCACCAAGCTAGCCTGCTTCGTGATCTCGGGCGCGCTCGCCGGGCTCGCCGGCGCGCTGATCGCCAACCAGTCGAACTACGTGAGCCCGAGCCTGCTGCACTGGATCCAGTCGGGCACGCTGATGATCATGGTGATCCTGGGCGGCGTGGGCACGCTCTGGGGCGGCGCGCTCGGCGCTTTCATGCTGCTCGCGCTCGAGCATCTCATCGCCGACTACCGTGTCGGCTGGCTCGAGAGCCTCGCGCCGAACTACCAGGACCATGCCGGCCTCGCCGTCGGCGTCGTGCTGCTCGTGATCGTGCTCGCCGCGCCGCAGGGCCTCGCCGGACTCGTGTCGCGCAACCGTGCTTGAGCTCGAAACCGTCGCGAAGAAATTCGGCGGCGTGATCGCCACCGACGACGTCACGCTGCAGGTCGAGCGCGGCGAGGTGCACGCGCTCATCGGGCCGAACGGCGCGGGCAAGACCACGCTCATCGGCCAGATCTCCGGCATGCTCCGGACCGACAGCGGCCGCATCTTCTTCGAAGGCGAGGACATCACGCGCCTTCCCGCGTACCGCCGCGTGCGGGCGGGGCTGGCGCGCAGCTTCCAGGTGACGAGCCTCTTTCGGCGCTACACGGTGCTGGAAAACCTGGCGCTCGCCGTGCAGGCGCGCAGCGGCTCGAGCTTTTCCTTCTGGCCGCCCGTGGCAGCGGAAACGGGGCTGGTCGACGAAGCGCGCGCGATCGCTGGCGAAGTAGACCTTTCTGAAAAGAGCAAGACCGTGGCGGCAAATCTCTCGCACGGCGATCAGCGCGCGCTTGAAGTGGCGCTCGCGCTCGCGACGCGCCCGCGCCTGCTTTTGCTCGACGAGCCGATGGCCGGCATGGGGCCGCAGGACTCGCGCCGCATGATCGAGCTGATCGAGCGCCTGCGCAGCCGGGTGACGGTGCTGCTCGTCGAGCACGACATGGACGCGGTGTTTCGCCTCGCCAGCCGCATCTCCGTGCTGGTGAACGGCCGGCTGATCGCGACCGGCACGCCGCAGGCGATCCGGCTGGATCCCGACGTGCGCCGCGCCTACCTGGGAGAAGAGCTTGCTGCTTGAGGTCGAACGGCTCGAGACGGGCTATGGCGCGAGTCCGGTGCTGTTCGGCATCGATCTTGCCATCGAGGCGGGAGAGATGGTCACGCTGCTCGGGCGCAACGGCATGGGCAAAACGACCACGGTGCGCGCGATCGTGGGACTCACGCCACCGCGCGCCGGGTCCATCCGCTTCCGCGGCGAGGCCATCGCGCGCGAGCGGCCCGAGCGCATCGCCCGGCGCGGCGTCGCGCTGGTGCCCGAGGGACGGCAGATCTTTCCCAATCTCTCGGTCCGGGAGCATCTCGTGGCGTTTGCCGAGAACCGCTCGCAGCGGGCCGATCCGTGGACGCCCGAGCGGGTTTTCCGGCTTTTCCCCCGGTTGGAAGAGCGGCAGCACAACGGCGGCAGCCAGCTCTCGGGCGGCGAGCAGCAGATGCTCGCGATCGGCCGCGCCCTGGTCACCAATCCCTATCTGCTGATCCTCGACGAAGCCACCGAGGGCCTCGCGCCGCTCGTGCGCGAGGAGATCTGGAAATGCCTGGCGCGGCTGCGCGCCGAGGGACAGACGATCCTCGTCATCGACAAGTACGTCGAGCGCCTGGTGCGGCTCGCCGACCGGCACACGATCATCGAGCGCGGCCGCGTGGCCTGGCAGGGCAGCTCGCGCGAGCTCGACGCCGACCGCGGTCTCTGGCACCGCTATCTCGGCGTATGAGCCCGCTAGCCGAAGCCGGAAAGTGGCTGATCGTCGGCTTCTTCCTGGTGAGCGGGCTCGCCAACCTGACCAAGGCGCGGATCGCCGACCACGTCGAGCGCATGCGCGCGTTCGGCACGCCATACCCCTCGGCGCTCTTCTGGCTCGGCATCGTCCTGCAATTCACAGGCTGCACGCTGGTCATCGTCGGCGTGCATCCGGCAGCGGGCGTCGCTTGCTTCATGGTCTTCACCGTGGCGGCGACGGTGATCTTCCACCGCTTCTGGCAGAAGAGCGATCCGCTCCAGCGCAACCTGTCGCGCTTGAGCTTCCTTGCGAACATTGCCATCCTCGGCGGCCTGCTTCTTCTTCTCGACGCCCTGCTATGAGAGGGATCGCCTTCTAGCCATGCACTTCGGACTTTTCGACTGGATCGAAGCCTCGGCCACGCGCTCGCCAGGCGAGGTGTACGCGCACAAGCTCGCGCTCGCGCAGGCGGCCGACAGGCTGGGCCTGCACGCATACCTGATCGCCGAGCACCAGGGCACGCCGCTTTCGGTCGACGGCTCGCCGGCGGTGATGCTCTCGGCAATGTTCCAGCGCACGAAGCGCCTGCGCGCCGGCGCGCTCACCTTCTGCCTCCCCTGGTACAACGCCTACCGCTTCTATCAGGAGGTGTGCATGCTCGACCAGATGTCGGGCGGCCGCCTCGAGCTCGGCGTCGGCCGCGGCATATCGCCGATCGAGTCGCGCATCTTCGGCCTGCAGTCGATCGACGAGTCGCGCGAGAAATACCGCGAGACGCTGGACGTTTTTTTTGCCGCCTGCAAATCGCCCACGCTCAATTTCCAGGGTAAGTATTACAGCTACCAGGACGCCGAGCTCCAGGTGAAGCCGCTGCAGTTGCCCTATCCGCCGCTCTGGTTCCCGAGCTCGAACAGGGATTCGATCGACTTCACCGCCCGGCACGGCTACCACACCGCGTTCCTCGGCCGGACGGCCGACTGCCGGCCGCATTTCGAGCGCTACCGCGAAGTCTGGGAGAAGCACAGGAACGAGCCGGGCCGGCATAACGCGCACGTCGCCGCGCCGTTCCTCGCGAAGACCCAGCATCTCGTGATCGCCGAGCGCTCGGACGAGGCGCAGCGCCTGGGCGAGGCAGCGCACCGCACCTGGAACGCGCACATCCACCATCTCACGCGCAAGATCGGCCGCCCCGACGTGCACAACACCGAGGCCCATTCCGCCGACTCGGCGCATCCGCTCATTGCCGGAACGCCCGCCGAGGTGACCGGGCAGCTCGCCGAGCTCATCCGCGCGACGAGCCTCAACTACCTGCTCTGCGTGTTCTCCTTCGGCGACCTCGCGCCCGAGCACGCCCTGCGCTCGCTCGAGCTCTTCGCGCGCGAGGTGATGCCGAAGCTTAAAAGCTAAACAGGGACAGACCACGTTTTCGATGGATTATCATTCCCTCCCTCGGAAGGAGGAGGCCATGCTTCAGGAGCGAATCCCGGATCTGAGCAAGTTCGTCGAGCCCGACCGTGTGCGGCGCGAGGTGTACACCGACCGCGACATCTTCGAGCTCGAGATGCAGCGCATCCACGAGAAGGTGTGGATCTACTGCGGCCACGAGACGCAGGTGCCGAAGAGCGGCGACTACTACACGGTGCAGATCGGCCGCCAGCCGATGATCATGGTGCGGGGCTCGGACGGCCGGATCCACGTGCTCTACAACCGCTGCCCGCACCGCGGCAACATGATCGCCGGCGACCGCAAGGGCAACACCGGCGAGTTCTTCCGCTGCTCCTACCACGCCTGGACGTTCAAGCACGACGGCAAGCTGCGCTCCATCCCGATGATGGAGTCGGGCTACGAGGGCACGCGAATCGGCAAAGGCAGCCCCGAGCTCTGCATGAAGCCGGCCGCGCGCGTGGAGAACTATCGCGGCTTCGTTTTTGCCTCGCTCAGTGCCGATGGACCCAGCCTCAAGGAATTTCTCGGCAAGGCCATCGTCGCCTTCGACGACATGTGCGACCGCGCGCCCGAGGGAAGCGTCGAGGTCGTGCCGAACTGCTTCCGCGTCATCCAGAAGTCCAACTGGAAGATCTTCCTCGAGAACCAGCTCGACGCGCTGCATCCGTCGGTGACGCACCAGTCGACCGGGCGCGCCGCGCACGAAGTCGAGAAGGACATCGCCGCGCGTACCAAGAAGGGCGAGGCGCCGCTCTCGTACCACATGCTGTCCGCGTTCGCGACGGTGACGATCGACAAGTGGGACAACTTCCAGACCATCAACTATCCGCACGGCCACTGCATCCTCACCGGCTACATGGGCCTGCGGCCGCAGGACCCGGACACGCTCGCCTACGACAAGATCATGATCAAGGCGTACGGCCAGAAGCGCTTCGAGGAGATCATCGGCGTCAACATCCACCACGTGCTCCTTTACCCGGGCCTCTCCGTGCAATCGCCCCTGCAGCAGCTTCGCGCGGTGCGGCCGCTCGGCGTCGATCGCACCCTGACCGAGATCTGGCACTTCCGACTGAAGGGCGCTCCGGAGCCGATCTATCGGCGCTCGCTCGCCTACTACAACCTGGTCAACTCGCCCTCCACGCTCATCAACGCGGACGACCTGGAGAACTTCTGGAAGTGCCACCAGGGGCTTTCCTCGGACGGCGGCGACTGGGTGAGCTTCGCGCGGCACCTCGGGCGCGACATCGAGAAGGACGGCATCGTCGAGACCGCCGCGAACTGCGGCACCTCGGAAGCGCCGATGCGTAACCAGATGAAGGCGTGGGTGGAGTACATGCGTGGCTAAGAAGCTTCTCAAGAAAGTCGCGACCGCGAGGAAGCCGCTGAAGAGCAATGGCGGCGACATGCAGCGCGGCGTCGAGCAGTTCCTCTATCGCCAGGCCGACCTCCTCGACAGCAAGGACTGGCAAGGCTGGATCGACCTTTTCTCGGCCGACGGCATGTACTGGATGCCGCCCGAGCCCTCGCACACGACCTGGGACGGCATGCCGGCGATCTTTGCCGAGGACAAGAACCTCATGACCGTGCGCATGAAGCGCATCCTTCATCCCGACGCCTGGTCGCAGCGGCCGCTCTGGGAAACGAACCACGTGGTCTCCAACGTCGTCATCGAGAAGGAGACGCCCGGCGAGGTCGTCGTGCGCTCGCGCTTCCACATGCTCGAGCTGCGTCGCGACGACGTGCGCCACTTCGCGGGCCGCTACCAGCACACGCTGAAGAAGACCGGCAACGGCTACGCCATCAAGCTGCAGCGCGTCGACATGGCCAACGCCCAGGCGGCGTACGACTACGTCATCCAGGCGTGGGTCTGAAAATGGTGACCGTCACCATTTGAAGCGTTCTCTCGGCCGAACCAGCCTGCTCGTCGCGTTGGTGGTCGCCTGGCAGCTGCTCTCGCTCCGCGGGTTGCCGGAGTACATCCTGTCGCCGGCCGAGATCGTGAAGGACTTCGTCCAGGCGCTCGGCACGCGCGAGCTCTACGGCCACATCGTCGCCAGCCTCGGGCGCGCACTCCCCGGATTTTTGATAGGAGCATTTGCTGGAACGGCTCTTGGCCTCACGGCAGGCATTCGCCGCGGCTTCGACGAGACGGTGAGCCCGCTCGTCTTTCTCAGCTATCCGGTGCCGAAGATCGTGCTGCTGCCGCTCTTCATGCTCTGGTTCGGCATCGGCGACCTGTCGAAGATCCTGATCATCGCGTTTGCCTGCTTCTATCCGCTCTACATCAACGCCTATTACGGCG
>CAYZFN010000156.1:0-8156 GCA_964477695.1 uncultured Enterobacteriaceae bacterium | reverse complement strand
ATCCTCTCGGCGGCGATGATGCTGCGCTATTCGCTCGGCCAGGCGGCCGCCGCGGCGCGCATCGAAGCGGCCGTCGCGAAGACCTTGCGTTCCGGGCTGCGCACGGCTGACATCCATGCCGCCGGCATGCGCAAGGTCGGCAGCGCCGAAATGGGCGACGCTGTGGTCGCGAATCTTTAAACTATGTCCATGATCCGGGTGGGCATCGTCGGCTGGCGCGGCATGGTGGGCTCGGTGCTCGTGCAGCGCATGCGCGAGGAGCGCGACTTCGACCATGTCGAGCCGGTGTTCTTCTCGACCTCGCAGGCGCGCGGCAAAGCTCCGGCGATCGGCCGCGATGTCGCGGCGGTGGCCGATGCGATGGACGTCGCCGCGCTGAAAGCGCTGCCGGTGATCATCTCGTGCCAGGGCGGCGATTACACGAACGACGTGTACCCCCGGCTGCGCAAGGGCGGCTGGCGCGGCTACTGGATCGATGCGGCAAGCGCGCTGCGCATGAACGATGACGCCGTGATCATTCTCGATCCGGTCAACCTGCCTGTGATCAAGGATGCGCTGGCGCGCGGCAGCAGGGACTTCATTGGCGGCAATTGCACGGTCAGCCTGATGCTGATGGGGATGGCCGGGCTTTTCCAGCGCGACGAGATCGAGTGGATGACCAGCATGACCTACCAGGCGGCGTCCGGCGCGGGTGCCGCGAACATGCGCGAGCTCGTGGCGCAGATGGCACGCATCGCACGCGCGACCCAGCCGATGCTCGACGATCCGGCGTCCGCTATCCTGGACATCGACCGGGCAGTGACCGACTCGATTCGCTCGCGCGACCTGCCGAAGGAGAATTTCGGCCAGGCGCTCGCCGCCAACCTGCTGCCGTGGATCGACAAAGACATGGGCGACGGGCAGAGCCGCGAGGAATGGAAGGCGCAGGCCGAGGCGAACAAGATCCTCGGGCGCAATGGAAGCCAGATTCCTATCGACGGCGTGTGCGTTCGCATAGGCGCGATGCGCTGCCATAGCCAGGCGCTCACGATCAAGCTGCGCCGGCCGCTTCCGCTCGACGAGGTGGAAGGCATGCTCGCCGAGGCGAACGACTGGGTGAAGGTCGTTCCGAACCGCCGCGAGGAGTCGCTCGCCGAGCTAACGCCGGCAGCGGTGTCGGGAAAACTCTCGGTGCCGGTAGGCAGGCTGCGCAAGCTGCCGATGGGCGACGAATACCTCACTGCTTTTACGGTCGGTGATCAACTTCTGTGGGGTGCCGCCGAGCCGCTCCGTCGCATGCTGCGTATCCTGCTGGATGCAGGGCTGAAATCCTGAAAACCCCAGAAAAGTTCTCAAGTTGCAGCCGTAAGGCCATGATGTTAAGGTAGTTGGTCCGACTAAGAAGAATTACGGGTTGGGGGAATCGTGGCTAGATCCATAACCATCGGCATCGTGGCGTCCGCCCTCTGGCTCGCGGCGTTGGCCGCGCACGCTGCGGGACTCGGCAGGCTCACCGTTTTATCGCCGCTCGGGCAACCGCTGCTCGCCGAGGTCGAGATCGTTTCTCTGCAGCCCGGCGAAGAAGATGGGCTGAGCGCGCGCCTCGCTCCCGCGGAAGCCTTCAACGCGGCCGGCATCGAAATCAGTCCCGCGCTGCTCGGCGTGCGCATCGACATCACGCGGCGAAACAACCGTCCCGTGCTGCGCCTCACGACCAAGCAGCCGGTGAGCGATCCGTTCCTCGACATGCTGATCGAGCTGCAGTGGCCGACGGGGCGGCTCGTGCGCGAATACACTTTCCTGCTCGACCCGCCCGACTACCGAGCGCGCTCCGCGGCCATTGCCGCTGCGCCGCCGCCGCCGGCAGCTCCCGCGCAGGCGCTGCCCACGCCTCAGGCTGAGTCGGCGCCGCAAACGCAAGCCGCGCCGCAGCCGCAAGCGGAATCGCAGCCGCAGCCCGAAGCGCAGGCGCAAGCGGTACCGGTCCCGGTACCCGTTCCCGCCACGCCGCAGGAGTCGCCTGCACCGGCCGAGCAAAAACCTGCCGCCGAAGAGAAGCCCTCGGCTGGCGAAGAAAAGCCCGCCGCCATCGAGGAGAAGCCGATTGCTCCTGGGGCCGAGGCGAAGCAGCCCGCGAAGGAAGAGCCGGCGAAGGCGAGCACGCACGAGGTGAAGAAAGGCGACACGCTCGGTGCCATCGCGCGCGCCAATCTCGCGCCCGGCGTGACGCTGAACCAGATGCTCATTGCGATCTTCCGCGCCAACCAGGAGGCGTTCATCCGCGGCAACGTCAACCTCGTGCGCACCGGCAAGATCCTCAACATACCGAGCGCCGAGACGATCGCCACGGTCGACCGAGACGAAGCCAACCGCCTAGTCAAAGAGCAGCACGCGCAGTTCATGGAGTATCGCAGCCGCCTCGCCGCCGTTCCGTCAAGCGTTGAAGGCGGGCCCGAGCGCGAGGCCGCGGGACGCATCGAACCCAAGCCGGAAGCGACGCCGCCGGCCGCACCGGGCGACCAGGTGCGTCTCTCGAAGGCGGAGCCGGGCAAGCCCGCCGCGCCCGCTTCGCGTGCTGCACGCGAAGACGACGCCGCGGCGCGCGAGCGTGCCCTGCAGGAAGCGCAGTCGCGCAGCGCCGATCTCGAGAAGAACGTCGCCGATCTGCAGAAGCTGCTCGACCTGAAGAACCAGCAGCTCGCCGAGCTGGAGAGGAAAGCCGCCGCCAAGCCGCCCGCCGCGGCTCCGCAAGCTCCGGCACCAGCGAAGCCCGCGGCGCAAGCGCCGCAGCCCGCCGCACCAAGTGCCTCGCCGCCGGTGCAGAGCGCGCCCGCCCAGCCGGCGCCGGCGCCGCAGGCGCCGGGACCGCAGGCGCAGGCGCCGCAGGCCGTTCCACCGCCCGCGCCCGCCGCGAAGCCCGCCGTCCCGCCGCCGCCCGCCGAAAAGAAGGCCGAGGTGCCCAAGCCCAGGCCTAAAGCCGCACCGCCACCGCCGCCAGAGCCAAGCCTGCTCGACGAGCTGCTGGACAACCCGCTGTACCTCGCGGCGCTCGGCGCCGTGGTGCTGCTGCTTGTCGGCTACGCTTTCTGGTCGTGGCGCAGGAAGAAGGCAGCTCACGCAAAATTCCAAGACAGCGTTCTCGGGGCCGCTGCGGCAGGCGGTGGTGCGGCGGCCCTGCATGAGCCCACCGCCAGCACGGTCGTGTCGCAGGCGCCGGTCAGCCAGGCGCCTGCGGGCATGGAACCGGAGGAAGTCGATCCCATCGCCGAGGCGGACGTCTACATGGCTTACGGCCGCGACGCTCAGGCTGAGGAGATCCTCAAGGAAGCGTTGCAGAAGGATTCGAGCCGTACAGCCGTGCACGGCAAGCTGCTCGAGATCTATGCCAACCGCAAGGATGCCAAGACGTTCGAGCAGACGGCGCTGAAGCTGAAGGGACTCACCCATGGCGCCGGACCGGAATGGGAAAAGGCGGCGGCGCTCGGCCGTTCGATCGATCCGCAAAACAGTGTCTACGGCGACGTCGCCCCCGCGCCCGCAGCCGGAGCGGCGACGCCTGCCGCGGCGCCGATGCTCGATTTCGACCTGGGCGGCTCCTCGCAGGGCGGACCTGCGGCACCGGACATTTCGCTCGACGAGGCGAAGGAGCCGACCGCATCGAATGTCGACATCGAGCTCGGCGCGACGAACACCCTGAAGATCGAGAAGCAGGCACCCGACGAGACGCTGGCCACCGAGACCACCAAGTCGGCCGGCGGGCTCGACTTCGATCTCGATCTCGGCGCAACGGAAGCGGCGCCGGCGGCCAAGGCCGAGGAGGCGAGCGGCGGCGGCTTGGACTTCAACCTCGACCTGGACGACAAGAAAGGCGGCGCACCGCAGCCGCCGCCGCAGCCGGTTGCGCCTGCGCCATTGGACCTTGGCGAGATCAGCCTCGACCTCGGCGGCCCGAGCGAGGAAACCGCGACCGCCACGCAAGCCGCGGGCGACCCAAAATGGCAGGAAGTGGCAACCAAGCTCGACCTCGCTAAGGCCTACGAGGAGATGGGCGACAAGGACGGCGCCCGCGAGCTGCTCAACGAAGTGATGAAGGACGGCGATACCGCGCAAAAAGGCCAGGCGGAGCAGATCCTCGCCAAGCTCGGCTGAAATTCCGCGCATTGCCCTAGCACTCGAGTACGACGGCAGCCGCTTTCTCGGCTGGCAGACGCAGCCCGGAGGCGGCGCCATCCAGGACGCGGTGGAAGGCGCGCTCGCGCGCATCGCCGGCCATCCGCTATCGCTGACGGCCGCAGGAAGGACCGATCGCGGCGTGCACGCACGCGCCCAGGTCGCCCATTTCGATACGCCGGCGGCCCGGCCGCATAGCGCGTGGGTGCGCGGCGTGAATGCCTTCCTGCCCGACAGCATTGCCGTCCTCTGGGCGCTCGAAGTACCGGGAGAGTTCCACGCGCGCTACAGCGCCGTGGCGCGTACCTATCGCTACGAGCTGCTCAACCGTCCGGTGCGCCCGGCCCTCGAGGCGCAGCGCGTCGGCTGGTTTCACGCGCCGCTCGACGCGGCGGCGATGCGCAGTGCGGCGCAGGCGCTGCTCGGCGAGCACGATTTCTCGGCCTTTCGCGCCGCGGAGTGCCAGGCCAAGACGCCGGTGCGGCGGGTGGAATCGATCACGATCGAGCGCTCGGGCGAGCGCATCGACTTCGTGATTCGCGCGAATGCGTTCCTGCACCACATGGTGCGCAACATCGTCGGCTCGCTGGTCTACGTGGGTTGCGGCCGCCAGCCGGCATCCTGGATCGCCGAGCTGCTCGCTTCGCGCGACCGCACGCGCGCCGCGCCGACCTTCGGCGCCGAGGGCCTGTACCTGGAAAAGGTCGACTACGATGCGGCATGGCGGCTACCGCAATGAGGACCCGGGTCAAGATCTGCGGCATCACGCGACCGGGCGACGCCCGCGCTGCCGCGGAAGCGGGCGCCGATGCGATCGGACTGGTGTTCTATCCGCCCAGCCCGCGCTACCTGGCGGCCGAGCGCGCGGTGGAAATCCGCGACGCGCTGCCGCCGTTCGTGCAGACGGTTGCGCTGTTCGTCAGCCCCGATGCGGCGCAGGTAGCGCAGGTGATCGGCCGGGTGCGTCCTGCGCTGCTGCAGTTCCACGGCGAAGAAACACCCCAGTTCTGCGCGCAATTCGGCATGCCGTACGTGAAGGCCTGCAGGGTGAGGCAAGGGGTCTCTGCGCTAGAATACCTGCGCCCTTTTTCGCTGGCGGCGGCGTGGCTTTTCGACAGCCACGTCCCGGAGTACGGAGGCGTCGGCGAGCGCTTCGACTGGTCCCTCGTTCCCGCGACCGACAAGCCGGTTATCCTGTCCGGCGGGCTGTCGGCGGCGAACGTCGGCGAGGCCGTCCGACGCGTGCGTCCCTGGGGCGTGGATGTATCGAGCGGCGTCGAGTCAGCGAAGGGCATCAAGGACGCTGCGAAGATGGCCGCCTTTGTCGCAGAGGTCAGAAATGCGAATGTATGACTTGCCGGACGCGCATGGTCACTTCGGTCCCTACGGCGGCGTCTTCGTCGCCGAGACGCTGACCGCGGCGCTCGACGAGCTGCGCGCTGCGTACGAGCGCGCGCGCAAGGATCCGAAGTTCCAGGCCGAGTTCAAGTACGAGCTCAAACATTACGTCGGGCGGCCGAGCCCGATTTACTTTGCAAAAAGATTGACGGAGAAGTGCGGCGGCGCCCGCATTTACATCAAGCGTGAAGACCTGAACCACACCGGCGCGCACAAGATCAACAACACCATCGGGCAGGCGCTGCTCGCGCGCAACATGAAGAAGGCGCGCGTCATCGCCGAGACCGGCGCCGGCATGCACGGCGTGGCCACCGCCACCGTCGCCGCGCGCTACGGGATGGAGTGCGTCGTGTACATGGGCTCCGAGGACGTCAAGCGCCAGGCGGCGAACGTGCACCGCATGGGCGTGCTCGGGGCGAAAGTGGTGCCCGTCGAGTCGGGCTCGAAGACGCTCAAGGACGCGCTCAACGAAGCGATGCGCGACTGGGTGACCAACGTCGACACCACGTTCTACATCATCGGCACCGTCGCAGGCCCGCATCCCTATCCGATGATGGTGCGCGACTTCCAGTCGGTGATCGGCGTGGAGAGCATCCAGCAGATGAAGGCGCTCGCCGGACGCCAGCCCGACGCGGTGATCGCCTGCGTCGGCGGCGGCTCGAATGCGATGGGCATCTTCTACCCGTACATCAAGCACAAGAAGACGCGCCTCATCGGCGTCGAGGCGGCGGGCGAGGGCCTGGAGACCGGCAGGCATGCCGCTTCGCTCTGCGCCGGCACGCCCGGCGTGCTGCACGGCAATCGCACCTACCTGCTGCAGGATGCGAACGGCCAGATCACGGAGACGCACTCGGTGTCCGCCGGCCTCGACTATCCCGGCGTCGGCCCGGAACACGCCTGGCTCAAGGACAGCCAACGCGCGGAGTATGTGGCCGTGACGGACGACGAGGCGCTCGCGGCGTTCCACGAGCTGTGCCGCAGCGAAGGCATCATCCCGGCGCTCGAGTCCGCGCACGCGGTGGCGCAGGCGATGAAGATGGCACCGCAGATGAAGAAAAACGCGATCCTGCTGGTCAACCTCTCCGGACGCGGCGACAAGGACATGCATACCGTCGCCGAGCGCTCGGGGAAAAAGCTTTGATGTCGCGCATCCAGAGCCGTTTCGCGGCGCTCGCGAAAGCGAAGCGCAAGGCGCTCATTCCGTACATCACCGCCGGCGATCCGCATCCTTCGCTGACCGTGCCGCTGATGCACGCGCTCGTCGAGTCGGGCGCGGACATCCTCGAGCTCGGCGTGCCGTTCTCCGATCCGATGGCCGACGGCCCGGTGGTGCAGCGCTCGGGCGAGAGAGCATTGAAGAATGGCGTGGGCTTGAGGGATGTTCTCACCCTCGTCAAGCAATTCAGGGACAAGGATCGAACCACACCGATCGTCCTCATGGGCTACGCCAACCCGATCGAGGCGATGGGCAGCGAGCAGTTCGCCGCGGCGGGGAAGGCGGCCGGCATCGACGGCGTGATCGTGGTCGACTATCCGCCCGAGGAATGCCGCGAGTTCTCGGCGCTGATCAAGAAGAGCGACATCGACCCGATCTTCCTGCTGGCGCCCACCTCGACGAAGAAACGCATCGACCAGGTGGCGAGGAGCGGCAGCGGCTATCTCTACTATGTGTCGCTGCGCGGCGTGACGGGCGCCGCCAACATCGATCTTTCGGATGTGGCTTCCCATATCCCGCAGATCCGCAAGGCCACCAAGCTGCCGATCGGCGTCGGCTTCGGCATCCGCGACGCGGAGTCGGCGCGGCGCATAGCGCAGACGGCCGATGCGGTAGTGATCGGCAGCCGCGTCATCCAGGAGATCGAGGCGGCGGGCCCGGACCAAGCCGTTTCCCGAGTAAAAGCGTTCCTGAAACCGATCAGGCAGGCCCTCGACGCATGAGCTGGCTGCAGAAGCTGCTGCCGCCGAAGATCCAGCGCACCGGCGGTGCGGCGAAGAAGACCGTGCCCGAGGGGTTGTGGACCAAGTGCGCGGCATGCGATGCCGTGCTCTACAGCACCGACCTCGAGAAGAACCTCAATGTCTGCCCGAAGTGCGGGCATCACGAGCGCCTCGGCGCGCGGCCGCGCCTCGACGCGCTGCTCGATCCGGACGGCCGCTTCGAGGTCGGCGCCGAGGTGCTGCCGGTCGATCCGCTCAAATTCAAGGATTCGCGCCGCTACACCGAGCGGCTCGGCGAGGCGCAGGAGCAGACCGCGGAGGGCGACGCGCTGGTCGTGATGCAAGGCTCGATCAAGGCGCTCGGCCTGGTCTGCGCGGCGTTCGAGTTCGACTTCATGGGCGGCTCGATGGGCTCGGTAGTCGGCGAGCGCTTCGTGCGCGGCGTGCGCGTGGCGATCGAGCAGAAGCTGCCTTTCGTCTGCGCCGCCGCGTCGGGCGGCGCGCGCATGCAGGAGGGCGCCCTGTCGCTCTTGCAGATGGCGAAGACCACCGCCGCGCTGACCGATCTCGCCGAGCGGCGCCTGCCTTTCATCACGGTGCTCACCGACCCGACGATGGGCGGCGTCTCGGCGAGCTTCGCGATGATCGGCGACGTGGTGATCGCCGAGCCG
>CAYZFN010000155.1:0-25124 GCA_964477695.1 uncultured Enterobacteriaceae bacterium | reverse complement strand
GGCGACCAGGGCAGCGAGCGAGGAGTAGCGCAGGAACGCCACGATGATGATCCAGGTCGCCACCGTGCCGAAGCCGAGGCGCCAGTCGAGCGCAAAGAGCACGCCGGCCGCCGTCGCGACGCCTTTGCCGCCCTGGAAGCGATGATAGAGCGGAAAGAGATGCCCGAGGAACACCGCCAGGCCCGCGAAGGCAGCCGCCTCCGGCACGAACCATCGGGTGAGGAGAACGGCAACGAGGCCCTTGAGCGCGTCGCCGGCGAGCGTGAGCGCCGCAGCGGCTGTCCTGCCGGTGCGCAGCACGTTGGTCGCGCCGGGATTCTTCGAGCCGTAGCTGCGCGGGTCGGGCAGGCTCATCAGCCGGCTGACGACGATCGCGAACGACACCGATCCGAGCAGATACGACCCGATCACGGCCAGCGCAGTAGGCACGCGGCGATTCTATAGAATCGTTCGCGACATGGACGCGATCGTCATCCGGGAGCTGCGCGTCGAGGCGCTGATTGGCATCCATCGCCGCGAGCGTCATGTCGCGCAGACGCTGTCGATCGATCTCGAGATCGGGCTGCCGAGCGAGACCGTGTTCACGAGCGACAAGGTCGCCGATACGATCGACTACGAGCAGGTCGCCTTGCGCATCCGCGCCCTCGCGGCGGGAGGCCACTTTCGCCTGGTGGAGACTCTCGCCGAGCGCATCGCGCAACTCGTTCTCGCCGACTTCGGCGCGCCGTGGGCAAAGGTGAGCGTGGCAAAGATCGGCATCCTCGGCAACGCGAAGTACGTAGGGGTCACCATCGAGCGCCGGCGCTAGCGCTCGTTTCTCAATTGGCTTTTATGCCGGCCTTGCGCACGACCTCGCTCCAGCGCTTCTGCTCGGCCGCGATATAGGCCGCGTACTCCTGCGGCGTCGAGCCGATCGCTTCCGCGCTGTCCGGCGCTAGGCGATCGACGACGGAACGTTGCTTCGCGGCCTTCGCCGCCTCCTCGGCAAGGCGCCGGATGATCGGCGCCGGCGTCTTGGCCGGCGCGTTGAGGCCGTACCACTGCGAAGTCTCGAATCCCGGATAGCCCTGCTCGGCAACGGTGGCCGCTTCGGGAAGGATGTCGAGGCGCTTGCTCGAGCCGACCGCAATGACGCGCAGCTTGCCCGCCTTGACGTGCGCCAGGAGCGGCGGCGTGCCGGCCGCGCTCGCCTGCGTGCGCCCGGCGACGAGATCGATCAGGTTCGGCCCCGTTCCTTTGTACGGGACGTGGACGATGTCGATGCCGGTGACGAGCTTGAGATACTCCATCGCGAGGTGCCCGGCGCTGCCGTTGCCCGCCGAGCCGTAGTAGAGCCTGCCCGGCTGCTGCTTCGCCAGGGCGACGAATTCGCGCAGATCCTTCGCCGGGACGTCGGCATGCACGACGAAGATGCTCGGCACCTTGGCGAGCAGCGACACCGCGGCGAAATCGCGATCCGTGTCGAACGGCAGCTTCTCGTACAGGTACGGATTGACCGCCAGAGAGCCCACGTGGCCGATGATCAGCGTGTAGCCGTCCGGATCGGCATGCGCGACCTCGGCCATCGCCACGTTGCCGCCGCCGCCGCCCTTGTTGTCGATTACGATCGACTGGCCTAAGCCCTTCTCCATCTCGGCCGCGAAGCTGCGCGCGACGATGCTGCTCGAGCCGCCCGGCGCAAAGGGGACGACGAGGCGGATGGGCTTTGCCGGCCAGGTTTCGGCCTGGGCCGTCGAGAAATAGAGCAGCACGAGCGCAAAGAAGGTGCGAAGCATGAAATCTCCGGGGTGGTGACTAATCCTTGAGCGCCACGCTCACCGGCACGGGCTCGAGCACCCGCGCGAGGTCCGCGGACGCAATGCGCACCAGGAACCCGCGCCGCCCGCCGTTGATGTAGATCCGCGGCAGCTCGAGCACCGAGCGCTCGAGGTAGACGGGCAGCGGCTTGCGCATTCCGAAAGGCGAGGTGCCGCCCACCTGGTAGCCGGTGTGGCGCTGCGCGACGTCGGACTTGCACGGCGCGACGCGCTTGCGCCCCGCCTGCCGGGCGAGCTCCTTGGTGGAAACCTTGTAATCGCCGTGCATCAGGACGATGAGCGGCGCACGCTCCTCGTCTTCCATGACCAGGGTCTTCACCACTTCATGCTCGGGCACGCCGAGCGATTCGGACGAAACGGCGGTACCGCCGTGCTCGACGTACTCGTAGACGTGCTCGGTGTAGCTCACGCCGTGGTCGTCCAAAAATTTGGTCGCCGGGGTCTTCATCCCCGCGGATGGTGCTTCGCGTGCAGCTGTTTCAGGCGCTCGCGTGCGACGTGCGTATAGATCTGCGTGGTGGAGATGTCGGCATGTCCGAGCAGCATCTGCACGACGCGCAGGTCGGCGCCGTGGTTGATAAGGTGGGTAGCGAACGCGTGGCGCAGCACGTGCGGCGAGAGCCGTTTTCCCGGAATGGCGCGCCCGCCGTAGCGGCGGATGAGATGCCAGAACGCCTGGCGCGTCATCGCGCTGCCGCGAGTCGTGACGAACAAGGCATCCGAATTGTTCTTGCTCTCCCTGAGATAGCGGGAAATCCATTCCACCGCCTCCTCGCCAAGCGGCACCAGCCGCTCCTTCGAGCCTTTGCCGAGCACTCTCACGACGCCGGCATCCAAGTTCACCGCGAATCGCTTGAGCGCGACGAGCTCGGAGACGCGCAGGCCGGTGGCATAGAGCGTCTCGAGCATCGCGCGATCGCGCAGCCCGAGCGGCGTGGCAGGATCCGGCGCGCCGAGCAGCGCCTCGACGTCGCTCTCCGAGAGCGTCTTCGG
Organism: uncultured Enterobacteriaceae bacterium; assembly: GCA_964477695.1. GTDB lineage: Bacteria > Pseudomonadota > Gammaproteobacteria > Burkholderiales > SG8-39 > SCGC-AG-212-J23. The sequence continues at coordinate 22,314 of CAYZFN010000155.1, read as the reverse complement.
AAAGCGAGGCGCGCGCTTCGGCGGATCGAGCCTGAGGGTCGGATCGGTGGCCAGCCGGCGCTCGCGCACGCAGTACTGGTAGAAGCGCTTGAGCGTCGAGACGCGCCGCGCGGCGCTCGAGGCGCGGCCTTTCTTCGCCGCGAAGAAGGCGAACAGGTCGGCCTCGCTGGCGTCGGCGAGTCCCTTGCGCACGCTGCGCGCCAGCTGCTCGAGGTCGGCCCGGTACGCCGCCAGCGTGTTCTTCGACAGGCCGTCCTCGAGCCAGAGCGCGTCGCAGAAGGCGTCGAGCAGCGCCGCGTCGGCCTCGCTCAGGGCGTGAGCTCGAACGCGTCCGCGCCGCACTCGTGGGCGAGCAGCCAACGCTTGGCCTCCAGGAGGTAGCCGCGGGTCGCATGGCCGAAGCCGCCGATGCCGTTCGCGGCGACCACGCGGTGGCACGGAATGACGATCGGCAGCCGGTTGTCGCCGCACGCCTGGCCGACCGCGCGAGCCTCGGCGCCGAGGCGCCGGGCCAGCTCGCCATACGTGAGGGTCTTGCCGCGCGGGATTTCGCACAACGCCACCCACAGGTCGCGCTGGAAGGGAGTGCCTTCGATCAGGAGCGGCAGGTCGAAGCGCGCGTCCGGGTTGGCGCGATACGCCTCGAGCTGCTGCGCTGCTCTTTCGCCTAGCTCGCTTTTCGGAGAAGCCGGCGGAGCAGAGGGCGGCAGGTAGCAGATGTCGGTGACCCGGCCGTCCCGCGTTCGTACGGCGACCTTCATGCGCGGAAAGGCGACGACTACGTCGTACATAGCTTATCGATCTGCGCCAGCAGCTCGTCGGGGACCTCGATGCCGTGCGCGAGCGCCGACCTCTGCTCGGCAAAGCGCCGCGCGCCCGGCAAACGCACTTCCGGGTCGGAAAGCATGGTGCTCACCACGGTCTCGACCCGCTCGAGGTACTTGTCGGTTCCGGCGAGCGACGACGGGTCGATCGCCATGAACGCCTGGCCGATGCGCGGCCGGTTGCCCTGCTCGGAGAAGAACGAGTCGGCTTCGGGTCCGATCGCCGAGCCGGTGAGGCTCGCGCAGATGAGCTCGAACATGAGCGCGAGCATCGCGCCCTTCGCGCCGCCGATAGGGAACAGGCTGCCGTGCTCGATCGCCTCCCTGGGGTCGGTGGTCGGTTTTCCGTTGCGATCGAGCGCCCAGCCCTCGGGAATGCGCTCGCCCTTGCGCATTGCCATCATGATGCGGCCGCGCACGACCGTGGTGAGCGCGAGGTCGATGACCAGCGGATCGCCCTCGCGGCGCGGGAAGGCGGCGGCGATCGGATTGGTGCCGAAAAGCGGCTTCTTCCCGCCCCACGGCGGAATCGCCGCCGGGGAGTTTGTGAAAGCGAAGCCCGCGAGGCCGGCGCGCGCTATGGGCTCGAGGTGTATGCCCAGCACGCCGACATGAGCGCTGTTCGTGATGCCGGCAAATGCGATGCCGTTGCGCCGCGCGCGCTGGATGACCTCGTCCACGGCCCACTGCGCCGAGACGTAGGGCAGGCCGTCGCCGTTGTCGATCAGGCACGCGCCGGCGCGCTCGGCGAGCATGCGCGGCTGCGCCGACCCGTCGTTGCGGCCATTGCGCAGCATCGTGCAATAGAAAGGCACGCGCGACATGCCGTGCGTGGACAATCCCTGCTCCTCGGCGGCGACGAGGTGGCACGCCGTGGCCTCGGCCATGGCGGCGTGCGCGCCGGCGCGCTCGAGCGCCGTACGTGCCATTCGAAACAGCGCTTTTGCATCCTTCTTCATGGCTACGATTCTATTCTGCGTTCAAAGGAGGCCCGCATGGGCAAGATGATTGAACTCACCGCATCCGACGACCACAAGCTTTCCGCCTACCGCGCCGACCCCGGAGGAAAGCCGCGCGGCGCGATCGTCGTCATCCAGGAGATCTTCGGCGTCAACAGCCACATCAAGTCGGTCGCCGACGGCTACGCCGCCGACGGCTACGTCGCCATCGCGCCGGCGCTCTTCGACCGGGTGAAGAAAGGCGTCGACCTCGGCTACTCGCCCGACGACATCGCCAAGGGCCGCGAGATCCGCGGCAAGGTGACGAACGAGATGGCGATGAAGGATGTCGCCGCGGCGGTGAAGGCCGCTTCGGGCGCCGGCAAAGTGGGCATCGTCGGCTACTGCTGGGGCGGCTTCGTTGCCTGGCTCGCATCGGCGCAGGTCCCGGGCCTTTCGGCCGCCGCTCCGTATTACGGCGGCGGCATGCCGGATCATGCGAGCGTGCAGCCCAAGGTGCCGGTGATGGGCCACTTCGGATCGAAGGACGCGCACATCCCGGTCGAAGGCGTGAAGAAGCTCGCCGCCGCGCATCCCAGGCACCAGTTCTTCATCTACGACGCGGACCACGGCTTCAACTGCGACCAGCGCGGCTCGTACAACGCGCCGGCGGCCAAGCAGGCGCGCGAGCGGACGCTGGAGTTTTTTCGCAAGCACGTGGGCTAGAAAACTCGGGGAAAGCGGCGAATCGTCGGTCCCGACAGACTTACACCTTAGCCCAGCAGCGCCTTCCGGAACCGCTCCTTGAGCTGCACGCCGTCGAGCGGCGGCAGGACGAGCGGCAGCTTCTCCGCAGCGACCTTGACCGCTGCAAAGAGCGGCCCGTCGTTCTTATGGATCGCCGCGCGAAGCTTCTCCACGCCCGCCGCGTCTTCGACGCTACTGGAGTGCTTGAATCGGCAGGCCTTAGCGACGCGCGCCAGGTCGACGCCATGCGCGGTGTGCGTGGCCTGCATGCCGGTCTCGCCGTAGCGCTCGTTGTCGATCACCACGACCGAGAGGTTCTTCGGCTGCTGCACGCCGATGGTCGCGAGCGACCCGAGGCCCATCAGCATTTCGCCGTCGCCCGTGACGACCAGCACCGCTCGCTCGGGCTGCGCGAGCGCAAGGCCGAGGCCGATCATCGCCGCCTGCCCCATCGCGCCCCAGAGCGGAAAGGAAAGCGGCGAGTCGCCCGCGGCGGTGATGTCCCACGCGGTCGAGCCGAGACCGGCGACGACCAGGAGCTCGCCGCGATCGTGAAGCAATCTCGCAACGACGCCGCGCCTATGCAGCATCGCTCTGCTCCTTGAAGCTCTTGATGCCGATGACCCGCTGCGCGATCAGCACCGCCTCCGCGCCCTGCGCCTCGAAGGCGAGCTTGAGCGCGGCGCGCACGTGCGGAGCGATGGCCTGCGCTTCGCCCGCCTGGCGCACGGCGACGCTCATCGTCTCGAGCACGCGCGCGGTGTGCTCGCCCATCGGCACCTGCCAGGAATTGAACTCGCCCTGCTCGCCGCGCATGGTGACGAGGAGCACGAGCGGCAGGCGGCAGACCTTCACCATTCCCAGGACGTTGATGAGGTTGCCCACGCCGCTCGACTGCATCAGCAGCACGCTCTTCTGCCCGCCCAGCCAGGCGCCCGCGGCAAGCCCGATGCCCTCTTCCTCGGTCGTGAGCGGCACCGTGTCCAGGGTGGAATCCGCCTGGCAAAGCTCGATCAGGCGCTTGTGGCCGGCGTCCGGCACGTAGCCGACGACGCCAACGCCCGCGCTCTTCAGCTCCTTGTGGACTTCGACTGGCCAGTCAGGCTGCATCCTTGAGCAGGCTTTCTCCGGGCCGCACCCGGGTGAAGGCGACCGGCTTCATGACGACCCGGCCGTCGGCGGCGATGCTGGTGAAGGTAGACGTTTCGAGCGGTCCGCTCTCCGGATGGTCCGCGCGAAAATGCGCGCCGCGCGAGTCTTCGCGCGCGAGCGCAGTGGCGCAAATAACGCGGCTCACCGCGACGAGGCTGTCGAGATTCAGCCAGTCGTGCCAGGTGAGATTGAAGGTGCGCATGGCGCCGCTCGCGCCGGTCCGCTGCAGCGCCTGCTCGAGGTCCGCGAGCTCCGCGGCGGCTTCGGCCAGCCCGCGCGCGTCGCGAATGATGCCGACCTTGTCCCACATCACGTCGTACAGCCGCTCGCGTAGGGCGTCGAGGTTGCCCGGCGGCTGCGCGAACGGCTGCTCGCAGCGCGCGATCGCCTCTTCCAGCGCCGCCTTGTCGGGAGGCGAAAAGGCCGCGTGTCGTATCGACGCCGCCATGGTGTCCCCCGCGACGGCACCGAACACGGTCGAGTTCGCGACGCCGTTGCCGCCCAGGCGATTCGCGCCGTGCACGCCGCCCGAGTCCTCGCCGGCGACGAACAGGCCGGCGAGCGTCGTGCTGCAGTCGGGTGCGAACTCGACGCCGCCCATCATGTAATGCGCCGTCGGCACGACCTCGACCAGCCCGCCCGCCAGGTCGAAGCCGCAGTCGGCACAGCGCTCGACCATGCCCTTGAACTCGCCCCGCACGCGCTCCGGGCCGAGATGTGCCATCGAGATGTACACGCCGCCGTGCGGCGTGGTGTTGCCGCGCCGCATCTCCGAGAAGATCGCGCGCGAGACGATGTCGCGCGTCGCGCGCTCGAGCTTCGCGTCGTAGCGCGCCATGAAGCGCTCGCGCTCGCCGTTGAGCAGATAACCGCCCGAGCCGCGCAAGCCTTCTTCCAGCACCGTGCCGGTCATGCGCGTCTGCGGGCCGGCGAGCAGGCCCGTCGGATGGAACTGCACCATCTCCATGTCGCGCAGGCGCAAGCCGGCGCGCAGCGCCATCGCCAGGCCGTCGCAGCTCTTGTCGCCCGAAGGCGTGTGGTAGCGGTACATGGTCGGCCCGCCTCCCGTGGCAAGCAGTACCGCCTTGGCGCGCACGAAGACGTATGCGCCGCTGCGCATGTCGATGAACAGGACGCCGGCAATCGCTTTGCCGGAGACATCCTTCACCATTGCCACCGCCCGATGCTCTTCCAATCGCCCTATTTTTCTGGACCAGACCTGCTCGGCGAGCCGGTTGATGATCTCGATGCCGGTGAGATCGCCCTTGTGCACCGTGCGGTCGAAAGTCTGGCCGGCGAAGGCCTTCTGGTGCACCGTGCCGTCGGGATTGCGGTCGAAAAAGCAGCCCAGCTCGTTCTCCAGCTCGTGGATCCGCTCGACGGCGAGCGTGACCAGCTTCCACGCCAGGTCCTGGTCGGGCAGCCACTTGCCGCCCTCGATGGTGTCCATGAAGTGCCGCTCGACCGAGTCGCCCGCTGCGAGCGCGACGTTGTAGCCGCCTTGCACCATGCGTGTGCAGCCGCACTTGCCGAGCAGGCCCTTCACCGCGACGGTGATCGAAGCGCCGGGCGCCAGCTGGTGCGCGTGCAGCGCGGCAAACAGGCCGGCGCCGCCCGAGCCGAGGATCAGGATGTCTGTATCGCGGGTACTTTGCGGAGCCATTGCAGGGCCAGCACCACGATGACGAGGGCTATGCCGACGGCGTCGGCCGCGGGCGCCGGGTAGACGAGGAGGAATCCGGCCGCGATGAGCATCCACCGCTCGTAGACCGCGGTGCGCCTGAGCAGCCATCCCTGCAGTCCACCCGCGAGGGCGACGATGCCGATGGCAGCGGTGACGGTGACGAGCGCGATCGAGCCCCAGTTCGCCTGCCCGAGCGTCTTGAACGACCCGGTGAGCAGCAGCCCCGTGCCGCTCGGGTCGAGCACGAACATGAACGGCACGAGAAACGCCGGCGTGGTGTACTTCCAGCATTGCAAGGTCGTCCTGTACGGATCGCCGCCCGTGATGGCCGCCGCGGCGAACGGCGAGAGAGCGGTGGGCGGCGACACCTCGGAGAGCACCGCGTAGTAGAAGATGAACATGTGCGCGGCGAATTCCGGCACCTTGAGCGCGATCAGCGCGGGCGCCGCGATCACTGCGCAGATGATGTAGCTCGCCGTGACCGGCACCGCGAGGCCGACGATCCACACGATGAGCGAGGTATAGATCGCCGTGAGGATCAGCGAGCCGCCCGCGTACTGCAGCACGATCGAGCTGAACTTGAGGCCGAGCCCGGTGAGCGTCACCACGCCGACGATGATGCCGGCGCCGGCGCAGGTCGATGCGACGTTGAGCACGCCGAGCGAGCCGCCCGCCAGCGCCTTGATCAGCCCGGACTGCCAGAAAACCCTGAGCGGATTTTTTGCTCCGACAATCTCGTAGGGGACAAGGGCCGTGTCGCGGCGAATCAGGCTGGTCAGCGCGGAGACCACCGTCGCCCAGAACACCGACAGCACGGGCGAGTAGCCCCAGAGCATGAAGAACACGATCGACACGAGCGACAGGAAGTGGAACCAGTACTTCTTGGTGAGGCTCCACGCGCTCTCGACGCGCTCGAAGGTGACGTCCTTCATGCCGAACTTGCGCACGTCGATCTCCACCATCACGAACAGCGCGAGGTAGTAGAGGCAGGTCGGGATCGCCGCCATGAGAATGACGTCGAGGTACGAGATCTTCAGGAACTCGGCGATGAGGAACGCGGCCGCGCCGAGCACGGGCGGCGAGATGATCGCGCCCAGGCCGCCCGCCGAAAGCAGCCCGCCCGCGGCGTTCTTGCCGTAGCCGACCTTGGCGAGCATCGGGTAGGCGACCGAGCCGAGCGTTACCGTAGTGGCCACGCCCGAGCCGGACGGCCCGCCGAGCAGGAACGAGGCGAGCACCACGGTGCGCCCCGCGCCGGTCGGCTTGCCGCCCATCGCGGCGAACGAGAAATCGATGTAGAACTTGCCCGCGCCCGAGTACTGCAGGAACGCGCCGAAGATCGTGAACAGGATGATGAGCGAGGAGGCGACGCCCACCGGCACGCCGAAGATGCCCTCCAGCGTCATGTACATGTGGCCGACCAAGCGCGGAATCTCGTAGCCCTTGTGCGTCCAGGGCGGCGGCAGATACGGCCCGAAGAACGCATAAAGCAGGAAGCACACCGTGATCACCGGCATGATCCAGCCGGTGGCGCGCCGCATCGCCTCGAGCACGAGCACGACGAGCGCCACGCCGAAGAAGATGTCCCAGTCGTTCGGCGTGATCGAGCGGTCGAAGAAATCGTCGCCCTGGCTGACGAGGTACGCGCACACCGCGACGCCAAGCAGCGCCGCCACCCAATCCCACCACATCACCCGATGGCGAAAACGCTTCGCCACGGGAAAGATGAGGAACGAGAGGAAGAGGACGAAGGCGACGTGCGTCGCGCGCAGCACCTCGGTACGCACGATCTCGTACGAGGCGTAGAGATGGAAGAGCGACATCGCCACGGCCACCAGCGTGATGAAGGCCGCCATGCGTCCGGCGAACTTGTTCTGGACGCCTTCTTCCTCCTCGATCATCTCCTCGGCGCGCTTCAGCGCCTCGTCGCTGATAACGGCGTCGGGCTCGCCGCCGCGGGCTGTGACGCGGGCTGGGTCTTGGCTCATAAAAGAAAAGCCCCGTCGGGGCGGGGCTCGGGTTGCTCGGGCGTCGTTATTGGATCCTGATGCCCTTCTCGGCGAAGTACTTCAACGCGCCGGGATGCCAGGGCACGGGCGAGGCGTCCTTCTTCTGGTTCTCGAGCTTGATGTTCTCGGCTTCCTTGTGCACGCGCACCAGCTCGTCCTTGTGCTCGAACACCGCCTTCACGATGCTGTAGGCCGTCTTGTCGTCCATCTGCTGGTGCGCGACCAGCAGGTTGTTCACCGTGGCGATGTGATTGTCCTGGTCCATGCCGTGGTACATGCTCTTCGGGATCACGTCGGCCACGTAGAGCTCGCCGTACTTCTTGTTCATGGCCGGCACGAGCTCGGAATGGTCGATCAGCTTGAGCTTCACGCCCGGCGTATTGGCGAGGTCGGTTACCGCCGCGGTCGGCAGGCCGCCCACCCAGAAGAAGGCGTCGATCTTGCGGTCCTTGATCGCGTCGACCGACTCGGCGACGCCGAGCCGCTCGCGCTTCATGTCGCGATCCTTGTCGAGGCCGGCGGCCTCGATGACGCGGAACGCCATGACCTCGGTGGCGCTGCCGCCCGAGCCGGTCGACACGCGCTTGCCCTTCAGGTCCTTGATCGAGCTGATGCCGGTGCCCTCGATGGTCACGATGTGCATGCGGTTGGGATACATGACGAGCAGCGTGCGCACCGGCACGGGCTTGCCCTTGAACTTGTCCTGTCCCTTGTAGGCGTCGAGCGTCGCGTCCGCCATCGTCATGCCGAGGTAAGGCTTGCCGGTGCCGATGAGCTGCAGGTTCGCGACCGAGCCGCCGGTGACTTCGGCCGTGGCCTGCATGCCGTCCACGTACTTGGAAAGCACGGCCGCCATGCCGCCGCCGAGCGGGTAGTACACGCCACCGGTGCCGCCCGTAGCGATGGAAAGATTCTCTGCCAGCGCCGCCGTTGCGAATGCGGCCGCAAAAGCCAACAGCGCGACCGCGCGAGTAATGAATCGCATCAATTCCTCCTCGGGTTTTATGCGCCGGGAATTTTAACGCCAAGTTTGCGCAGCGCCTCGGCGCGGCGTCCGCGCGCGGCGTTGTTCACTGCGGCATAGAGGCTGGCGCCGTCGCTGTCCATCGCCACGAGCAAAGGGCCGAACTCGCGCACGCGGAACTTCCAGAGCGATTCCGGATTGAGATCGTCCAGGTCCACATCCTCGATCGCTTCGATCCAGGTCGTCTCGAGCGCTGCCGTGCCGCCGATGATCGCCAGATACGCGCCGCCAAGATCGCCGAAGGCCTTCAGGGAGTCTTCCCGCAAGCCCCCTTTGCCGATCACCAGGCGAACGCCGTACTGCTGCATCAACGGTCGAGTGAACCGCTCCATGCGGTCGCTGGTCGTGGTGCCGATGCAGAGCGGCGCATAGCCGGTGGGGTTGCGTGCGTCTTTTTCGACCTTGCGGACGTTCGGCGCCGTATGGATGACGGCGTGCCCGTTCATGTCGAAGCGCGTGCGCCGGCCGCGGTCGAACAGATGGATTTGCGTAGCGTCGCGGATGCCGAACAGCGTGCCGCTCAGCGTCACCGTATCCTGCACGCGAAGCGCCCGCGCCTGCGCTTCGCTGATCGGCATGCTGAAGTCGTAGTGCGCCATGATCAGGCTTTCATCGTACGGTGGCGATCGATCCAGTACCCGAGCGCGCCGGTGACCAGGCCGCCGGAAAGGCCGACCCAGGCAATTGCCGGCACGCTCGGCGGCGGCGGTCCGAAGCCCGCGCCGATATACGAGACGATCAGCAGCGCAAGCAGCCCGTAGAGCGCCCAATGCCCGGTGCGGTCCGCGGCCTGCGATCCGGCGAGATAGAAGCGCACACCGACGACGAACAGCAGGCCTTCGACGAGCAGCGTGCCGGCGACCGAGTTCCACAGGCCGAAGCCGAGCTTGAGGTCGCTTCCCGGGGCGAGCGGAAGATCGGGCCGGTGCACCAGCAAGTCGAGAAACCAGTGCGAGAGCACGACCACCCCGATGATCGTCGCGGCCATCCGGCTATGTCCGCGCCACGCGCGGTACAAGGCGGCAAATACGAGCGCCCAGACCGCGCACATGACCAGGCTGTGGCTCCAGGGGTAATGCTGGAAGTCGAGCGGCGTGAATACCGTGATGCCCGGGGTGATCGCCACCGTTTCGACGCCGGCGAGCAGGAAGACCGGCCACAGGAGGTCGACCAGCTCGCAGGCGATGAACAGCGTGCCGAGCGACACGGTCGGCGCGGCGCGCTTGGCGACGAACGCGACGGCAAAGTGACCAATAAACATCAATGCAGGCCGATGAACATTCAGCCGCCCAGCAGGTTCTTCTTGATGTCGTCCTGCACCGGATGTTCGCCGACCCAGATGCGCAGCAGCGCGCGATAGAAGTCCTCGCCCGGGATCGCCGCGCCGGCGGGCCGGCCGTCGATCGAGACGCGAGTCGCGCTGCCGGTCCAGTCGAGCGCGATCGTCATGCCCTTCTTCGCTTCCTTCACCTGCGCCATGATGTCGGTGAGCGTTTTCACGCGCGGCTCGAGGGCCTGGTAGTCGGCTTCCGACAGGTTCGCCTTCAGGCCCTCGGTCAGCGCCTCGACGAAGGTGTCGGCCCCGACGTCGCGCAGCATCTGGAGCGAGACGCGCTTCGGGCCGGGCATGGAAAGCACCGCGGCGGCGTCGCTCTTCTTCTCCGGCAGGTAAAGGCCGATCACGTAGACGTTGAAGAAGAAGCGCTTGCGCAGCCCCGCGCCGTTCAGCCCGAGCTCGTGCGATTCGACCTGCGCCTTGTCCGCAACCTGCACGCGCGCCACTTCCACTCCCTCCGCTGACAATGGCGCCCCTGCGAGCAGTGCCAGCGTTGCAAGTGCCAGGACTCTAAAACCCATATTCGACTCCCGAGGGCCGGAAGGTGGCGCGTGCGCGGCGTGCGGAATGGCACTGCATGTTGACCGCGACCGGGTTCATGGTGATATGGGTGGCCGCGGTCTCCACGTGGACGGCGAACGAAGTCGAGTCGCCGCCCAGGCCCTGCGGACCGACGCCGAGCGCGTTCACCGCTGCGGTGAGCTCGGGCTCGAGCTTCGCGCCTTCCGGGTCGGCGCAGCGGCTGCCGAGCGGCCGGGTCGCTGCAACCTTGGCGAGGTGCACGCAGAGGTCCGCCGTGCCGCCGATCCCGACGCCGACGATGGTCGGCGGGCAGGTCTTGCCGCCCGCGTCGAGCACGCAGTCGACGACGAAGGTCTTGACCGCGTCGACGCCTTCGGCGGGCACCGCCATGCGCAGCCACGAGTTGTTCTCCGAGCCCGAGCCCTTCGGGATCATCTCGATGACGAGCGCCTCTTCGCCGGTGAAGTCGACGTTGATCACCGGAATGCCGCGCCCGGTGGAAGTGTGCTGGTTCTGCCGCGTGATCGGATGCACGACGGAGGAGCGCAGCGGGTGCTCGCGCGTCGCGCGCTCGCAGCCGCGGCCGATCGCGCGCTTGAGCTCCACGCCGTCGACCTCGACGCCGCGGCCGATCCAGACGTTGTAGATCGGGATGCCGGTGTCCTGGCAGAGCAGGTTGTCGGTCGCCTCCGCCACCGCGATGTTGCGGATCATCGTGCCGAGCATGCGCTTCGCGCCCGCCTCGCTCTCGTGCGCGGCGAGCGCGTCGAAGCCCTGCTTCACGTCCGGCGGCAGCCGCTTGAGCGCCCGGATGTACAGCTCCTTCGCCGCTTCCTCGACTTGGCGAAGGTCGACTTTCACTTGGCGTGTCTCATTTCACGTGTATATCGCGCTCTTTCACGACCTTGGCCCAGAGCGCAGTCTCGGCCTTGATCGCCTTCGCAAACTCTTCCGGCGTATTGCCGACCGGCGCGAGCCCTTGCACGTAGAGACGCCCGCGCAGGTCGCTCGCCTGCAGCGCCTGCTTCGTGTCCCGGTATACCTTCTGCACGATTTCCTTCGGCGTGCCGGCCGGCGCGACGATGCCGAACCAGCCTTCGTTCTCGAATCCCGGAACCGTGCGGGCGATCGGCGGCACCCCGGGAAGCTGCGGCACCTCGGTCTTGCTCGTCACGCCGAGCGCGCGCAGCCGTCCGCCGTTGATGTGGCCGATCGCCGCGGCGAGATTGCCGACGAAGAAATCGACCTCGCCGGCAACCAGCGCGGCATGGCCCGGGCCTTCGCCCTTGTAGGGCACGGCGAGTGCATCGATCTTCGCCTGCCAGACGAAATTCTCCGCCGCCAGATGCGTTTGCGAACCGATTCCGGCATGGCCGAAGGTGAGCTTGCCGGGATTCGCGCGCGCGTAGTCGATGAGGTCCCGCACGGTCTTGAAAGGCGACTTCGCCGGCACGGTAAGCACCTGCGGGCCGGAGACGACGTTGGTTACCGGCACGAAATCCTTCTCCGGGTCGTAGGCCATCTTGGCGTAGATGTGCTGGTTCGCCGTCATGACCGAGCCCGACGGGAAGAACAGCGTATAGCCATCGGGCGCCGCGCGCGCCGCTTCCGCCGCGCCGACGCCGCCGCCGGCGCCGCCGCGATTCTCGATCACCACCGTCTGGCCCCAGATCTGCGTCAGCTTTTCGCCGAGCAGCCGCGCCGAGATGTCGGTCGCGCCGCCCGGCGGAAACGGCACGATGAACTTCACCGGCTTGTCCGGCCATGACTGCGCCGCCGCCACGCCGCTGGCGAGCAGCGCCGCAGCGATCCCCCACAACATGTTCTTGAGAATTTTCATGTCGTTTCCTCCTGCGCCGGATTCTACAGCGCGAGCGCGAACGCGAGCCCGACGCCGAGCGTCAGCGCGGCGGCGAACGCCGCGAGGCTCTTCTGCCATTCGTGCCAGTCGAGGAATTCGATCGCGAGAACGCGCAAGCCCGCGCCGAAGTGCGCCGCGAGCAGGACTACCAGCCCCCATTCCGCGAGCTTGACGAGCGGCTGCTCGGTCCATGCCAGGAAGCCCTGGAGCTCGAGACCTTTGCCGAGCGCCCAGAAATGCACCGGCAGGAACGCCGCCAGCGCGAGCCCGGAGATGCGGTGCAGGAGCGCGAGCGCCTTGCTCACAGGAATACGCCGAGCGCGGCGCGCAGGCCGAGCACGACGAGGAGAGCGGCGAAAAGGACCAGCACGATGTCGCGGCTGCGCCCTCGCCAGGCGAGCCACTCGATGGCGATCGTGCGCAGGCCGATCGGCGCATGCACCGCGACGGCGAGCACGAACACCGCGTAGAAGGCGAGCCAGGCATGGTTGCCGCGCGTGCGCGAAAGGATTTCGGCGGCCGAGAGCCCCCCGCGTACCGCGTAGACGATGGTGACGAGATGCACGGTCACGCACAGCGCCAGGACCGCGGCGCTCAGGCGTTGCGCAAGCCAGAGCGTCGTCTGGCCGCGATAGCTCAAAGGTCGCCTTCCATCGCCGCTTTCGCGACCGCTCGCTTCAGCGCCGCGATCGAGGCCGTGGGCGAGAGGTGCTTCGGGCAGCGCTCGGTGCAGCTCATATGCGTGTGGCAGGCATGGCATCCGGCATCGCCGGCCACGGCGCGCAGCCTCTCGCGCGTCGCCGTGTCGCGCTCGTCGCTCACCAGCGTCCACGCGCGGTTCAGCGCCGCCGGGCCCAGATAGTCGCGATTCCAAGCGACGACCTCGCACGCGGCGTAGCAAACGCCGCAGCCGATGCACTCGATGCCGGCGTCGGCCGCCTTCCGCTTTTCCGACGCAGGCGGCACTCGCGCAAAATCGTCGCGCCGGCTGCGCTCACCCGAGAACTGGCCTTTGGCTCGCGCCCACTTGTCGAAGAACTCGCTCATGTCGGTGACGAGGTCGCGGATGACGGGCAGGTTTCGCAAAGGCGCGACCCTGAGTTCATTCTTCTGGCACACCCGATTCACGTGGGTCCGGCACGTCCAGCGCGGCACGCCGTTCACCGTCATCGCGCACGACCCGCACATGCCCACCCGGCAGGCATAGCGGTAGGCGAGCGTGGGGTCGAGCATGCGCTGGATGTACATGACGACATCGAGCACGGTCTGGCTCGGATGGCGCGGCACATCGAATGCCTGGAACTCGCCTTTCGCGCCACCGCGCCACACGCTCACCTTCAGTGCGCTCATCGCACCGTGACCTGCACGCGCTGGATCGCATTGTTGCCCATGCCGCCCACGTTCCAGTCGGGCTCGAGCGGCTGCACCGCGCCTTGCGCGTCGGTCGCGCGGCAGGCGAGCTCGTGCTCGCCCGGCACGGCGTTCCAGCTTGCGCGCCAGCATTGCCAGGCGAAACGCGCCTCGGCCGGCTGCAGGTCGGCGGCCTGCCATTCGCCATCGACGCCGAGCTCGACGCGCGTGACGGCCACGCCGGCGCCTGACCATGCGCGTCCCTGGATTCTCATGAGCCCTTGGGAAACCAATCGACGGCCGGTATACCAGTCGGGCATGCCCGGCGGCGCCATCAGCGATTTCACCTTGGCATGCCGCACCGGCGTTCCCGCCTCGCCGCGCTGCTTCGTGTACCGATAGCCCACGACCTGCTGATAGCCGTCGAACGGCCGGTCGAGGAAAACGATGCGCGAGAGCCACTTCACGCTGGCCATGCCGAACCAGCCGGGGACGATGAGCCGCAGCGGCGCGCCGTGCTGGGGTGCCAGCGGCTGGCCGTTCATCTCGAACGCGAGCAGCACCTCGGGCTTGAGCGCCTGCTCGAGCGGCAGGCTGCGCGCGAAGTCGTGCTCCACCCCCGAGTCGAAGCCATGGTCGGCGGCGAAGAATGCGATCTCCTTGGTACTCGCCGGAACGAAGTTTCCGAGCAGCTGGCAAAGCGGAACGCCTGTCCATTCCGCCGTGCCGACGCCGCCCTGCATCCACGGCATGCTCGGGTAGCGCCGCGTAAAGCCGGCGCGGCCGTTGCCCGCGCATTCGAGCGTCACGCGCTCTGTCTTCGGCGGCATGGCGCGCAGCTCGGCTAGCGAGAACTCACGCTCATGGATCTTCAGGCGATAGGAACCGGCGTCGAGCGGCGGGATATCGAAGTGCGAGAGCGTGTAGTGCAGGCCGAGCGGCGTCACGTCGTAGCGCAGCGCCTCGAGCGGCAGCGACACGTTGCGCAGCGCGAGCCCGACCTCCTCTTCAGCGAAAGGGCCCTCGATATGCGCGCGCCGCTGGCGCTCGAAGAAGGGATGAGTCAGGCGCTTTCGTACAAGCGGGTCAGCACGAACTCGCGGTGTCCGAGCGCCTCGGCCGCGGTGAGGCGGCCGTTGGCCGTGCGGAACATGCACTCGATCAGCCGATCGCCCGCCTGGTCCGGGGTTAATTCTTTTCTTAGCAAACCGGACACATCGACGTCGATGTGCTCCGCCATGGTGCGCACGGTGCGCGGGTTCGCGCACAGCTTGATCACGGGGAGGATCGGATTGCCGATCACGTTGCCCTGGCCGGTCGGGAAGAAGTGCACGGCATAGCCCGCGGCGGCGCAGAGCGTCACCATCTCCGCCGCGGCGGAGGACGAGTCCATGAACCAAAGGCCCGGACCGCTCGGCGTCTCGGCCTTGTCGAGCACGCCGTCGATCATGCACTTGCGGCCGATCTTCTGGATGTTGCCGAGCGCCTTCTCCTCGATCGTGGTGAGCCCGCCTTCGATATTGCCTTTCGTCGGCTGCGAGTCCATGAGGTCGCTCGTCTTGTGGCGCTCGACGACCTGCTGGTAGCGGTCGAACATGAACTGGAACTTCTTGCGCACCTCGTCGCTGCGGCAGCGCGCCGCGACGAGGTGCTCGCCGCCGGTAAGCTCGGTCGTCTCGCCGAACACCATCGTCACGCCGTGCGGATACATCTTGTCGAAGGCGTTGCCGACCGTCGGATTGGCGCCGCAGCCGGAAGTGGTGTCGGACTCGCCGCACTTGGTCGATACCCAGAGGTCTCTCAGCGGCCGCTGCTCGCGCCTGAGCTCGCTCGCCCACTGGACGAACTCCTTGGCCGCGCGGGAGGCGCGCATGATCGTATCGTGGTCGCCGTGCTGCTCGATGCCGAAGTGCGCCACCGGCTTGCCGGTCGCGCGGATGCCGTCGGCAACCTTCTTCGCCCATTGCTCCTCGATGCAGATCACCACTACGGCGGCGACGTTCGGGTTCGAGCCCGTGCCGATGAGCGTGCGGAAATGCAGCTCGAGGTCGGCGCCGAACTGCAGCCGGCCGTAAGGGTGCGGCAGGGCGATCGTGCCCTTGATGTTGTTCTCCACCGCGCGAGCGGCGGCATTCGAGAGGTCGTCGACCGGCAGGACGACGACGTGGTTGCGTACGCCGACGCGACCGTTCTCGCGCTTATAGCCCCAGAAACCCGCTTTCGAGAGATCCATGTTTCCTACCAGCGCTTCGTCTTGACGTTATGCACGTGCAGATGCTCGCCTTTCGCGATCGGCTGCACGACCTTGCCGATGTCGACCCCGTACTTGATGACCGTGTCGCCGGGCCGGTAGTCGCGCAACGCGACCTTGTGCCCGATCGGGATGTCGCTCCTCGCGACGACCTCCAGGTCCTTGTCGTCCTCCATGATCCAGCCGGAAAGATGCTGGCCCGACTTCACGCCTTCGACGACGACGACGCCGACGCCATCGCCCTCCTCGTGCACTACGAAATGGATCACCGCTGGCTCCGCTGAGCAGAAACGTGGGAAGCGACTATTCTATTCGCATGATCGACCGGCGCCGCTTCCTGAAGGCGCTCGCCGCTGCCGGCGCGCTCGCCGCGGCGCCCACGCGCGCCCAGCTTAATGCTCGTCCGCGCTTCAGCGCCTCTCCCTTCAGCCTCGGCGTCGCCTCCGGATATCCGCAGCCCTCGCGGCTGGTGCTTTGGACGCGGCTCGCACCCGCGCCGCTCGCGCCCGGCGGCGGCATGGACCCGGAAATCGTGCCGGTGCGCTGGGAAATCGCGCGCGATGCGGCGCTGAAGGACATCGTCGCTTCCGGCACCGCCTTTGCCACGCCCGAATGGGCGCACTCGGTGCACGTGGAGGTGTCCGGCCTGCAGCCGGCGCGCGACTACTGGTATCGCTTCGCCGCGGCAGAGGCGCTGAGCCCGATCGGCCGCGCGCACACTGCGCCCGGAATTACGGCACGCCCGGCGCACCTGCGCTTCGCCTTCGCCTCCTGCCAACACTATGAGCAGGGCTATTTCGGCGCCTATCGCCATATGGTCGCCGACGATCCCGATCTCATCGTGCACCTCGGCGACTACATCTACGAGGCGACGTGGGGACGCGACCTCGTCAGGAGCCACGGCGACGGCGAGGCGGTGACGCTCGAGGACTACCGGCGCCGCTACGCGCTGTACAAGACCGACCCGGACTTGCAGGCCGCCCATGCGGCATGCCCCTGGCTCTTCACGTGGGACGATCACGAGGTCGAGAACGACTACGCCGACGATCGCTCGCAGAATCTCGACGACCCGGCATGGTTCCTGGCGCGGCGCGCCGCGGCGTACAAGGCCTGGTACGAGCACCAGGCCGTGCCGCGCGCGATGCTGCCGTTCGGGCCGAACGCGCGGATCTATACGCGGAGCGCCTTCGGCGAGCTCGCCGAGTTCTTCATCGTCGACGACCGCCAGCATCGCTCGCACGAGGCCTGCCCGCGGCCGGGCCGCGGCGGCTCGACCTCGGTCGACGTCGCGCAATGCGTCGAGCTCGCCGATCCCAAGCGCACCATGCTCGGCGCAGAGCAGGAAGAATGGCTGACCGCGGGGCTTGCATCCTCGCGCGCGCGATGGACGATCCTCGCGCAGCAGACCCGCATGGCGCAGATGGACGAGCGTCCGGGGCCCGGACGCTCGGCGTGGACCGACGCCTGGGACGGCTATCCGGCCGCGCGGCGACGCGTGCTCGAAGCGCTCGCGCAAAGGCCTAACGCGGTCACGATCGGCGGCGACATCCACGCCTTCAACGTCAGCGCGCTCAAGCTCGACTTCGACGATGCGAAAGCGCCGGTGATCGGTTCCGAGTTCGTCGGTACGTCGATCACCTCGCAGGGCTGGGCGCAGAAGCGCTTCGATTCCCTACGGGCCGACAACCCGCACATGGTTCTCGCCGACAGCCGCTATCGCGGCTACGTGCGAATGGAGCTCACGCCCGGCGTCCTCAAGGCCGACCTGCGCGCGATGGAAGGCGTCCACACGCGCGAGGCAGCCTGCAGCACGCTCGCGTCCTTCATCGTCGAGGACGGCAAGCCCGGGCCGCAGCGTGCCTAGAGAATTCGCAGCTTTCGCTCGGCGGGGTCGAGCTCGAGCTGTGCGCCCTGCGGCACGCTCGCGGTGATGTCGGCGTCGAAGCCGGCCAGCAGCGTCATGCCCCCGAAGACCGCGCCCTGCGCCATGATCGGGTTCACGCTGTTCAGCACGAGCGCGAGCGGCACCATGCCGCGGGACGCCATCTCGCGCAGCATCCAAGCGCTCGCCACACCGCCCTTCGCGGCATCGAGCACGAGAATCCTGCCGAGATAGGACCGGCCGGCGAGCTTATGGGTCGGCCGCGAGAACATGCCGCGCAGGCGATCGAGGTCGTAGCGGGCGGAGAAGCCGTCGTGCGCCACCAGCGCCTCACCCTGCACGCGTTGTCCGGTCGCGTGGCGAGCGAGAAAAATCATTTCAGCCGGCCCGTTTCCGCCGCCTCGACGCAGCGCTCCATCGAGGCCAGCAGCGGCACATAGCCATAGCCGCCCAGGATGTTGACCAGCTTCGCGCTGTTCGTGGCGAGGCGCTTCCAGCCGTTCGCCTCGGCGATCTCGCGCGCATACGACTGGTAGAAGCACATGCCGGAGAGCACATGGCCTCCCGCGCTCTCGATTTTCGCCGTGAGGCCGAAGCGGTCGGCATCGGGTTTCACCTGCGGGCTGGTCACGGCGAGGAGCGGCCGCGTGAAGCGCCGGCCCTCGCACAGCGCAGCGAGCTGGCGCAGCTCGTAGAGGCTGAGCTGCGGCGCGGAGAAGACGACCACGTCCACTTCCTTTTCCGCCGCATACGCACCGTGCAATGCCTTGAGCTCGGCGTGTCCGATCGTGCGCGCGACCGGCAGATTGGCGCCGCCGGCGCCCGCGGCTTCCGGCGTGATGTCAGCGAGGTGATACAGCGCGACCGAGCCGAAGCTCGCCATCGCCGCGCCGAAATGCTTGAGCGCGTCGGACCCGGGCACATCCTGCAGTCCTTCCACGTAGGGCACCGCCCAGTAATGGCCCGCAACGCGGCCGATCACCGCGCCGAGGGCGCCCCAGTCGTTCAGCGTTGCCGGCCGGCAGTCGACGCGGACGCGCAGCGTGGCGCGCCGCGTCTCGTCGAGGTGAAAGCCGTAGCGCGGCGTGCGTCCGGTCAGGCCTGCGGCGAGCGCCGAGGGGCCGCCTTCGTAGTTCGATCGCGCGCCGCAAACCGAATTCGCGTAGATCACGACGCCAGTGTCGCCGAAGGCCACGCTTTCGCCGCGCGCGGGCGCCTGGATGGTCTGGTAGTTGATGCAGGTATCGGTGAGCATCACGCCGAGGCGGCGGAACGCCTCGATCGCGCGCCGCTCGAGATCGAGCGCGAAGGCGGGCTGCCTGAGGAGCGAGGCCTTGGCGAAGTCGGTGCCGCGGGGGTCGGTGATAGTCGGCACGCGCACGCGCGCGCCCGCATCGTTCGCCGAGAGCCCTTCCAGCCAGCGCACGCCCGATTCGCCGAGGCTCTCGGTGTCGGCCATGATGTGCGCCTGCGTGACCGGGACGAGCTCCTCGGCGTGGAAGAACTCGCCCACCTTGACCTGGTGCTCAATCGCTTCCTTCACGGCGCGGCCCAGCTCGCCGGCCAGCATCGCGCGCTCCAGCGCGTTCAATCGCATGTCCTAGTATAGGAGCGATGCAGAAGCCCAACTTCCTCGTCATCCTGATCGACGACCTGCGCTACGACGAGTTCGGCGCCGGCGGCCATCCGTACATGAAGACGCCGCATATCGATCGCATCGCGCGCGAGGGCGCGCTGTTCGAGCGCGCTTTTCACACGACGCCGATCTGCTCGCCGAACCGCGCCTCGATCATGACCGGGCAATACGCGAGCCGGCACGGCATCATCGACAACGTGGCGCGCGACGCGATGAGCCACCGCCTGCCGAACTACCACCGCGTGCTGCAGGAGCTCGGCTACGAGACGGCGCACGTCGGCAAGTGGCACATGGGCAACGACGGCCGGCCTCGCCCGGGCTACGACCACTGGGTCTCCTTCGACGGGCACGGGCGGCTGCAGAATCCGCGGCTCAACCTCAACGGAACTTACGAAAATCGCGCGGGCTACATTACCGACCTCCTGAACGGCTTCGCGCTCGAGTTCCTGGAGCGAAAGCGCGCGCAGCCCTTCGCCCTCTTCCTCGCCCACAAGGCGGTGCATCCCGATGCCGAGCAGGCGGCTGACGGCACGCTCGATCTGATCGGCTACCTGCCCGCCGAGCGGCACAAGAATCTGTACCAGGGCAGCACGTTCCCCAGGCTGCCGAACATGCTGCCGCCGGAGCAGGTCGCCAAGCAGAAGCCCGCCTGGGCCGAGGCGTTCGAGCTCAAGCAGTCGGCGAAATCGCGCGCGCTGCTCGAGCCGATCCACGCCGGAAGCCAGGAAGAGATCCGCCTTCGCGCCGCCATGATGGCTTCGGTCGACGAAGGCGTCGGCCACATCTTCGAGCTGCTCGAGCGCTCGGGCGAGCTCGACCGCACGCTCATCCTCTTCCTCGGCGACAACGGCTACTTCTTCGGCGAGCACGGCCTCGGCCCGGAACGGCGCTTCGCCTACGAAGCGGGCGTCCGCTCGCCTTTCGCGCTGCGCTTTCCATCGCTGGTGAAAGCCGGCGCGAAAAGGCGCGAGCTCGTCATCTGCCAGGACATCGCGCCCACGCTGATCGAGCTCGCCGGCGGCAAGCCCGGGCCGCAGATCCAGGGGCTCTCGCTCGTGCCGCTGCTGAAGGGCAAGAAGCCGCGCGATTGGCGCAAGTCGATCCTCATCGAATACTGGGCCGAGCAGGCGATGCCCTGGCTCGTCGGCATGACCTACAAGGCCATTCGCACCGATCGCTACAAATACATCCACTGGGTAAACCGCGGCCGCTCGGGCGAGCTCGACGAGCTCTACGACCTCGAGAAGGATCCGTGGGAGCTGAAGAATCTCAACGCCAGCGCGACGCACCGGCGCGTGCGCACGACGCTGAAGAACGAGCTACGGCAGCTAGTGAGCGATGCGGTGAGCTTGACGCTTTAGCGGCAGCGAAGGTTTCCGCTCGTCTCGATCGGCTTGGTGCAGTCTTGAACGCTCACGCTGCGATTCGGATCCATCGCGGGCGCGGGACGGCCCCAGAACCAGTCGGCGAAGGTGCTGTGATCGCTGTACGAGGCTGACGGCTGGCTCGCCTGTTGGGTGAGGCCCACAACGACTCCAGCGGCGACTACCGCCGCAGCCGCGCTGCCACTCGCATGAACCTGGAGCCCTGCGCTGCTCGTCACCGCCGTACCGGTGTTAACCGACACGGCGCTCTGCGTGCACCCAGCGAGCAGAAGTGCGATTGGTATGAGGGCGCGGGCGGGCATGGTGAAATTAGGGCTCTGACCCCGAATTATCCGCAGGCGCGGCGCAGGCGGTCGAGGACTGCTGCCCACTCGGGCGCATCGGGCGGGGATTCGATGAGGATGGACTCGCAACCGGCGCTATCGAGCTCGCGTAGCGCGGCGTAGAGGCGCTGCGCGAAAGCCTGCGGCTCGCGCGGCATGCGCAGCCAGTAGTCGATGCGCTCGTCGGGACGGGAGAAGGCGAGCACCGCGACCTTGTCGCCGAGCTTGGCGATCTCGCGATCGAGCTCGTGCGTCGGCACGAGGCGCGCGGGCGTCCTCGGCGCATAGTGGCGCTCGAGGCCGCCGGAATGCCGCGGCGAGGATTGACGCTTCGCCCCGATCGTCGTTCCGAGAATCTCTTCCAGCTGCGCCACGTTGATGTGGCCCGGCCGGAGAAGCACCGGCGAGCCGCCTGAGAAATCGACGATGGTGGATTCGATGCCGACCTCGCTCGGGCCACCTTCGAGCACCAGGTCGACATCTTTGCCGAGGTCCTCGCGCACGTGCGCCGCGGTGGTGGGCGAGACATGGCCGAAGCGGTTCGCGGACGGGGCGGCGACGCCTTTGCCGAACGCGGAAAGCAGCTCATGGGCCACGGGATGCGAAGGCACGCGCAGGCCGACGTTGTCCTGGCCGCCGGTGACGAAGCCCTGCGCAAACTGCGAGCGCTTGAGGATCAGCGTCAGCGGGCCGGGCCAGAGGCGCTTCGCGAGCGCCTTTGCGCCCTGTGGGATTTCGCGCGCCCAGCCGAACGCTTCATCTGCCGAGGCGAAGTGGATGATCACCGGATGCTCGGCCGGTCGGCGCTTGACCTCGTAGAGGCGCTTGATCGCCGCGGGATTCGCGGCATCCGCGCCCAGGCCGTAGACCGTCTCGGTGGGAAAGGCGACGAGGCCGCCGCGCCGAAGAATTTCTGCGGCGCGCCGGACCTCGGCATTCACAGCTTGAGCGGCTCCGCCTTCAGCACGGCGTCCGTCTGCTTGCGGCGGAAATCCGCGAGCTTCTTCGAGAGGTCACTGTTGCTCAGGGCCAGAAGAGCAACGGCAAAAAGCGCAGCGTTCGCCGCGCCGGCGTCGCCGATCGCGAAGGTGGCGACCGGGATGCCCTTCGGCATCTGCACGGTGGAGAGCAGCGAGTCGAGGCCCTGGAGATGCTTGGACGGCATCGGCACGCCGAGCACCGGGAGCGTCGTGTGCGCCGCGACGACGCCGGCGAGATGCGCCGCGCCGCCGGCCGCGGCGATGATCGCCTTCATGCCGTTCTTCTGCGCCTGGGTGGCCCACTCCGCTACCGCGTGCGGCGTGCGGTGCGCCGACATCGCCTTGGCCTCGAACGGCACGCCGAAGTCCTGCAGCATCTTCGCCGCCGCCTTCATCGTCTCCCAGTCGGA
>CAYZFN010000154.1:0-24621 GCA_964477695.1 uncultured Enterobacteriaceae bacterium | reverse complement strand
CATGGAAGAGGAGTGGGATCAAATGCATAGAATCACAGCATGCAAGGCCGAGGAGGATTACAAGCTGTGGCTGCGCTTCGAAGACGGACTCGAAGGCTCGGTGTTCCTCGGCAACCTGCTCGAGATCGGCGCATTCCAGCTCTGGCGCGACGTGCGCGAGTTCGAGAAAGTCAGCGTCGACCCGGATACGGCGACCGTCACCTGGGAGGGCGGTATCCGGCTCGACAGCGACATCCTGTACCAAGAAGTCGCCTCACGCTCCCACCCCATTCAGCATGCCGGCGGCGGCAACTCTCCGCCGGCGGTTGGATAGTCCGCGCCGCCAACGGCCGGGCTTCTCTTGTTCAACAACCTTGAAGGAGATCGAGATGGCGAAGAAGAAAGCGAAAAAAGGCGGAAAGAAAAAGAAGAAGAAGAAAGCATCAGGAAAGAAAAAGAAGTCGTTGAGAACAGCTGGTAAGAAGAAGGCGGCAGGTAAAAAGAAATCCGCCAAGAAGAAGACAAAGGCGGGAAAGAAGAAAAAGGCTCGTCAAGCCGCCACACCTAAGGCCAGCCCTGCGGAGCCGATGGCGTCCAGTCCTGCAGCAGCGCCATCCACCGATAGTTCGAGCGCGCGACCCGCGCTGAACCCGGCAGCCGCATGGCCGTTTCCCACGGGCTCCCGGCCGTAACCGGGGACCCGGGGATCGGGCTGGGGCGAAAGCCCCAGCCAGGCCTCGAAGCTCAGCGGACCGGCTTGGTCCAATCGGCCCAAGAAACGAAGACCTGGGCCGGTCCGCGAGGCTTCCCTGCGAGGCTCGGACGGTGCCTATTCTACCGGGGCCGGTCTCCCTGCGATCCATGAAAGGAGCCTCGAAACAAGCGTTTCGCAGCCGCTCTGGAGGTCCTTTAGCAACTCGCTAAGCGATTGACAACATAGAAGAAATCTCCCTATGATCCTGACCGCCGCCTAGCACCCGCGGCATTCTCGAATCGGCTACGGGCGAACCCGAGGACGCTCCGAGGCTGACCGGCCGGGTCCCTTACCGGGGCCCCGAGCCAACCCCCAATTCGGAACAACGCCTTCTCAAAAGGAGGACGGACATGAACGGAGCAAGGGATGTCGTAAGCGTGGGGCGCCACATCCTGGCGACCCTGAAGACCGGGCTTGCGCTCATCGGCTTCGCCGCCGTCTGTGGCGGATTACTCGTTGCGCTCGACGGCGACAACGTGCGGCGCGCTCTGCCGCTCCTTGCCGCCGAAGCCCAGCCGGAACCGGCGGTCGTTGCAGAAGGCGCGATCGGCGCGGTTGAAACCCCGCTCGAGCGCGAGCAGCGCGCGGTTACGGAATACATCGCCAAGCGCTACCGCGTCTCGGAGGCCGCGATCGGCAGCTACGTTGCCACCGCCTACAAGGCCGGCGCGCAGTACTCGGTCGACCCGCTCCTCATCCTCGCCGTCATGGCGGTCGAGTCGCGCTACAACCCGGTTGCCGAGAGCGTGGTGGGCGCGAAAGGACTGATGCAGGTCATGCCCCAGTTCCATGCCGAGAAGCTGGCCGACCACGGCGGCGAAGAGGCGCTGCTGGAGCCGGAAGTGAACATCCAGATCGGGGCGCAGATCCTGCGCGAATACCAGCGGCGCTTCCGCGACACCGAGACCGCGCTCCAGATGTACGCCGGCGCCTTCGACGAGCCGACCTCGCAGTACGCGGCCAAGGTGTTCGCCGAGAAGGCGCGGCTCGAGCTCCTCAGGCAGAAGGCGCGCAAGCAGCAAAGCGCCTGAGCCGGCGCGCCGCCTCGGCGAGGTCCGCCATCGCCCGGGTGTAGGCGAAGCGCACGCAGCGCGCAGTGCCATTTGTCCCGAAATCGACGCCCGGGGTCGTCGCCACCGCTTCGCGCTCCAGCAGGTCCATGCAGTAAGCGCGCGCTTCGCGACCGCAGTCGGCGTACACATAGAACGCGCCGTGCGGCTCGGCCGGGATCGCCAGGCCGGCCGCCTTGAGCTCGGGAACCAGGAAATCCCGGCGCCGCGCGAATTCCCTGCGGCGCTCCTCGAGCACCGAAATGCTGCTGCGATCGAAGGCGGCGCAGGCCGCGTACTGCGCTGCCGCGGGGGCGGAAATGAAGAGGTGCTGGGCTAGCTTCTCGAACCCGCGCACCGCCGCGGGCGGCAGCACGACCCAGCCGAGCCGCCAGCCGGTCATGCAGAAATACTTGGAGAAGCTGTTGACGATGACCACGTCGCCGGGAAGCCGGACGGCGGTGCGCGGCTCTTCGCCGTACACGAGACCCTGGTAGATCTCATCGACCACCAGCACCCCGCCGCGCTCGGCTATGAACTCGGCGATGCGCGCGAGCTCGGCCGGCTCGATCAGCGTGCCGGTGGGGTTGGAGGGGGAGCCGAGCAGCAAGCCCTTCGTGCGCTCTGTCCAGGCCGCCCGCACCATGTCGAGCGTAGGCTGGAAGCGCTGCGCCGCGCTCACCGGCAGCGCCCGCGCCCGCCCTTCGAACGCGCGCACGAAGTGCCGGTAGCCCGGGTAGCCGGGATCGGGAACCAGCACTTCGTCCCCGGCTTCCACGAAAAGCGCGGCCACCGTGAGCAGGCCGCCCGAAGCGCCCGAGGTGATGACGATGCGCGACGCCGGAATGGCGGCGCCGAATTTCTCGAGATAGTGCGCGGCGATCGCCTCGCGCAGCGCCGGCAGGCCGAGCGTCGCGGTATAGGCAGTACGGCCCTCGCGCAGCGCGCGCACGCCGGCTTCCACGACCGCCGGCGGCGCTGTGAAGTCCGGCTCGCCGATCTCCATGTGCACGACGTGGCGCCCGGCTGCTTCTAGCGCATGCGCGCGCGCGAGCACGTCCATTACTTCGAACGCTTGGATGTCTTCGCCGCGAGCCGCTGTGAGGCGATGCATGTCGTTGAGGGATTATAATTTTTTGGTGGACGAGCAATTGCGGAAGAACGCTCTCGAGTATCACCGCCGCCACCCGCCGGGCAAGCTCTCGGTACTTCCCACCAAGCAGGTCACCAACCAGCGCGACCTCGCGCTCGCCTACTCGCCGGGCGTGGCCGCGGCGTGCGAGGAAATCGTGCGCGATCCGCTGTGCGCGGTGCAATACACCTCGCGCGCCAACCTGATCGGCGTGGTGACGAACGGCACGGCGGTGCTCGGCCTCGGTGCGATCGGCCCGCTCGCCGCGAAGCCGGTGATGGAAGGCAAGGCGGTGCTGTTCAAGAAATTCGCCGGCATCGACTGCTTCGACATCGAGCTCGACGAGCGCGACCCGCAGCGCCTGGTCGATATCATCGCCGCGCTCGAGCCCACCTTCGGCGCCATCAACCTGGAGGACATCAAGGCGCCGGAGTGCTTCGTCATCGAGCGCGCGCTGCGCAAGCGCATGAAGATTCCGGTCTTCCACGACGACCAGCACGGCACGGCGATCACGGTCGGGGCTGCGGTCTTCAACGGCCTGAAGGTCGTCGGCAAGCGAATCGAGGAGGTGAAGCTGGTCGCCTCGGGCGCCGGGGCGGCGGCGCTCGCCTGCCTCGACCTGCTGGTCAAGATGGGCCTGCCGCTCGCCAACATCACCGTCACCGACATCGAGGGAGTGGTCTACAAGGGCCGGCGCGAGCTCATGGATCCCGAGAAAGAGCGCTATGCCCGCGACACGCGGGCGCGCACCCTCGGCGACGTGATCGCCGGCGCCGACGTCTTCCTCGGCCTGTCGGCCGGCGGCGTGCTCAAGCCCGAGATGGTGAAGAAGATGGCCGCGCGGCCGCTCATCCTCGCGCTCGCCAACCCCGACCCCGAGATCCTGCCCGAGCTGGCGCGCGAGGTGCGCCCCGACTCGGTGATCGCCACGGGGCGCTCGGACTACCCGAACCAGGTCAACAACGTCCTGTGCTTCCCCTTCATCTTCCGCGGCGCGCTGGACGTCGGCGCTACGACCATCACCACGCAGATGGAGCTCGCCGCAGTGCAGGCCATCGCCGACCTTGCGCAGGCCGAGACCTCCGAGCAGGTCGCGCTCGCCTACGGCATCGAATCGATCAGCTTCGGTCCTGAATACATCATCCCGCGCCCGTTCGACCCGCGGCTCATCGCGCGCGTCGCGCCGGCGGTGGCCAAGGCCGCGATGGAGTCGGGCGTCGCCTCCCGGCCGATCGTCGACCTCGAGGCCTATCGCCAGTCGCTCAGCCAGTTCGTGTACCACTTCGGGCTCATCATGAAGCCGCTCTTCAGCGCGGCCAAGGCGGCGCCGCGGCGCATGGTCTACGCGGAGGGGGAAGATGAGCGAGTGCTGCGCGCGGTGCAGGTCGTGGTGGACGAGGGGCTTGCACGGCCAGTCCTCATCGGCCGGCCGCAGGTCATCGAGCAGCGCCTGGAGCGCCTCGGACTGCGCGTACGTCCCGGGCGCGAGTTCGAGCTCGTCAACCCCGAGTTCGACCCCCGCTATCGCGACTACTGGACGACGTATCACCAGCTCGCGGCGCGCAAAGGCGTGACCCCGGAGTACGCGCGCATCGAGATGCGACGCAACCAGACGCTGATCGGCACCATGCTCGTCCACAAGGGCGAGGCCGACGGCATGCTGTGCGGCACCTCCGGCATGTACGCCGAGCATATGCGCTACATCGACCATGTGATCGGGCTGCGGACCGGGGTGCGCCACTACGCGGCGATGAACGTGCTCATCCTGCCCGCGCGCACGGCGTTCCTGTGCGATACCTACGTGAATCCCGACCCGGACGCGGAGACGATCGCCGAGATGACCCTGCTCGCCGCGGACGAGCTGCGCCGCTTCGGGATGACGCCGAAGGTGGCGCTCCTCTCGGCGTCGAACTTCGGCTCGATCGACACGCCTTCCACGAAGAAGATGCGCCGCGCCCTCGAGCTCATCTCCGCGGCAGCGCCGCAGCTCGAGGTCGACGGGGAGATGCACGGCGATGCGGCGCTCTCCGAGGAGATCCGGCTGAAGGTGTTTCCCCACGCAAGGCTGCGCGGCGAGGCGAACCTGCTCATCATGCCGACGCTCGACGCGGCGAACATCGCGTTCAACCTGCTGAAGACCGCCGCGGGCGGTGGCGTGACCATCGGGCCCATGCTGCTCGGCGCCGCGCGCGCGGTGCACATCCTCACGCCCTCGGCGACCGTGCGGCGCATCGTCAACATGACGGCGCTCGCGGTCGGCGATGCGAACGCGCCGCGCGCTCAGGAGAGCCTCTTTTGAGGCCGCTGCCGCGCGCCGGGCTGGTCCTCACCGGCGGCGGTGCGCGGGCGGCCTACCAGGTCGGAGTGGTGAAGGCGGTGCGCGACCTGCTCGGCAACCCGAGCCGCAACCCGTTTCCCATCCTCTGCGGCACCTCGGCCGGCGCGGTAAACGCGGCGACCCTCGCGGTGTTCGCCGACGATTTCAAGCGTGCGGTCGCCAACCTGCTCGAGGTGTGGGAGCAGATGCGTTGCCACCACATCTATCGCACCGACCCTTGGAGCATCGTCAAGAGCGGCGCTCGCTGGCTCACGGCGCTGATGCTCGTGTCGCGCCGCAACCCGACCTCGCTGCTCGACAACACGCCGCTCGCGGAAATGCTCTCGCGCACGCTCGACTTCGACCGGGTGCAGGCGAACATCGACGCCGGCTCGCTCTATGCGGTCTGCGTCACCGCCTCCGGCTACACCAGCGGGCAAAGCGTTTCCTTCTTCCAGGGGGTGAGCAACCTGCAGGGCTGGGAGCGCAACCAGCGCATCGGCGCCGCGGTCAGCCTGAAGCTCGACTACCTGCTCGCCTCGGCCGCGCTGCCGTTTCTCTTTCCGGCGGTGAAGGTGCACCGCGAATTCTTCGGCGACGGCTCGATGCGCCAGATCGCCCCGGTGAGCCCGGCGCTGCACCTGGGCGCCGACCGGGTGCTGATCGTCGGCACCGGTCGGCAGACGAGCGAGGGCGCGCGCGTGCGCTCGACGCTGTACCCGTCGCTCGCGCAGATCGCCGGCCATGCGCTGAACAGCATCTTCCTCGACAGCCTGCTGGTCGACATCGAGCGCCTGGAGCGGATCAACCGCACGGTGCGCCTCATCCCGCGCGAGCGGCTTTCGGAGTCCAACCTGCAGCTGCGCCCGGTGAAGGTGCTGTTCATCAGCCCTTCGCAGCCGATCGAGCGCGTCGCGGCGCGATTCCTGCACGAGCTGCCCTCGACCGTGCGCTTCATCCTCAAGCCGACCGGCGCCCTGAACCGCTCCGGCTCCAACCTCGCGAGCTACCTGCTGTTCGAGCGGTCCTTCTGCCGCGCGCTGATCGACCTCGGCTACCAGGACACGGTCGCGCGCGAGGCCGAGGTGCGCGAGTTCTTCGATCCGGCGCAGGAAGAAATCCGCTATGCCTGACGACAAGCCGGCGCACGACCCCTTCGAGATGTTCCGCCGCCTGTGGGGGCCGCTCGGCGTGCCGCTGCCCGGCATGGCGATGCCCACCTTCGACCCGCAGGAGGTCGAGAAGCGCATCGCCGAGCTGCGCTCGGTCGAGGCCTGGCTGAAC
The DNA here is from genome assembly GCA_964477695.1 of uncultured Enterobacteriaceae bacterium. GTDB lineage: Bacteria > Pseudomonadota > Gammaproteobacteria > Burkholderiales > SG8-39 > SCGC-AG-212-J23. Next base: position 18,106 of record CAYZFN010000154.1, on the reverse strand, counting down.
ATGAACCTCAACATGCTCAAGTTCGCGATCCAGGGCCTGGAGCTGCAGCGCGCGACGCTCCAGGCGATGCGCAACGCCGGCACGCCGGACAAGGGCGCGCCGAAAAAAGACTAGGTCCCGTTCCATCCACTGGGAGAAAAAGGCATGGCCAAGGCAATCCGTTTTCACAGGCAGGGCGGTCCCGAGGTGCTGCAGGTCGACGACGTCGCGGTCGGCGACCCGGGTCCCGGGCAGATCCGCATCCGCCACACCGCAATCGGCGTCAACTTCGTCGATACTTACCAGCGCTCGGGCCTCTATCCGATGCAGACCCCGGCGACCGCCGGCAACGAGGCCGCCGGCGTCGTCGAGGCGCTCGGCCCGGGCGTGAAGGGCCTGAAGAAGGGCGATCATGTGTGCTACACCGGCCTGCCCGGCTCCTACTGCGAAGGACGCCTCGTGCCCGCCGACCGGGTGGTCAAGATCCCGAAGGGCATCTCGGACGAGCAGGCGGCCGCGATGCTGCTCAAGGGCATGACGGTGCACTACCTCATCTTCTCCACGTACAAGGTGCGCAAGGGCGACACCGTGCTCTGGCACGCCGCCGCCGGCGGTGTCGGACTGATCGCCTGCCAGTGGCTGAAGAAGCTCGGCGTCACGACAATCGGCACGGTGGGCTCGGACGACAAGGCGAAGCTCGCCAAGGCGCACGGCTGCAAGCACGTGATCAACTACAGCACCGAGAGCTTCGTCGAGCGGGTGAAGGAGATCACCAAGGGCAAGAAGGTGCCCGTGGTGTACGATTCGGTGGGCAAGAGCACCTGGGAAGGCTCGCTCGACAGCCTGCAGCCGCGCGGGCTGATGGTCTCGTTCGGCAACGCCTCCGGGCCGGTGTCACCGGTAAACCTGGGCATCCTTTCGCAGAAGGGGTCCCTCTACGTGACGCGACCTACCCTTGCCACCTACATCGCCGCACGCGCCGACCTGGTGAAGCGCGCGAACGATCTCTTCAACGTGGTGAAGTCGCGCAAGGTGAAGATCGAGATCACTGCACGCTACAAGCTGGAGGATGCCGCACAGGCGCACCGCGATCTCGAGTCGCGCAAGACGACCGGATCGGTCATCCTGACGCCGTGACGCGGCTTACTGGGTATTGAGCAGCTTCATCGCCTTGGCGAGGGTGTCGACGGACTCCTGATGTTTGCCGGCCTTGTGGAGCGCCTCGCCGTCGGCGCGGTATTTCTTCACCTCGGCCAGCTGCGCGCTCGACAGCTGCGGGTTCTTCGCCAGGGCGTCGTCGATCTTCCTCATGTCCGCAGGGCAGTGGAACGCCCAGGCACTCGATGCCGCGAGCGTGAGCGCCAAAGCAAGAACGGTCTTCGTCATGCGGCGTCCCCTAGATGATCCTTGACGTCGCCGGTCTGCGGGACCGGCTGCGCCGCGCCCCTCCGGCCGCGTCAGTATACGGCGACGACGACGCGACGCGCGACGCGCTCGCAGTGACGCCGGCCTCGGTGCTGGTGCCGATCATCGCTCACACGGACGGGCTCACCGTGCTTTTCACGCGGCGCACCGTGCACCTGCGCCGGCACTCCGGGCAGGTGAGCTTTCCAGGCGGCCGGGCCGAGCCGCACGATGCGAGCCCGGAGTTCACCGCGCTGCGCGAGGCGCAGGAGGAAATCGGCCTGCCGCCCGAGCGCGTCGAGGTGCTCGCGCGCATGCCGCAATACCTGACGCGCACGGGTTATCGCGTTACGCCGGTGATCGGGCTGGTGCTGCCGCCCCTCGCGCTCGTTCCCGACGCGCGCGAGGTCGACGAGGTGTTCGAGGTGCCGCTCGCGTTCCTGCTCGATCCGGCGAACGCGCAGCGGCGTACGCGCGAGATCGAGGGCCGCAGGGTGGGCTACTACGTGTTCCAGTACGAGAGCCGCGAGATCTGGGGCGCCACGGCGGGGATGCTGGTCAACCTTTATACAATGCTTGCATGAGCGAGGCCGCGAGAACGTGACCGTCCTGGCCATCATCGCGGCGCTCGTGATCGAGCAGTGGCGCCCGCTCGGCGAGCGCAGGGATTTGCAGCGCATGCTCGCGGCAGCCGCGCTCTGGCTCGAGCAGTCCTTCAACGGCGGCGAGCGGCGCCAGGGCGCCGTGGCATGGCTGGTGGCGGTCGTGCCTGTCACGGTGGCGGCGGCGCTCGTGCATGCCGGGCTGCGCGCGCTCAGCCCGGTGCTCGCGTTGCTCTTCGATATCGGCGTGCTCTACCTGACGCTCGGCTTCCGCCAGTTCAGCCATTACTTCACCGAGATCCAGCTCGCGGTGAAATCCGGCGATATCGACCGCGCGCGCGCCGTGCTGGAGGGCTGGCGCGGCGCCTCGGGCGTGGTGCGCACGCGCGAGGAGGTGATTCGGCTCGCCATCGAGGAAGCGCTGCTCGCTTCGCATCGCCACGTATTCGGCGTGCTGCTCTGGTATCTCGTCCTTCCCGGCCCGAGCGGCGCGATCCTCTATCGCCTCGCCGCCTTCCTGGCGGCGCGCTGGAAGCCGCTCGGCGCCTTCGGCGACTTCGCGCAGCGCGCCTTTCACCTGCTCGAGTGGCCCGCGGCGCGCCTCACCGCCGTCGCCTTCGCGGTCGTGGGCGACTTCGAGGACGCGGTCTACTGCTGGCGCACCCAGTCGCGCAGCTGGGCCGATCCCGACGCCGGCATCGTGCTCGCGGCCGGCGCTGGCGCCATGGGCGTGCGGCTCGGAGCGGCAATCCAGGACGTCGAAGGCATGCAGCCGCGGCCCGAGCTCGGCGTCGGCGATCCGGCGGAGGGGCCTTTTCTCGACAGCACCGTCGGCATGCTGTGGCGCGCGGTGGTGGTCTGGGTGTTCGTGCTGTTGCTGATTACCGTAGCAAGGCTGCTTTAAGACTCGCGGTAGGCGCCGCATCTCCAGCACTGCGTGAACTGCGGCCCGGAGCGCTCGCCGCAGCGGCAGGTCCATTCCGCTCCCTGCGGCATCGGGCGAAACAACAGCTGCTCGGCGCGCACCGCGTCGCGCGGGTCGAGGAGCCACAGCTCGGCCTGGCACTCGGCCGGTGGCAGCTCGCCCATGGCGGAGGAGAGATACTCGTTGCGCACCATGGCGGGGATGCCCGCCGCCTCCAGCACGTTCTTCGCGTGATGCACGGCAACGCGGTTGAACGAGCTGTAGATCCTTTTCACAGCTTGAACAGCGCGTCGCATTTCGCCGCGCAGATGAAGTCGTTCTCCGACAACCCGCCGATCGCGTGCGTCGCGTACTCGACTCGGCACTTGTTGTAGCCGACCTGCAGGTCCGGATGGTGATCCTCGCGGTGCGAGATCCAGGCGAGCGCGTTCACGAACGCCATCGTCTGGTAGTAGTTGGTGAACGGGTACACCTTGACCAGCTTCCCGTCCTCGATGATCCAGCCCTTCAGGCGCTCGAGCATCGACTGCGCCTCGGCGGCGGAATAGGGCGCGACGCCGCCCTCGCAGGGCTTGCACTTGCGGCTTGCGAGATCGCTCATGAATTCACGACGCGGTGGCCTGCAGGCGCGCGATGCGGCTCGCCGCCGGCGGGTGGGAATCGTAGAACGCCGAGTGCAGCGGATCGGGCGTCAGGGTCGCGGCATTGTCCTTGTACAGCTTGACCAGCGCGTGCACGAGGTCGCGCGAGTCGGCGTGCAGCCGGGCATAGGCGTCGGCCTCGAACTCGCGGCGGCGCGAGTAGAGGCTGGTGAGCGGGTGGAGGAAGAACAGGAACTCGGGCACGACCAGCATGAAGAGCGCGAGCGCTGCGGCGGTGCCGGGGGTGCGCACGCCCAGGCCGGAATAGAACCACGGCCGGTCGATGATCTGGCCGAGCACGAACAGCCCCGCGAGCGTGAGCGCCGCGCTCAAGGCCAGCATCTTCACGATGTGATGCAGCTTGTAATGGCCGAGCTCGTGCGCAAGCACCGCCTCGACTTCGGCGGGCTCGAGGCGGTTCACCAGCGTGTCGAACAGCACGATGCGCTTGCCGGCGCCGAAGCCGGCGAAGAAGGCATTGCCGTGGCTCGAGCGCTTGGAGCCGTCCATCAGGTACAGCCCGCTCGACTTGAAGCCGCAGCGCTCGAGCAGACGCGCGACGCGGCCGGCCAGCTCGCCCTCGGTGATCGGGGTGAGCTTGTTGAAGAGCGGCAGGATGACCGGCGCGAAGATGAGCTGGAACACGAGCGTGAAAGCGGTGAGCACGATCCAGACGTAGAGCCACCAGTACTGCCCCATGCGCTGCATCAGCCACAGCACGGCGAGGATCAGCGGCACGCCGAGCGCGAGCGCGACCGCCGTCTGCTTGGCCAGGTCGGAGACGAAGAGCGCTAGCGTCATGCGGTTGAAGCCGAAGCGCTGCTCGATGACGAAGGTGCGGTAGAACGCGAGCGGCAGCGAGACCGCTGCCTGGATGAAGAACACGCTGAGCAGCAGCGCCGTGCCGTGGCCGAGCGAGCCGGGCGCGAACAGCTTCGCCCAGGCGTCGGACAAAGCCTGCAAGAGGCCGCCCAGGGTGAGCGCGAGCAGCAGCACGGCGCCGACCAGCACGTCGATCATGCCGAGCCGTGTCTTGGCCGCCGTATAGTCGGCCGCCTTCTGATGCGCGGCGAGCGGGATCGCCTCGGCGAAGGTGTCGGGTACCGCGTCGCGATGGCGGCGCACGTGGCGGATCTGCCGCTGCGCGAGCCAGAGCCGCGTCGCGCTCGCCAGCACGAGCGCGGCCAGGAAGAGCCAGGTCAGGAGGTTCATGGTCGGAAGCTAGAATAAAGCATGCCCGCCGATTCTCGTACCTTCAACGCGGACAACCTGGTCTGGATCGACATGGAGATGACCGGCCTGCAGCCGGACAGCGACCGGATCATCGAGATCGCGCTGCTCGTTACCAGTCCCCAGCTCGACATCGTCGCCGAGGGGCCGGTGCTCGTCGTGCACCAGCCTGACGAGGTGCTGGCGGCCATGGACAGCTGGAACCAGAGCACGCACAAGAAGACCGGGCTCGTCGACCGGGTGCGCGCCTCGCGTCTGAACGAGGCGCAGGCGGAGGGCCGGATGCTCGAGTTCGTCGCGGCGCACGTGCCGCCCAACGCCTCGCCGATGTGCGGCAACTCGATCTGCCAGGACCGGCGTTTCCTCGCGCGCTGGATGCCGCGCCTGGAGGCGCACTTCCATTACCGCAACCTCGACGTGTCGACCCTCAAGGAACTGGTGCGGCGCTGGAAGCCCGACGCGACCAAGGGCTTCACCAAGGAAGGCAAGCACGAGGCCATGGCCGACATCCTCGAGTCGATCGAGGAGCTGAAGTTCTACCGCCGCACCGTCATGACGATCTAGAAAGAGGCCTATTCGACTTCCACGATGCACTCGATCTCCACGGGGATGCCCATGGGAAGCGAGCCCATGCCGACCGCCGAGCGCGCGTGCTTGCCGCGCTCGCCGAACACCTCGACGAACAGATCCGAGCAGCCGTTGATCACCTTCGGATGGTCCGCGAACTCGGGCACGGCGTTCACCATGCCGAGCACCTTGACCACGCGCTTCACCTTGTCGAGCGAGCCGAGCTCGGCGCGCATGACCGCGAGCAGGTCGATGCCGACCGTGCGCGCGTACTGGTAGGCCTGCTCGGCGGTGTATTCGCGGCCGACCTTGCCGCTCGGGCGCTTGCCGTCGGCGAGCGCCTTGGGACCTTTGCCGGCGAGAAACAGCAGCTTGCCGGTAAGTACGGCGTTGACGTAATTCGCCACCGGCGCGGAGACCTTGCCGAGGTCGAGCTTCAATTCCTTCAGCCGCCGCTCCGCGCTCATTGGATCGGGTCGCCGTCCTCGTGCTTGATCGGCCTGCGCGGGCTGTACGATTGCGCGGGCTCGCCGCCGAGCCTCGGCAGAACGCCCTGCGCATTGTCCGAGGGTGCCTCGTGCACGGTGAAGCTGCCACGCTCCGAGGCGGGCAGCTGGTCGATGCGCAGGATCAGCGGCTTCGCAGGCGGCTGCGGCTGCTGCGGCTGCTCCGCCTTCGCGGGCTCCTGCTTTTGCTGGGCCCAGGCCCAGGGTACGGCCAGCAGCACGATGAGGAGCAACGGTCTCATTGCGGCACCACCTTGCCCGGGTTCATCAGGTTGTCGGGATCGAGCGTCTTCTTGATGTCGCGCATCACGTCGATCACGTCGTCGCCGAGCTCCATGCGCATCGAGCCCATCTTGCCCAGGCCGATGCCGTGCTCGCCGGTGCACGTGCCTTCCATGCGCAGCGCGCGCTCGACCAGGCGCTTGTTGAAGGTCTTGGCGATCTCGGTCTCCTCCGGCTTTCCCGGATCGACGAGCAGCATGAGATGGAAGTTGCCGTCGCCGATGTGGCCGAGCAGCGGCACCGGCGCGAAGTAGCTCTTCACGTCCTCCATCGTCTCGTGCACGCACTCGGCGAGGCGCGAGATCGGCACGCACACGTCGGTGGAAACGGCGCGCGAGCCCGGCCGGATCTGCAGGCAGGCGAAGTAGGCATCGTGGCGCGCCTGCCAGAGCTGGCTGCGCTCCTCGGGCCGGGTCGCCCATTGGAAGTCGTGCCCGCCATGCTCCCGGGCGATCGCCTGCACCGCCTCGGCCTGCTCGACGACCGAAGTCTGCGAGCCATGGAATTCGAAGAACACGGTGGGCGCGACGCGGTAGCCGGTCTTCTTGTAGCTGTTGATCGCGGCGATCGTCTTGTCGCATACGATGTCGCAGCGCGCGACCGGGATGCCCGACTGGATGGTCTGGATCACGGTCCGGGTGCAGCCGTCCACCGAGTCGAAGGCGCATACGGCGGCGGACATCGCCTCTTGCACCGGATAGAGCCGCACCGTCACCTCGGTGATGATGCCGAGCGTTCCTTCCGAGCCGACGAAGAGGCGGGTCAGGTCGTAGCCCGCGGCGGATTTCTTCGCCCGGCGCGAGGTCTGGATGACGCGACCGTCGGCGAGCACCACCTTCAGCGAGAGCACGTTCTCGCGCATCGTGCCGTAGCGCACCGCGTTCGTACCCGAGGCGCGCGTCGCGGCCATGCCGCCGATCGTCGCATCGGCGCCCGGGTCGACCGGAAAGAACAGCCCCGTGTGCTTGATGTACTCGTTCAGCTGCTTGCGCGTGACGCCCGCCTGCACCACCGCGTCGAGGTCCTCCTCGTGCACGGCGAGCACATTGTTCATCTGCGAGAGGTCGATCGAGACGCCGCCCTGAACGGCGAGGATGTGGCCCTCGAGCGAGGTGCCGACGCCGAAGGGAATCATCGGCACGCGGTGGCGGCGGCAGATATTCACGACGTCGCGCACCTCCTCGGTTGTCCTCACATAGACCACCGCATCTGGAGGCGCATACGGGAAATACGACTCGTCCTTGCCGTGGTGCTCGCGCACCGCGGGCGACGTGGACACGCGATCGCCGAGCAGCGCCTGCAACTCGGCGAGGACCGAGTGGTCGAATTCTCTCGCCTTGTTCATGCCGCTATTTTAGTTTGATCTCGCCGTGGAACGGCACCTTCAGGCCGAGCTGCGGGATCTCCAGCGTTACGTGGGCGGGCAGGGTCTCGCCGCCCGAGAGCTTGTTCGCCGCGAGCGCCTTCTGCACCGCCTGCTCGATCTCGCGCTGCGAGTTGACGCCGACCATCTTCAGGAACTTGCGGATGCTGATGTTGAACGTTTCCTGGTCCATGCCTACCTCCGCGAAAGGATCTTGTTCGCCAGCTGCTTGCCGAGCTCCACGCCCCACTGGTCGAAGCTGTTGATGTTCCAGACCACGCCCTGCACGAACACCTTGTGCTCGTAGAGCGCGATCAGGCGCCCGAGGTTGCGCGGCGTCGCCTTCTCCACCGACAGGATGCTGGACGGGCGGTTGCCCGGGTACTGCCGGTACGGCGGCAACGCGGGATCGTCGGTCCCATAGCAGAGCGCGTCCGCCTGCGCCTGCAGGTTGGCGCTCAACACGTCGTTCTCGCCGACATCGATGAAGTCCGTCGGCACCACCTGGGTGCCCTGGTGCAGCAGCTGGTGGAAGGAGTGCTGGCTTACCGTACCCTCGGCGCCCCAGAGGATCGGCGCGGTCGCATAGTCGACCTCGTTGCCCGCGCGGTCGACGCGCTTGCCGTTCGACTCCATCTCGAGCTGCTGCAGGTACGAGGGCAGGAGGCGCAGCGCATTGGAGTAGGGCAGCACGGCCTGCGTCGTGCAGCCGAGGAAGTCCGTGTTCCAGACCCCGGCGAGCGCCATCAGCACCGGGACGTTCTTCTCGAGCGCTGCGCCGGCGAAGTGCTCGTCGATGTCGCGTCCCCCGGCAAGGAAATCTTCGAAAGCGCGCGGACCGATCGCGCACATCGCCGCAAACCCGACGGCCGACCAGACCGAGAAGCGCCCGCCTACCCAGTCCCACATCGGCAACACTTCGGCGACGCCGAACCGCCTCGCCGCGTCAACGTTCGAGGTGACGGCATAAAAGTGCCGGCCGCCCCACGCCTTCGCCGCGGCGGCGTTGGCCATCGTCTCCTGGGTGGTGAAGGTCTTCGAGGCGACGACGAAGAGCGTCTCGTCGGCGCGCGCGCCTTCGACGGCGCGCGCGAAATCGCGCCGATCGACGTTGGCCGCGAAGCGCACGTCGAGGACGCCGTCGGACAGCGCATCGGCAAGCAGCCGCGGACCGAGGTCGGAGCCGCCGGTGCCGAGATTTACGACCCGCTTGAAATTCTTGCGCGCCTGCGACGCGAGCGTCCGCATCCGCTCGAGGGTGCTCGCCACCTCCGGAGGCGGCGAGCTCGAGCGCAAGGCGGTGTGCCAGGCGGCGCGGTCCTCCGTGTTGTTCACTGGCCTGCCGGAGAGGAGCGCCTCGCGCCACTCGACGATGCCGCGTTGCTCGGCGAGATGCGAGAGCAGGCGCAGCGTCAGTGCGCCGATGCGCTGACGCGAATAGTCGTAGCGCACGCCGGGCGCCTCGGCGACGAACTGCACGGCGCGCGCCACGTCGTGCGCGAAGATCTCGCGCAGATGCAGCGTGCGCCAGCCTTCGGCATGGGCGGCGAGGTTCGGCCAGACGGCGCAGGCGGTGGGCGGGGTGGTGTTCAATTCACTTTCTCAGACGGTAGAGCCGGAAGCGCTCGGCGCGGTCGCCCGGCCGCCTGAACTCCGCGACCCGGACCCACTCGGCCTTGCCCGGCGCGGGCGGTGCGTCGAATTCATGCCCCGGCGTGCCCTGCACCAGCACGTACGGACAGGCGGCGGGCCTGCGGAAGTCGAACGGCTGGGCGCGGATGTCGCCATGGTAGTCGAGCGCCGCGGCCTGCGATATGCCGAGCGAGCGTTCCGCGAGGCAGCCGCCGTTGGCGGGAAGCCGGCTTTTCAGCTGCAGCGCTACCGAGCGATAGCTGCGCTGGTAGTCGACCCAGGGCATGCACAGAAGCGCGAACGTTCCCCACAGCAGCACGATCCCCCCCGCCCAGCGCGCGACGCCCCGCATCGGATTGAACGGCGTGAAAAAGACGAGATACACCCACGCCGCGGCAAGCGTGACCGCGAGGACCAGCGCCAGCGGATGCACGTGCGGCACGAAGCCCGGCGCGAGGCGCGCGAGGTTGCGCGCCACCGGCGCCGGCGCGCCGAAGGTCATCGCCGAGTAGCCGACCCAGACGAGCAGGGTAAAAAAGCCGAATGCGAGCACGCCGAACCAGTCGAGCGCCGCCACGGCGCCGCGCCGCAGCGTGAAAAGGCCGGGCGCGGCAAGCAGCGCGAGCGGCGCTAGAAAAAGAATCAGGCCTTCGTCCTCGGGCAGGCCGGCCGCGACCTGCAGGACGATCATGGCAGCGAGCGCGGCCCCCGGGACGAACAGCCGCGGGTCGCGCCAGCGCCGGCGCAGCGACCACGCCGCCCAAAGCGCAAGCGGCCAGGCGGGCCACGTGAACCAGCTGCCGTTCGCGATCAGGTGCCGCGCGTTCTCGCCGACGGCGCCGTGCACCTCCACGAGGTAGGTCGACCATTCGGCGAACAGCTCGGGCGAGCGCATCGCGAGCGCGACCGGCCAGCTCGCCGCAACGGGGATTGCGCACAACAGAGCCGCGGCGAAGAAGGGCGCTGCGGCGCGCGTGCGCCAGGACGGGCAGGCCACGTGCGCGGCTATCGCGGCGATGAAGAGCGCGAGCGGCGCGATCCAGCTTCCGGCAAGGAACGCGAGGCCGAGCGCCACGCCGAACGCAATGCCCGCGCCGATCGGACGAGCCGGCGCATGGACCAGCGCGGCGAAGGCGCCGCAGATCGCGGTGAGCGAGGCGAGCTCCGGCACGGCCTCGTGCGCGCGCAACATCAGCCCTGCGCAGCCGAGGAGGATCAGCATCGCCGCCGCGCCCGACATCCGGCGCTCTTCGAGTGGCGCAAAGTTGCGCCCGGCGCGGTAGACCAGCATGAACGCGACGGCGAGAAGCGCCGCGCTCGCCAGCCGGGCGGCGGCGTGGAAATCCAGCGCGAAGCGGAACACCAGCCCGAAGCCGAGCGCGAGCCAGTGATAGAGCGGCCCGTCCTCCAGCCAGACGATGCCGCCGACGTGCGGCACGACGAGGTCGCCGCTCGTCGCCATGTCGTGCACGATGCCGAGCGCGATCGCGTCCTGGGTTTTCCAGAGGTCGTGGCCGGCGAGGCCGGGCACGAGGAACACTGCGGCGAGCGCTGCAAGCAGCGCCCGCGAGGTGAGATTGAAACGGGGCGCCATTGCCCCGCGCGTTATTTGCCGGTCTTCTTCGTGTAGCGGCGCTTGAACTTCTCGACCCGGCCGGCGGTATCGACGATCTTCTGCTTGCCGGTGTAGTACGAGTGCGATTCCGACGACACCTCGACCTTGACCACCGGGTACTCCTTGCCGTCGTCCCACTTCATGGTGTCGCGGCCTTTGGTGTCGATGGCCGAGCGCGTGAGGAAGCCGTGGTTGGAGCTGGTGTCGAGGAAGATCACCGCCCGGTATTCGGGATGGATGCCTGGTTTCATGGCTGCCGCTTTCGTAGGAAGGCGCGGATTATACAGGTTCTTTTCTCACAGGCGACCTTCCCGCTTGAGGCCGAGGTAGCGGTTGACGAGCGCGATCGGCAGCCGCTCCGGCTCGACGTCGAGGGTGATCGCGCCGGTGTTCTCGATGCGTCGGAAGATGCGGCTGCGCGCCTCCAGATAGTCGGCCGCGGCGGCGTGCGTCACCGCGCGCTCGAACGTGTCGACGCGCGCCGTGAGGGCACGCGAGATGATCGCCTCGCGCAGCGACGCGAGCACGACCAGGTGGCGCGTGCGCAGCAGCCGCAGCGCCGGCAGGAGCGCGTCGTCGTCCTCGTCGCGCAGGTTGGTGAGCAGGATGACGAGCGCGCGGCGGCGCATGCGCAGCATCACCTGGCTCGCGGCGCGCTCGTAGTCCGGCATGGCGAGGGTCGGCTCGATGTCGTAGGCGTGGTTGAGCAGCGCGTGCAGCGCGGCTACCGACTTGCGCGGCTCGCAGTAGCGGCTCACGCCGCCCATGGTGATCATGCCGACGGCGTCGCCCTGGCGCAATGCGACGTGTGCAAGCAGCAGCGACGCGTTCAACGTGTGGTCGAAATGCGAGAGCGCCCCATCCTTCGATGCCATGCGGCGCCCGCAGTCGACCAGCAGCAGCACCCGCTGGTCCTTCGCCTCCTCGTACTCGCGCGAGATCAGGCGGCCCGAGCGCGCGGTCGCCTTCCAGTCGACGGCGCGCGGCGCATCGCCCTCGCGGTACTCGCGCAGCTGGTGGAACTCGGTGCCTTCGCCGCGCCGGCGCACCTGGAGCACGCCGATCTGCGACAGCCGGTTGTCGGTGGCGAGCAGCGTGTAGCGCGCGAGCGCCTGGAAGTTCGGGTAGACGCGCACCGGGCTCGCCTCGCCGGCGCGCCGCGTCACCTGCCAGAGCCGCAGCGGCGAGGCGAGTCGCAGCTCCGCGGCGGAAAACGTCGCCTGGCCCCGCGTGAGCGGCCGCGCTTCGTAGGCGAACTCCATCCATTGCCGGGGCGCGAGCGACACGCGGCGCGGCAGGCCGCGGCATTCGAAGCTCGCCGGATGATGGTCGTAGAGCTCGGCGGCGAGCGCGCCGCGCGTCGCGTTGCGTACGCGCAGGCGCACCTGCAGCGGCACGCCGAGCGCGAGGGTCGCGGGAAGCAGCCGCTCGACCTCGGGCGGCGCGAGCCGCAGGCCGGCGACCAGATCGGCCACCGCCGCGACGAGCAGGGCGGCCGCGGCGACCCACCATTGCGCATGGAAATCCGGAAAGATCGACACCGCGATGCCGAGCGCACCGAGCGCAGCGAGCAGCCATAGCTGGGTCGTTGAGGGCAATGCCAAGGCTAGCTCCGCGGCGCGTCGATCTTCTCGAGCAGGCCCTTGAGGATCGCGTCGTTGTCGCGCCCTTCGAGCTCGAGCTCGGGCGCCGGCCGGATGCGGTGGCGAAGCGCCGGCAGCGCCATCTTTTTCACGTCGTCGGGCGTTACGTAGTCGCGCCCTTCGAGGAGCGCCGCGCCGCGCGCCGCGCGCATGAGGGAGATGCCGCCGCGCGGGCCGGCGCCGGCGACCACGCCCGCCCAGTTGCGCGTCGCGCGAACCAGGCGCACTGCGTAATCGAGCACGGCATCGTCCATGCGCAGGCTCGCGGCGATGCGCTGCAGGGTTACCACGGTCGCCGGCTTCACGAGCTCGGCGACCGCATCGACGTCGAGGCGGTCCCCCACCTTGCCGGTGATCACCTGGCGCACCATCGCCGCTTCCTCGGCCTGCGAGGGATAGTCGATGCGCACCTTGAGGAGAAAGCGGTCGAGCTGCGCTTCGGGCAGCGCGTAGGTCCCTTCCTGCTCGATCGGGTTCTGCGTGGCGAGCACCATGAACGGCGGCTCGAGCAGGTGCGCGGCGCCCTCGATCGTCACCTGGCCTTCCTGCATCACCTCGAGGAGCGCCGCCTGGGTCTTGGCCGGCGCGCGATTGATCTCGTCGGCGAGCAGCAGGTTTACGAACACCGGGCCGCGCCGCGCGGTGAATACCTGGTTTTTCGGGTCGTAGAGCGTGTGGCCGGTGACGTCGGCGGGCATGAGATCGGGCGTGAACTGGATGCGGCCGAAGCTGCCGCCGAAGGTTCGCGCGAGCGCGCGCACGAGGAGCGTCTTGCCGAGGCCGGGCACGCCTTCGATCAGCACGTGGCCGCCGCTCAGCAGCGCGACGAGCACCGCGTCGACCGCCTCCTTCTGGCCGACCAGCGCCTTGCCGACTTCGGTGCGCAGGGCGGCGGCGAGCTCGGCGGCTTGGCTGAATTGCTCCGGGGTAGCGGCAACGTTCATCGGCTTCCTCTCTCGAGCGCGAAATGCAGGCGCTGGGCGATGGCGGCGAGACGCATGAAGTCGGCGCCGCGCAGCGCGCCGCCGGCGGCGATAAAGCGTTGCGCTTCTTCCGGCGCGATCGCGGCGAGCGCGGCCACGCGGGCCGCCCTCTCGGTGGCGGAGGCATGCGCGAAGTCGGGCTGCGCCCGGGCGAGGCGGTGCAGCGCCGCATCGCGAGCTGCGACCGCCAGGTGCGCGCGCAGGCCCTGGGTCCAGAGGTAGCGGCCGCTCGCGAGCAGGTGGTCGAGGAGACGCCGGCGCGCGGGCGGTGCATCGGCGGGCACTGGGCCGAAGCGCGGTGCAATGCGCCACAGCCAGAAGATCAGCAACAGGACGCTTCCGATCAGCACGGGCAGGGCCTTTTCCCAGAGGAAATTCCAGAGCGAAAGCCGCTCCGGCCGGAAGAACACCTGGAGCACCGGCGCCGGGGTGAGCGTGAGCACCTTCCACAGGAACTCGGCATGATCGTTGGCGCCGATGAAGTCGTTGCGCGCGAAGTTGAGGTTCGTGACCGCGGTGACCAATCCCTTGCCGCGCGGGAAGCTCACGAGCTGATCGCCCACCTGCAGGCGCGGCGTAACCGCGCTGCGCAGCGCCATGCGGCTGACGAACAACACCTTGAGCGGCCGCCCGTCGATATCGACCAACAGCGGCTTCAGGATGAATTCGCGCGCCTCGCGCGCTATGCCGAGCGCGGCGAAGAGCGGATCGTCGACTCCGAGCAGCTCCGCTTCCACGACCATGTGTCCGCCCGCCTCGACCCACGCGAGCAGCCGGGCGGCGCGCGGCGCGTCCAGCGCCTGGCGGTGGCCCGGCATCAGCAGCACGCCGGAGCGAGCGAGCGTGTCGAGGTCGGCCAGCGAGCGCAGCTCGCTCGAGCGCAGCCCCATGCGCTCGGCGAAGCGCTCGGCGGCGAGGAAGTCGCGCAACCGTGCCTCGCCTGAAGCCGGGACGTACTCCTTGCTCGGGACGCGCTCGTAGGTCTGCAGGAACCAAAGAACGCCGAGCACTACGAGGGCGAGAGCGACGAGCGGAATGAGGACGCGCGAGCTCACAACGCTCCGTATCCCTGCGCGAGGGTCTGCACCGTTTCGACGGCCGGGGGTCGCCGCGCATAGGCGCACGCGCGCCACGCATCGATCAGCACCCGCAAATACCCGGTTGCCTCGGCGGGCGCAAGGCCGAGCACCTCGGACTCGGTGTGGCTCGAGAGCAGCCGCACGCCGCGGCGGTGCACGAGCTGCGAGAGCGCGCCGCGGTAGAGGAGGGCGAGCGCTTCGCGCACCTTTCCTTCCCCGGCGAGCGCCGCGGCGGTGGCAGGCACGTCCGCAGGCAGCGACTGCGGCGCGAGCGCCATGCCGAAGAGCGATTCGGGGGGCCGGTACTCCTTGCGCGGCTCGGCGGCGAGGCGCGGCAGCGCCCGGTAGAGCTGCCAGAGTATGAAGGCAATCGCGCCGCCGACTACCGCCCAGAGCACGATGCGGGCGGCGCGCGCCAGCCAGTCGCCGACCACGAACTTCGGCGTGTCGGCCTGGCGCGGCTGCTTGCGCGGCATCCATTGCAGCGTCTCGTGCTCATGCGGAAACTCGGGCGCTTTCAGCACCTCGGCGATCGCCTGCTTGGGATCCTTCTGTGCGTAGGCCTGCGGCGGCGTCACCAGGAATGCCAATCCGAGAAGAACTCCGGCCGCCAGGGCGGCGTGGCGTTCGGCGAGGCGGCGCAAGGCGACTTCGAGATCCCAGCCTTCGAGCAGCGTGCGGCGGTTGAGGTACAGCGCGAAGCCGCCTGCGACATAGAACGGCTCGAGCACGAGCACTGCGCCGGCGTAAGCCGCGACGTGCGCCCAGGTCCAGGCGCTGCCGGCGAACGAGTCGAAGAAGCTTCGGCCCTCGAAGGCCTTCGCGGGGACGAGCATCGTGGTAAAGAGCTGCAGCGACCAGTAGAGCACCAGCTCGAAATGCATGCACACGATCGTGAGCCACACGGCGCTCGCGCGCGTGCGCCGGCCGAGGACCGACAGCCGCTCGCGCGCGGCCCGGCCGCGGCTGCCCTCGAGCTGGCGCACCGGCAGGCTGAAGCTGCGCGTCATGTCGAGCCACCAGCGAAGCAGAAGGTAGGGAACGAGGCCGCTGCCCAGCCACTCGCGCCGCTCGCGCAGCACGGTCCTCAGGCGCGGCAGCTCGCCGAACACGGCGTGCGACAGCACGTAGAGCGCGACGCGGTCGTAGAGCGGCTTCAGCCACCAGATCGCGACGATGGCGACCCACGGCTTCTCCAGCCACAGGCCGAGCGCGGTGGCGAGCGCGCTCACGGCGGCAAGGACGAGCGCATGCGGCACGAGCACCGCCCGCCACCAGCGCTGCAGCATGGCGAGGCCGAGGTCCATCGCTTCCCAGGCCGAGCGCGGGCGCAGCTCGACGGCGATGTCAGCGGGCTGCACGCGAGCGCTCCGCGCGAGACTTGCCAGGGCGACCGGCAAGAAGGAAGTAAGCGATGAACGCCGTCCATCCGGCGACGCCGACGGCGATCTTCAGTGCAAAAGGCACCGCGGTGTAGGGCGACCAGAAAGCCTCGACGAACGCGGCGAGGAAGAACATGAGCGCGGCGCCGTACATGAGCCGCACCGCCGGCTTCGCGGCGGCGACCAGCGCCGAGCGGCGCGACGCATTGCCGGGCGCGATGATGGCGAGCCCGAGGCGCAGGCCGGCGGCGCCGGCGAGTACGATCGCGAGCAGCTCGGGCGCCGAATGCCCGGCGACGAACGACCAGAACGGTCGGCCGTAGCCCACCTGCGTAAGGTAGCCCGAGACCGCGCCGATGATCACGCCGTTAGAGGCGAGGAACCAGATCGAGCCGATGCCGGCGGCGAGCCCGCCGGCGAAGGTCTGGAAGCCGATGCGCACGTTGTTCCATATGTAGAAGCCGAACATCATCAGGCTGGTGTCGGCAGTGCGCATGCCCAGGCGCGTATTGGCCGGGTTGTACATGCTGTGGAAGGCGGCGATCTGCTCGGGTTCGAGCAGGTAGTGCACGAACTCGGGGAACACCTGCAGCACCGCGATCAGCGCCGCGAGCGGCCCGAAGAAAACGAGCGCTGCGGCCGCGGCCAGGCGCCATTCCCGGCGCACGAGGGCGGCGAAGCCGCCCAGCACGAACTCGAGCACCTGCTGGAGCTCGCGCCTGCGATTGCGATAGAGCAGGCTGTGGCCGCGCAGCGCCAGGCGATTCAGGCGATCGACCAGCTCGGGGCTGTATTGCCGGTCGGCGGCGAGCGCGAGCGCCTGGCACAGGCCGCGGTAACGGGCCGGGAACTCGTGCGGCTCGAAAGGCGGAGGCTTCGTGTCGGCGAGAAATTTCTCGAACGCCTCCCACCGGGACGCGTGCGCGGCTTCGAATACGGCCTGTCTCAATGCCGTCCCGCGAGGTAGTTGGCGATGCCGAGCAGCCGCGCCGCGGCACCGGGTCCGTCGAGCCCGCCGACGAGCGGCCGCGGCAGCTCGGCGAGCTCCTGCAGCCGCTCCGGCGTGAGCGTCCCCGAGCGCTCGGCGAGATCGAGCAGCGCGCGCTGCTCGGCCAGGGCGAGCGGGAAGGGCGGCGCGATCGCCGGCGCGTCCGCGATCTTTCTCGCCGTGCGCTTCTCCGGCTCGTACACCACGACCGTGGCTGCGGCGAGGTCGCCCAGGCGCTTGAAGTCCCGGTTGACGAGCATGGCGAGGAGCCCCACGCCGTAGAAGAAAGGCAGGAAGTCGGCGGCGCGCAGCAGGTTGCGGGTCAGCGCCGCGGGCCAGCGTACCGGCGTGCCGTCGTCGTTCAGCACGCGCAGGCCGAGCGCGCGTTTGCCCGGCGTCTGGCCCTGCCATATCGCCTCGAAGCACGCCGGCAGCAGCCATTCGAGGAAGAACGCGGCGAGCAGCACGATGCCGCCGCCCGCGCGGCCAAGCGGCGAGGCGACGAACATCACGAGCAGCAGCACGGCGACGCGCAGCAGGAAATCGATCGCCCAGGCGAGCGCGCGCGGCACCGGGCCGGCCAGGCTCAGCGTGAGCTCGATTCCTTCGGGTGTGGCGACTCGACGCGAAGTATCGAGCCGAGTGTGGTCGAGCATTTCGGGTCCCCCTCCCGAGACCCGATTCTAGATTCTTATCCGCGGCGCATCGAGTCGAAGAACTCGGCGTTCGACTTCGTGGCTTTCAGCTTGTCGATGAGGAATTCGGCCGCTTCCAGCTCGTCCATCGGGAACAGCAGCTTGCGCAGCACCCAGATCTTCTGCAGCACCGGGGCGTCGATCAGCAGCTCCTCGCGGCGCGTGCCGGAGCGGTTGACGTTGATCGCCGGGTAGATGCGCTTCTCGTGCATCCGCCGGTCGAGGTGCACCTCGAGGTTGCCGGTGCCCTTGAACTCCTCGTAGATCACGTCGTCCATGCGGCTGCCGGTGTCGATGAGCGCGGTCGCGATGATGGTGAGCGAGCCGCCTTCCTCGACGTTGCGCGCCGCGCCGAAGAAGCGCTTGGGCTTCTGCAGCGCGTTGGCGTCCACGCCGCCGGTGAGCACCTTGCCGGACGCCGGCACCACCGTGTTGTAGGCGCGCGCGAGGCGCGTGATGGAGTCGAGCAGGATGACCACGTCCTTCTTGTGCTCGACCAGGCGCTTTGCCTTCTCGATCACCATCTCGGCCACCTGCACGTGGCGGCTCGCCGGCTCGTCGAAGGTCGAGGCGACGACCTCGCCGCGCAC
>CAYZFN010000153.1:0-13262 GCA_964477695.1 uncultured Enterobacteriaceae bacterium | reverse complement strand
GCAGCTCGCCGGGTTGTTGCATTGCGCGCCGACCTGAACCGAGACGTCGCTGCCGTTCGGGAAGATGCTCGTGCATGCGCCGGTCACGGTGTCGGTGCGGACCGCCTGCAGGTAGAGCGTCTGCGCGCCGAAACCGACATTCGATGCCTTGCCGGCGATCTGCGAGCCGATCGACGCGGACGCATTGGCGCCGTTCGAGATGCGGAGCGCGGAATTGACGAAGCTGATCAGCGGATCCTCGAGCGCCAGCTCGGCGACGCTGCCGTCGTTCAGATTGATGCTCAGGCTCGTCACGGCGCTCTGGCGCAGCGTCACGGTGAACGACGTCTCGCCGCCGGGCCACACGTACGTGGCGGCGCCGTTGTTCGCCCCCGAGGGCGTCCACGCGCCCGTGCCGGCCACCGTGCCCGGGCCCTGCCACACGCCGCTCACGGTCGACGTCGATATGGCGAGCGAGCGCCCGGCAGGCGGGCTGACGAGGTTGTGGTTCGTATCGTGTCCGCTGATGGTGACTTGCGCATAGTCGCAATTCGCGACCGTGCTGCTCACCACGGTGATGGCGTAGTGCGCGAGGGTCACAGCGGGATTCAACGCGAAGAGCTGCGCTGCGCCGACGTCGGCCGTCACGCCGCTCGCCACGGCGGATTTCGACCCCGTCGCTCCTGCGGTCGCCTGCGCGCCGTACGACATCACGAGCGCGACGCCGCCGTTGTTCGGCCCCGCGATCGACGATTGCGCAAGCGCCTTCGTCATGCCCTGCGCGCCGGTCGGATTCCAGTTAGCCGCAGTCGGCGAGGAGGTGAACTCGAACGCCCCTACCAGCATGGCGTTCGCGACCGTAGTGGTTATCTGGTTCGCTGCGTGGGTCAGGCCGCTCGCCGTGACGTTGCCGCCCTGCGCATTGATCGGCGTCGTCGTATCGACGCCCGAGTAGCCCGTCATCTCGCCCGCGGCGCCAGTGCTCGCGCTGCCATCGAGCTCGAAGGTGTACGACGCGGGCTCTGCGCCGCCCGCCACGTGGTAGAAGCTCGTGAGACGGCTCGCGTTCGCCGCGCCCTGCGACGTGCTCAGAATCTGGGTCCAGCCGGCGGGGGGCGTTACCGTCGTGCCGTTAGGCGAGGTGGCAACGGAAGCGATCAGCACGTCGTTCGCCGCCGTGCCTGCGGGCACGTTCAGCGTCAGCCGGGAGTTCAGCGGACGCAGCGCGAAGACGACACCCTGGTTCCAGTCCGCGCCTCTGGTTTTCGTCACCGTGTAGGGTCCAGCGGTGTACGTCGGAACGCTCGCCGGCAGATCGTAATAGAGCGAAATCGCGGCGTCGATGCCGCTCGTCGTCTGCGAGTTGTACGCCTCGGTGAACCCGGCGAGGCCGCCGGTGCTCGAGTTGTCGTTCGTGTGCGCCGTGAAGATAACCATGGCGCCCGAATAAGGCACGCTGATCGATCCGCTGGTCACGCTGGACGCGATCTGGACAGAGGCGCTCGGCCCGACATCGACCGGCTGGGCGGGATCGACGCCGGTAAAGCGCGATATTCGCGCGATGATCACGTTGCAGTTGCCGGATTGCGTGATCGTCGTCGGGTCGCCTCCGCTGGCGATGCGCCAGAAGATCGCGGCGGCCTCGTTCGCCGAGCCGATGTTGTTGTACAGGGTGTTCCATCCCGCCATCGAGATGGTCGAGTCGTCGCCAGTCGCGACCACAGCGAGGAGCAGATCGCCGGCTGCGGTGCCGGCAGGCAACGTCGGTGCGATCGTTCCGCAGCCGTTGCGGTTCGCTGCGCTTCCCTGGCCCCCGTAGGCGATGGTGGAAGCCCCTGCAACGCCGGCCGAGGTCGCTGCGCGAAAAGCTATTTGCGCCTGGGCACCGAAAGCGGCCAAGCACAGCCCCCCAACCATTATCATTCTTATAAAAATCACGCGGTTAGGTTAGCAGGCTACCACCGCGCGGCAAGTTTGGCTTTGTCAGTGCGGGGACATTGTTCCGCCCGCTCGTCCGTCGCTGACGCCCGGCTGTCTCACTCGCCCGGCTGCCGCAATCTCCAGCCACCGTTCTGGCCGCAGGCGCCGAATCGGAACAGCGTGGGCCCGCGGCCGGGTGTGGCGAAGCGCAAGTCGACGAAGTAGTAGCAGTCGGCTTCCTTGCCATCGAAGGCGGGCAGCGCCGCGAACCAGCGAAATACCGCGAGCGCATCGGAGTTCCACGCCTCGCGTGCCCCCACCGGATCCTCGGTGCCGTATCGGTAGCGGGTCAGCCACAGCGCTGCGGGCAGCGGTTGATAAGCCGCGTCGAGTCGCGCGATGAAGCCGTCGCCCGGATGCCACGACTTCGGCGCCTGGCGGATCAGGTTCACGTTCGCCACGTCGTGCTTCTCGTCGTCGCTCGCGAACACGGTCCAGTTGAACGGCGAAACGGGCCGGGGTTCGGCGCGCACTTGCGGCATCCCATGCTGCTGCGCGTGCGCTCGCGCGAATTCGAGCGCCTGCTGCTTGAGCACGTACTGGAAGGCGACGTAGCCGACGAGCACCGCGAGGCCTGCGATCGCGGGAATCCTGCTTCTGCGAAAAATGGCGGCAAACGCCAAGCCGGTCGCGATGATGCCGCTGAACCACAGGTCGATGATGAAGGTCGTGCCGATCGCCGCGCGCCAGTTGGAAAAGGGCGCGAGGATCTGCGTACCGTAGCTCGTGATCAGGTCGCCGCCGATGTGCAGCGCGAGCGCCGCGGCCGAGAGTCCGTAGAAGGCGCGCCAACCGCCGGGCTCGCGCAGTATCCAGGCCAGCAGCCAGGCGACGGCGAACGCCCAAAGCGGCAGCAGCACGAGCGAATGCGTGATCCAGCGGTGGTACAGGAGATAGTCGAGCGGCGAGCGGCTGATCAGGAAATCAAGGTCGGGCGCGGCGCAGGCGAAGAAGCCGGCCGCGACCTGGCGCGGAATGGAACGGACGGGATCCGCGGCCGCGCGCGCGAGCAGTGCTCCCGACAGCGCGTGGGTCAGCGTGTCCACGAAAAAGGGGTCAGGACCCTTTTCTGGACCGGCCGCCCGAGATACTCAGAAAGGGTCCTGACCCCTTTTTCGCCTCAGGCTGCGCGTTTCTTGCGCTGCGCGTCCTTGACGTGCATCTGCGCGTAGGCGCCGTGCGCGGCGGCCTCGGCATCGCCCACGTGCACGGGCAGGCCCATGTCGGAGAGCACCGAGCCGAGCGCCGAGAGGCAGAGCATCACGTTGTCCGGGCGGCAGCTGTAGCCCATGAGGCCGATGCGCCAGATCTTGCCGGCGAGCGGCCCGAGGCCGGCGCCGATCTCGATGCCGAAGTCGTTCAGCAGGCGCTTGCGCACCTCGGCTTCCGGCACACCCTCCGGGCAGAGCACCGCGTTCATCTGCGGCAGCTGGTACTGCTCCTTGACGAGGAAGCGCATACCCATCGCCTCGAGGCCGGCCTTGAGCGCGAGGTGATGGCGCGTGGCGCGCGCCCAGGCGTTCTCCAGCCCTTCCTCGCGGATGAGGAGCAGCGCCTCGTGCAGCGCGAACAGCGAGTTGGTCGGCGCAGTGTGGTGATAGGTGCGCGTGCCGGCGTTCCAGTAGTTGAAGAGCAGGTTCATGTCCATGAACCAGCTGTGGATCTTGTCTTTGCGCTTCTTCACGTGCTCGACCACGCGGTCGTTGAACGACACGGGCGAAAGGCCGGGCGTGCACGACAGGCACTTCTGGCTCGCGGAATAGATCGCGTCGATGTCCCACTCGTCGACCTTCACCGGGCTGCCGCCAAGCGAGGTGACGGCGTCGACGATCACCATCGCGCCGTGCTTGTGCGCAATCTGGGTGAGGGTCTTGGCGTCCGACTGGCAGCCGGTCGAGGTCTCGGCATGCACGAACGCGACTACGGTTGCGTCCTTGTTCTTCTTCAGCGCGTCCTCGACCTTGTTCGGGTCGACCGGGTCGCCCCACTTGTCCTCGACGACCACCGGATTGCCGCCGCAGCGCACCGCGTTCTCGAGCATGCGCCCGCCGAACACGCCGTTCTGGCACACGATGACCTTGTCGCCCGGCGCCACCATGTTGACGAAGCAGTACTCCATGCCGACCGAGCCCGGGCCGGACAGCGGGAAGGTCAGGTTGTTCTTCGTCTGGTAGACGTAGCGCAGCAGCGACTTCAGCTCTTCCATCATCTCGACGAAGATCGGGTCGAGGTAGCCGATCGCCGGCTGGCTCATCGTGGTCAGCACGCGCGGATGGATCTCCGTCGGGCCGGGACCCATGAGCGTCCTCTGCGGCGGATGGAAGGACTGGATGCGCTTCGTCGGTGCGTACTGGCTCATGGGATCGCTCTCTGTAAGACCAAAAGGAACATGCTCCGGGCGCGACTTCACGCGCACCGGATTCTTCGTGCTCGCCTCGTGCAGGATATCGAGCGCGTTGATGCGGCCCTGCGTGACCCGCTCCACCTCGCCCGCCCAGCGCGCCGGCACATAGCCTGTCTTCATCCAGTGATGGACCACCGCGCGGTCAAGCTGAAAAGCCCGGGCAACTTCCGCCTGGCTGCCGAAAATGGCTACGAGGCGCTCGGCGCAGTTCATCGCAGAAGTCTAGTCTGTCAAGTTGCGCTTGACAAGCACGCCTTTTGAACTAGGACTACCATCCGCCGCATGGACGAGCGAACGATCCCAATAAAACCTCCCGCCGACCTGAAGCAGTCAACGCCGACGGCGAAAAAACCAGAGGCGCCGAAACCCCAGCCCGCGCCGACCAAGCTCGAGATCGAGATATCGAAGCCCGAGATGACTCCGGCGAAGCCCGCGCCGGTTCAACCCGCGCCACTCAGGCCGGAAGTCACTCAGACCAAGCTCACACCGGTTCAACCCGCGCCAGCAAGGCAGGAACCGCCGAAGGTCGAGCCGCAACTCAATATCAAGCCGGAAACCGCAGCCGAAGCCTGGCTCGGCCTGCTCGCCGCGCGCGGCGTCGACTATCTTTTCGCGAACGGCGGCACGGATTTCGCGCCGGTCGTCGAGGCGTATGCCAAGGCGCAGAAACTCGGCTGGCGCCTGCCGCAGGTAGTGATCACGCCGCACGAGAACATGGGCATCGCCATGGCGCACGGCTACACGATGGTCACGGGCCGGCCGCAGGCGATGATGGTGCACGTCGGCGTCGGCACCGCCAATGCGATCAACGGCATCATCAACGCCTCGCGGCAGAACATCCCGATGCTCTTTTCCGCCGGCCGCACGCCGATCACCGAGTCGGGCGCGCTGCCTGCGGCGCGCAACAACTACATCCACTGGGCGCAGGAGCATTTCGACCAGGGGGCGATGCTGCGCGAATTCGTCAAATGGGACTATGAGCTGCGGCACGCCGAGCAGGTCGAGACGGTGCTCGACCGCGCGCTCGCCATCGCGAAGAGCGAGCCGCAGGGCCCCGTGTACGTGACGCTGCCGCGCGAGATCCTCGCGTCTTCCTTCGCGAAGGAGCTGAGCCCGACGGCGACGCTCGCCGCGGCGAGCCCGGGGCTTGCTCATCTCGACGGCCTCGAGGAGGCGGCGAAGCTGCTCGCCAAGGCGAAGCATCCGCTGCTCATCACGGCGAACGGCGGACGGACGAGCGAATCGGCGAACGCGATCGAGCAGCTCGCGCACCAGCTCGCCGTGCCGGTGGTGCACTACCGGCCGCGCTACCTCGCGCTCTCCACCGAGGACCCGATGCATTGCGGCTGGGATCCGCATTCGCTGCTCAGGGAAGCCGACCTCGTGCTGGTCGTCGAATGCGACGTGCCGTGGATCCCGAAGGAAGGAGCGCCCCGGCGCGAGGCAAAGATCGTGCACGTCGGCGCCGATCCGCTGTTCGAGCGCTATCCGTTGCGCGGCTTTCGCACCGATATCGCGCTCATCGGCGCGGTCGGGCCGACGCTGCAGGCGCTCTGGCGCAGCGCGCAGAAGCAGGCGGTGTCCTTGCGGGCGATCGAGGAGCGGCGCAAAGCCATCGCCCAGATCTCTGCCGATATTCGAAGCAAGACGCGAGCGGGCGTCGAGCCGATGCCCGCAGCCATCACCGGCAAGTGGCTCTCGGCGTGCGTCAACAAGCTGCTCGACGGCGACACGATCCTGGTCAACGAGTACCCGGCGGTCCTGGAAGAGCTCACGATCCGCGGCAGCGGTCGCTACTTCGGCAGCGCCTCGTCGGGCGGGCTCGGCTGGGGACTCGGCGCTTCGCTCGGCGTGAAGCTCGCCGTCCCGGACAAGACGGTCATCTGCATGCTCGGCGACGGGTCGTACATGTTCGGCAACCCGACCGCCGGACACTACGTGTCCGAGGCGATGCGGCTGCCCGTGCTCTTCATCATCGCGAACAACGCCCGCTGGGCGGCGGTGCACCGCTCGACGCTTTCCGTCTATCCCAAGGGCGAGGCGGCGGGCATGAAGCAGCCGCCTTTCGCCACGCTCGAGCCGTCGCCGCGCTTCGAGCACGTCGTTCAGGCGAGCGGCGGGCACGGCGAGCGGGTCAGCGATCCCAAGGAGCTCCTGCCCGCGCTGCAGCGTGCGCTGAAGGTGGTGAAAGAGGAGAAGCGCCAGGCGCTCCTCAACGTCGCCCTGGAAGCGACCTACGTCAAAACGAGCTAGCCCGCGACCTGCTGCGCGGGCGGCTTGGCGACGCGGATCGGGTCGGTGAGCATCTTCGCGTTGGGCACGAGCACGCGCTCGCTCTCGTTGTCGAGCTCGGTATAGCGCAGGTCGACATGCGTGACGCGGCCGGCGAGGCCGCCCATGTCGATGCGGTCGCCCACCTCGAAGGGCCGGTAGAGCAGGATCATTACGCCGGCGAGCACGTTCGAGATGCTGTCCTTCAGCGCGAACCCGAGCGCGAAGCCGGTGAGCCCGAGCCCGGCGACGATGCCCGTGATGTTGACGCCCAGCGTGCCGAGCGCCGTGATCACACCGAGCACGACGAGCGACAGGTGCGTGACGCTCGCGAGCAGCTCGCCGAGGGCGAGGTGGGCGCGCTGGCGGCGCACCACACGCAGCACCGCGAAGTGCGCAACGCGCGCGAGCAGCGCAAAAAAGACGAACAGACCGAGCGCGACGCCGACGGTGGGCGCCCAGACGACCGCCTGTGCGATGAACTCCTCCCGCAGCTTGTCCACAGCGGGAAGCTCAGTTCGCGGCGGCGGGCTTCGCGGGGCCGATGCGGCCGACGAGCGGCAGCTTGACGCCCGAGCCGCTCACGCCGAAGTTGAGACCGAGCAGGTTGATCTCGAAGCCGTCGACGCGGCTCGCCGCGAAGCCGAGCACCCCGCCAAGCGAAAGCTGGTAGCCGCTGCCGCTCGGCGCGCGCGAGACGAGGGACGTGCCGATGAAGTCCTTGCCAACGGCGGTGGCGGGCAGATCGACTTCCAGCTCCGGAACGGTGCGCGCGATCCAGGCCACAAAAGTATTCGAGTTCGGCCCGGGCCAGAGGGTATAGGAGTGCGCGTACGGGTAATTGCGCGCGGCGGCGTCGATGCGCTTGATCAGCTCGTCGACGCCGGGGCCGCGTTTGTCGGCATAGAGCTCGACCGGCGAGCCGAACCACGGCGCATCGGGGTCGCGGTTGCGGATCACGACCGCCGTATCCGACCAGCGCAGGCGCCAGCCGATCACTTCGTAGACCGTCCAGGCCGGCGCATTGGTCGGCTTGGCGGCGATCCAGCTGTGCACGCCGAACAGGCCCTTCATGCCCAGCGTGCGCGCGCCGTAGACCTGCACCACCGCCTCGCGCGTTGTCGCCGGATCGGGGGCGAAGCCGGAGGCGTGGGCGAGCCCCATCAGTGTGGCGAGGGCCGGGAAGCCGAGCAGCCGAGCGAGGCGCCGGGAATTCATGGCAAGGGGCATTCTAGCCAGCGTCCATGACGCGAACGGCGCATGGCACCCCGGGACTACATAGGCGCTTCTACCTAGTCGCGCGTCATCAGCTTCCGTAGAGGCGCTTAAGCACCTCTTCCTTCATCGGGAAGCTCTGTGCCTCGCCGGGAAATGCGCCGCTGCGCACTTCCTCGGCATAGCGCGCGCAGGCCTCGCGGATCGCATTACCCGCTTCCGTGTAGCGCTTCACGAAGGTCGGCGTGAAGCCGCTGAAGAGCCCGACCACGTCATGGAACACCAGCACCTGGCCGTCGCAGTGCGCCCCCGCACCGATGCCGATGGTGGGGATGGCGATGCGCTGCGTCACCATCCGCGCAAGCTCTGCCGGCACGAGCTCCAGCACGATGCCCCAGCAGCCCGCCGCCTCGAGCGCCGCCGCGCCGTCGTCGATGCGTCGCGCGTTCTCCTCGTCCTTGCCCTGCAGCCGGTAGCCGCCGAGGGCAGAGGCGGTCTGCGGCGTGAGCCCCACATGGCCGAGCACCGGCACGCCGGCGCGCTGCAGCGCCTCGACGATCGGCACGCTTTCCACGCCGCCCTCGAGCTTCACCGAGTCAGCCCCCGCATCCTTCATCAGCCGCGCCGCGGTGGCGAGCGCCTGCTCCGGCGTGCCGTAGGAAAGGAACGGCATGTCGGCGATCAGGAAGGCATCGGGCGCGCCGCGCCGCGCCGCGCGCGTGTGGTGCACCATGTCGTCGACGGTCACCGGCAGCGTGCTGTCGTAGCCGAGCACCACCATGCCGAGCGAATCGCCGACCAGGATGAGGTCGATGCCCGCCTCGGCGACCAGCTTCGCGCTCGGATAGTCGTAGGCGGTGAGCATGGCAAGGCGGGCCGCCTTCTTGCCCTTCAATTCGCGAACGGTGGGCTTCTTCATCGGCAGAAATCGAACAGCCGACGATCCAGCAGATGCGAGGGCCGCACTTCTCCGAGCGCGCGCACGATCGACTCGATGCGGCCGGGATGGCGGCGCTGCCACTCGCGCAGCATCTCGCCGACGTGCTTGCGCTGCAGGTTCTCCTGCGAGCCGCACAGGCTGCACGGAATTATCGGAAAGCGTTTCTGCTCGGCGTAGGCGACGAGGTCTTCCTCGGCCACGTAGGCGAGCGGACGGATCACGACGTGGCGGCCGTCGTCCGAGCGCAGCCTGGGCGGCATCGCCTTGAGGATGCCGCCGTGGAAAAGGTTCAGGAAGAAGGTGGCCAGGATGTCGTCGCGGTGGTGGCCGAGCGCGATCTTGCTCGCCCCGAGCTCGTCCGCAGCCCGGTAGAGCGCGCCGCGGCGCAGCCGCGAGCAGAGCGAGCACATCGTCTGCCCCTCCGGAACCACGCGCTTCACCACCGAATAGGTGTCCTGCTCGACGATGCGGTACGGCACGCCACGAGACTGGAGGTATTCGGGCAGCACGTGCGCCGGGAAGCCGGGCTGCTTCTGGTCGAGGTTGACGGCGATGAGCTCGAAGGGGACCGGCGCCTTCTCCTGCAAAGAGAGCAACACATCGAGGAGCGCGTGGCTGTCCTTTCCGCCGGACAGGCACACCATCACCTTGTCGCCCGCCTCGATCATCGAGAAATCGGCGATCGCCTCGCCGGCCTGGCGGCGGATGCGTTTCGCGAGCTTTGCGCCCTCGTAGTGCGCCTTGCGGTTGTCGATGCGAACGAGCCGGGCAGTCATGACGAGAACTTGAGCCCGGCGATGCCGGCGACGATCAGCGCGATCGATCCCAGGCGCACGACATCCCGGGACTCGTTGAAGAGCAGGATACCCAGGGTCGCCACGCCGACCGCGCCGATTCCGGTCCAGACGGCGTACCCCGTGCCGATCGGTATGGTGCGCACCGCAAGCGCGAGGAAGTAGACGCTGCCGAGCATCGCCGCGCCGGTGACGAGCGAGGGCCAGAGGCGGGTCACGCCATCGGTGTACTTCAGGCCGATCGCCCACACCACCTCGAGCAACCCGGCGAGCGTGAGCCAGATCCACGCCATGCGAATGTCCTAGATGAAGATCGAGCGCCCGCCGTCCACCGCGAGCAGCTGCCCGGTGACGAACGGGGCACAGGCGAGGAAGTGTACCGCCTGCGCGATGTCCTCGGGCGAGCCGACGCGGGCGAGCGGTGTCGTGGCGACGATACGCTCGCGCTCGGCAGGCTCGAACTGGCCGTCCTCAGGCCAAGCGATCGCGCCGGGGGCCACCCCGTTCACCCGCACCCTGGGCGCGAGCTCGATGGCAAGCGTACGGGTCAGCGCGGCGAGCCCCGCCTTGGCGATGCTGTACAGCGGGTAACCCTTCAGCGGCCGCTCGGCGTGGATGTCGACGATGTTGACGATCGCGCCTTCATGCCGCGCCAGCTCGTCGGCCGCCTGCTGGGCGATAAAGAGCGGCGCGCGCAGGTTCGAGCCGACCAGTTCCTCCCAGTGCGAGGACTCGATGCGGCCGAACGGCACGGGAAAGAAGCTGGAAGCGTTGTTGACCAGGAGGTCGAGGCGGCCGAACGCATCGGTCGCGGCCGCAACCAGCGCGCGCGGGGCAATCGGCGCCAGGAGCTCCGCCTTGACGCGCAGCGCGCTCTTCGGGCGGATCTTGTTCAGCTCGCCCTCGAGCTGCGCTGCGTCCGCCTCCGAGTCGCGGTAGTGGATGAGCACCGCCGCGCCCGCGCCGTGCAGGCGGCGCACGATCGCCGCGCCGACGCGGCGCGCCCCGCCCGTCACGAGCGCGGCCTTGCCTGCGAGCGATTCGTCCATGGGCGCAGGGATTCTAGTAAATTGGCCGCATGTCCGCCGCGGGCCGGATCGCGCACGAAATCGCCGCGCGCGGCGGCTGGATCAGCTTCGCGCGCTTCATGCAGCTCGCGCTGCACGAGCCGGGTGTCGGCTACTACGCGAGCGGCGCGCGCAAGTTCGGGCCGCAAGGCGACTTCGTGACCGCTCCCGAGCTCGGCAAGCTGTTCGGGCGCACGCTCGCGCGCGCGCTGGCCGGCTTTCCCGCGGTGCTCGAGATCGGCGCCGGCTCCGGTGCGCTTGCCGAAGTGCTGCTCGACACGTTGCAATGCGAATACCTGATCCTCGAGACGAGCGCCGAGCTGCGCAGCCGGCAGAGCACTCGCCTCGCGGATCGGGTGAAGTTTCTGAGCGAGATACCGAAACAATTCCGCGGTGCGATCATCGCCAACGAGGTCGTCGACGCCATGCCGGTGCACCTCGTGCATTGGACCGGCAGCGCGATCCTCGAGCGCGGCGTTTCCTGGCCGCTCGAGTGGCTCGATCGCCCCGCCGAAGGCGAGCTGCTCGACGCGGCGCGGCGGATCGACGTGCCGAGGTCCTATATCAGCGAGCTCAACCTGCTGGCGGCGCCGTGGATGCGTCACCTCGTGGAGAACCTTGCGGCGGGCGTGATCCTGGTCATCGACTACGGCTTCCCGCGACGCGAGTACTACCACCCCCAGCGCTCGAGCGGCACCTTGATGTGCCATTACCGGCACCGCGCCCATGGCGACCCCTTCGCGCATGTCGGCGAGCAGGACATCACCGCGCACGTCGACTTCACTTTGCTCGCCGAGGCGGCGCACGACGCCGGCGCGGACGTGCTCGGCTATGCGACGCAAGCGCAGTTTCTCGTGAACTGCGGCATCACCGACGTGCTAGCGGAGGTGAACGCGGAGAACGCGCTGCACTACGCGCCGATCGCCGCGCAGGCGCAGAAGCTGCTCTCGCCGGCAGAAATGGGCGAGCTCTTCAAGGTGCTGGCGGTCGGGCGGAACCTGGCAGCGCCGCTCGCGGGGTTCTCGCGCGGCGACCGCCGGCATACTCTGTAGCGATGCGCCTTCTCGCGCTCATCCTTGGCTTCGTAGCGGCCGCGGCGTTCGGCGACGAAGCTGCGGACGCGAAAAAGCGCTGGGCAGAAAGCGAGTATGGGCCGCTCCTCGAGCGCATCCTCCCGCCCACCTTCGAGGCGCGCCAGGTTCCCGAGCCCGGCTCGGCAGGCGCGCAGCTCGTCCAGCGCTACTGCGTGCAGTGCCACAACCTGCCCAACCCGGCGATGCACCACGCGGGCAAGTGGCCGGATATCGTCGCGCGCATGGTTCTGCGCATGCAGGGACGCGGCAACATGGGCACGCTCATGGCCGACCTGATGGCCGACGTGAAGGCCCCCTCGCAGCAGGAGCAGCGCGCCCTGGTCGCGTACCTGAGGCGGCATTCGCAAAAGCCTCTCGATCCCAGGCGCTACCCCGAGCTCGCGCAGCCTTCCGGCGAGGCGTTCCGCCTCGCGTGCAGCCAATGCCATGAGCTCCCGGATCCGCGGCGCCACACGGCCGCCGAATGGCGCGCCGTGGTCGCCCGCATGCAGCAGAACATGCAGTGGATGAACCGCGTGGTCGGCTCGCAGCCCGACCCCGACGAGCCGCAGCTCAGGGTCGCAGACATCCTCGCCTTCCTGCAAAGATACGCGCGGCCATGACCCGCGGCGTGCCGCTGCGCCGGCGCCTTTTCCTGCTCGTCGTTGCCGCCATGCTGCCGATCGCCGCGATGACCGGCGTCGCGCTGGGCGCACTTTGGCTGCAGCAGCACAAGCAGGCGGAGCGGCTCAGCCTCGAGATCACGCGCGCGTTGACGATCGCCGAGGATTCGGAGCTGCGCCGCGCCATCGCCGTGCTCGAGGGCATAGCGGTCGGACCGGCGCTGGACGAGCACGATTTCCGCCGCTATCACCGGGTCATGGAGCGGACGCTCGCCGGCCGTGCGGACTGGCTGACCGTCACGCTCGCCGAGCCGTCGGGCAGGCCGCTGCTGAACGCGCGCTACCCGTTAAACAGCCGCCTGCCGAGGGTGCTCGATCGGCCGAGCTTCGACGAGGCGGTGCGCTCGGCCTCGCCGGTGATCGGCGCGCTCTCGCGCGGACCCGAGGGACGGTGGGCCGTACCGATCCGCGTGCCGGTGGTGCGCGAGGGCGAGGTGCGCTATGTCCTCACTGCGGCGGTCAAGCCCGACGCCTTCGTGGACGTACTCAACCGGCAACGGCTGCCGCAGGACTGGGTGGTGTCGGTCTTCGATGCGAAGGGCCTGCGCGTCGCCCGCTCGCGCCAGCACGAGGAGTTTCTCGGCGGACAGCCCGCGCCCCAGCTCAGGCAGCTGATGTCAGAAGGTCTTCCCGAGGGCACGGGAATCACCTATGCGCTGGAAGGCGATCGCGTCTACACGGCCTACAGCCGCTCGCCTTCCACGGGATGGACCGCGGCCATCGGCATCCCGCCCTCCTTTATCGAAGCCGGCGCGAAGCGCTCGCTGGTCGTCTACGGCGGCGGCGTCCTGCTCTCGATCGCGGTCGGCATCGTCGCGGCGCTGCTCATCGCGCGGAGCATCACGGTTCCGATCGC